>DATCOD010000155.1:0-1895 GCA_036564905.1 Candidatus Limnocylindria bacterium
GACGGAGCGAGGATCGGACCTTCTCAATGAAGATGACGGCCGCAACTGCGGCCCTCCATCCGACGCTGGCATGCCCGACCGCAAGCAGCGCGAGCATGAGCCCCGCGCTTTGCAAGGAAGAGGTCGCCGTCGAGGGCCAGCGAATCAAGGGAGAAGCGCCGCCTGCGCGGCCGCGATGTTCTCTGGCCGCGATTCCGTTGGAATCGTGCAGCCACCTGCGACGATCCAGCGCCGGCCGCTGGTCGCCGCGAGCCCGGAAGCGGCGTCCGCTCGCGCGGCGCTGGGGTCCGAAGCGAGCAACGCGCGGGTGCTGATGCCGCCCACCGCGGCGCGCCCAGGCACGGCGGCAAGGAACGTGCCGAGTGACGGGTTGCCGTCGAGGTGCGGGTCCCACGACACGGCCGCCACTCCCGGGTACGCGACCGCGAGATCGAGCACCCGAGCGCGTGGGCCGCAGATGTGGAGGAGGTTCAGCGGTGCGCCGGCTGCGGCGTTGAGCACGCGCAGGTCGTACGGGCGGGCGAAGCGCTCAAACAAGGCATCGTCGAGCAGATCGCGTTGCGCCCAGGACGTCGTCGCATAGAAGATTCCGTCGGCAACTTCGCAGCACGCGCGCACGACATCGCCGAATGTTTCAGCGATCGCGTCGAGCGCAGCGAGCACGTCATCGGGCCGCCCGCGTAGGTCGGTGAGGACGCGCTCCCTGCCGGCGAGCTGCTCACACACGCCAAGGGGCGTGAAGACGGTCGCGAGCAGCGGTACGTCGGGCAGTCTCCGCCGCACCGCCCGCAGACCGTCGAGGAGCTCCGTGAACGCGGGCTCTTTAAGACCCTTTCGTCGGATCTGCCGCCAACCGTCAGCGGCGGTCACCGCGTACCGCTCGAGCGTGGGGCGTTCAGCGCCGCCGTACCGGTAGCGCGTGCCCCACGGCTCGGCGTGGTAATGCGCGCGCGGGTTGTACTTCACCAGGTCGAGGCCGAAGCGCGTCGTCCACTCGACGGTCGCTGCAGCGAGTGCCGCAGCGCCCTCGTTCTCGGTCGGATAGAAGTGCCGCCAGACCGAGAACGGCGGCCGATCAAGCGACGCACCGCGGACCGCGCCGGTCACGCGCTCGCGGGCGGTCATCGTGCTCATCGCTGCCTCCGCCACTGGCCCGGCGCACATCCCTGTCGCTTATTCTGAGCCCACACGATCGCCACCTCACTTCCCACCCCATTGTCTTCGACACCAGGGGCGATGGGCCATTCCACGATTCGCTGTCACGCTGGACTTCTACTCTCATGTCGTGCCGAGCCTTCAGCGAGAGCCGGCGAAGGCGATGGGTGCCGCGCCGCCCACCACGCCTCTACCGCGCAGCCACGCTCAAAGGTGGTAACGGTGGCCGATCATTGCCACGTTCAGGGTCGCGGAGAGGATCGCGGAGTCCCGGGGGTCAAGCACGCGGAAGTGGTAACAGCTCGGCTCGTTCAGAACGAACGCGGTGGCTTCGGCTGGCGAGTTAGAAGGAGCAAAGATCGCCGGCCTGACCGGGGTTGGAACCGCTCCACTTAGCACGGCCCGCCTCACGTGCCGCAGTCTTGCCAGCGTGCGCCGGGCCACCTGGGACCCGCGATAGTCTTAGGGCATCTCGCTGGGGAGGGGTCCGTCCATGAGAGTCGCCTGCGTGCTCGCCAGTGGATTCGAGGACTCCGAGTTCAAGCAGCCGTACGACGCGCTGAAGCAGGCCGGCCACGAGGTCACGATCGTCGGCATGGAGGCCGGTCAGCGGCTGAATGGCGACAAGGGGAGAGAGACCGCAGTCGTCGACAAGGCATTCGCCGAGGTGAGCCCGGATCAGTTCGACGCGCTGTTCATCCCAGGTGGGTTCTCGCCGGATCGTCTTCGCTCGCAGCAGG
>DATCOD010000156.1:0-25990 GCA_036564905.1 Candidatus Limnocylindria bacterium
CGCCACTTCGGATGGTGGTTCAGCGCGGGCTCGTCGAGGAGCTCCGCCACGGAGCGCACCGCGCCGGCCTTCGGGTCAGGTGCGGCGAAGACGACGAGATCCACGCGCGCGAGGACCGCGGCTCCGGCACACATCGCGCAGGGCTCGAGGGTCACGTAGAGCGCGCACCCGCTGAGCCGCCACTGTCCGAGGGTCTTGGCCGCGGCGCGGAGCGCGATGAGCTCGGCGTGCGCCGTCGGATCCTGGTCGCGCTCTCGCGCGTTGTGGCCGGTGCCGATGACGACGCCGTCGTGCACGACGAGCGCGCCGATCGGCACGTCCCCGTGCTCGATCGCAGCCCTCGCCTCAGCGAGCGCCTGGCCCATGAGCCGCTCGTCGTCGCCGACGTCGGGGAGGCTAGACACCGAGGTACCTCGCCTCGACGTCGGGCTGCGCCGCGAGCTGCCCCGGCGTGCCCTCGAACACGATCGTCCCCTTGTTCATCACGTAGATCCGTTCGCCCACGCGCGTGGCGAGCGAGAGGTTCTGCTCCACGAGCAGGATGGCGAGCCCGGTCGCCCGCAACGACCGCAGCGCCTCGCCGACATCGGCCACGAGCTTCGGCGCAAGCCCTTCCGACGGCTCATCGAGCAGGAGCAGGCTCGGGTTGCGCATCAGGGCGCGGCCGATGGCGAGCATCTGCTGTTCGCCACCCGAGAGCTCATCACCGCGATTGTCGAGGCGGCGGCCGAGGGACGGAAAGAGCTCGAGCACGCGGCGCTCGTCCCACCCGCCGGCGACCGTGCGCGCGGCGAGCAGGAGGTTCTCGCGCACGGAGAGCTCGGCGAAGATCCGCCGGCCCTGCGGCACGAGGGCGACGCCGGCTCGCGCGATCCGGTGCGGCCGCTGCCCCGCGAAGTCGGCCGTCCCGACGCGGACCACCCCGGCCCGCGGACGCACGAGACCGGTGATCGCCCCGATCGTCGTGCTCTTCCCCGCCCCGTTGCGGCCAACGAGCGATACCGCTTCGCGATCGCGCACCTCGAGATCGACGCCCTGCAGGACATGGCTCTCGCCGTAGTACGCGTGCAGGCCGCGCACCTCAAGCGCGGTCATGCCTCGACCTGTTTCCCGAGGTACACGTCGTTGACTTGGCGGTCGCCCCGGATCTGGTCCGGCGTGCCCTCGGCGATCGCGCGGCCTTCGTGCAGCACCGTGATCCGATCCGCGAGCCGGAACACCACGTCCATGTCGTGCTCGACGATCAGCAGCGTCATCGACCGGTCAAGGCCGCTGATGAGCGCGGTGATGCGCTCGGTCTCGGCCGGTGACATGCCGGCCGTCGGCTCGTCCAGAAGGAGGACGCGCGGCTTCCGGGCGAGCGCCAGGGCCAGCTCGAGCTGGCGCCGCTCACCGTGCGAGAGCGCGCCCGCGGCCGCGGACCGCCGGTCCGCCAGCCCGACCTGCTCGAGCACCGCGTCCGCCTGCGCCACCTCGGCCGGTACCGGTGACCGGAACGGCCGGTAGGCGCCCCCGAGCGACGAGATCGCGAGGAGCACGTTGTCACGCGCGCTCAGCGGATCGAAGAGCTCGTTGCGCTGGTACATCCGGGCGAGTCCGAGGCGTGCGCGCCTCCAGGTCGACAGCGGTCCCAGCTCGGCACCGTTCAGCCGCATCGTGCCGCCGGTCGCTCGGATCTCGCCGGTGAGGACGTTGAAGAACGTCGTCTTGCCCGCACCATTCGGTCCGATGACGGCGCGCCGTTCTCCCGCTTCCACCCGGAGATCGACGCCCGCGAGCGCGTGGATCCCGCCGAACGCGCGCCGCAGCTCGCGAACGTCGATCACGCGCGCACCACCTTGCGCAACGCGCCGGCGATCCCCTGCCGGGCGAAGACGACGAAGAGGATGAACACGACCCCGAGGACCGTCTGGGCCGGCAGCTGCGACGGAAGCACCCGCTCGATGAGCAGCACGACCGCTGCACCGACCACGGGCCCGAGCAGCGTGCCGGCGCCGCCGATCAGCACCATCACGAATCCGGTCACCGACGTCCCGAACGCGACGTCGTTGGGCGAGATGTACCGGAACTCGTAGGACGACAGCGCGCCCGCGATCCCGGCGATCGCGCCGGCGACCACGAAGGCCGAGAGCTTCAGGGCGCGCGTGTCGTAGCCAAGGGCGCGCATCCGCCGCTCGTTCTCCCGGACGCCGATGAGCGCGCGCCCGTAGCTCGACGTCGTCAATCGCCACAGCAGCAGCACGACCACCAGGAAGGTCACGGAGACCAGCACGTACAGGTCGGACGCGGCGGTGAAGTCGATGCCGAGGAAGGTCGGACGGTGCACGCCCGAGAAGCCGTTCGAGCCACCGGTGAGCTCCGTGGCCTGGAACGCGAGCGCGAAGACCATCTGTCCGAGCGCGAGCGTGAGCATGAGGAAGAAGATCCCGAGCGCCCGCACCGCGAGGTACCCGATGACGAGCGCCAGCAGGGCCGCGCCGACGACCCCGGCGCCAAGGCTGACGAGCAGCTGATCCGTCCCGAGGCGCTCCGCCGCGATCGCGGCTGCGTACGCGCCACCCCCGAAGAACGCGGCGTGTCCGAGCGACGGCAGGCCGGCGTACCCGACGAGCAGGTTCAGCGAGCTCGCGAAGATCGCGAAGATCAGGACCTGCCGGATGATCCCGGCCACGAATCGCGACGACTCCCAGAAGCCCGACCACTGCGGGAACGTGGCGAGGGCGGCCCACACGACGAGCACGACGCCCACCCGGAGCAAGGTCGGCCGGCTCATCGGCCGATGCGCACGCGGCCGAGGAGTCCGGTCGGCCGCAGGAGGAGCACCAACGCCATGATCGCGAAGATCAGGGCGAGCGCGAACTGCGGGAACAGGACCTTGCCGAAGGTGTCGGCGGGTCCGACCACGGCGCTGCCGGCGACCGCGCCGGAGAGCGAGCCGAGGCCACCGACCACGACGACGATGAGCGAGTAGATGAGCGCATCGACGTCCATTCCCGGCTGCAGGCCGAAGACCGGGGCCGCGATCACCCCGGCGAGGCCGGCAAGGCCCGCGCCGACGGCGAAGGTGGCGCTGAACAGGCGATCGGTGTCGACGCCGAGCGCCGAGAGCATCTGGGCGTCGCCGACGCCCGCCCGGACCAGCGCGCCGAGCCGAGTGCGCCGGTGCACCACATAGAGAAGGAGAGCGAGCCCCACGCTGAAGGCGATGACGAACAGCCGGTACGTCGGATAGTCGCTTCCCGCGATCGGGATGGAATGGTCGAGTCCCGCGGGGAGTGGGAGCGAGCGGACCGTCGCGCCCCAACCCCAGTCATCACGCAGGCGGATGAAGTCGGCGATGACCAGCGACAGACCGATGGTGATCAGGACCTGATCCAGGTGCCGCCCGCGCAGGCGTCGCAGCAGCAGCGGCTCGACGATCAGGCCAAGGGCCGCAAGCACCAGCGGCGCGACGATCAGCGCGACCCAGAAGGATCCGGTCACTCGCGTCACCGAGAGCGCGACGTACGCGCCGAGCATGTAGAACGCGCCGTGCGCGAGATTGACCACGTCCATCATCCCGAAGATGAGGGACAGCCCGGCGGCCAGGATGAACAGCAAGGCGCCGAACGAAAGCCCGTTCAGCGCCTGCTGCAGCGCGTCCTCGAACGTCACGCGAGGGTCATTTGCCCGGGTCGGTCACCCGGCCGATCTTGTCGCTGATCGTGTTCACGGCCTGGCCGTTCACGGTCTTCACCTCGCGGATGTACATGTCCTGGATCACGTTGTGAGTGTCCTTGTCGAATTCGAACGCACCACGCGGGCTGTTGAACTTCACACCTTCGAGCGCGGCGATGAGCTTCGCCTTGTCCGACGTGTCCCCGTTGGTCTTCTGGAGCGCCTCGTCGAGCGCGCGCATCCCATCCCATGCCTGGACCGCGAAGACGTCGGGCAGGAGGTTGTACTCCTTCTGATACGCGTCCTTGAACGCCTTGTTCTCTGGGTTGTCGAGCTCGACGGCCCAGAATAATGACGTGATCGCGCCGTTCGCCTGGTCCTTGACGACCGCGAGCACGTCCTGCTCGGTGAGGAATCCGGCCCCGTTCATCCGGTAGCCGGCCGCGGGCAGACCGAGCTGGTTCCACGCCTGGATGTACTTCACCGCGTCGGCGCCGGAGAAGAAGGAGTAGATGTCCTTCGTCGGCTGGTTCTTGAGCTGGGTGACGAACGGTACGAAGTCGGCGCTGCCCAGCGGCGCCTTCAGTGAGCCGGTGATCTTGCCGCCCTGTTTCGTGAACCCGGTCGTGAAGTCCGCGGCCGACTCCGTGCCGAAGCCGTAGTCCGCGACGAACGTGAAGACCTCCTTCACGCCCTTCTTGCTCGCCATGTACTCGCCGATCGGCTCGGATACCTGATACGAGCTGAAGGACGCCCGGAAGATGTATGGGCTCTTGCAGGCGGGCTTGCAGTCGGGTGTCGCCCGCGTGAGCGCGTTCCCGCCGGCGTTCGTTTCGATGAAGATCATCTTGGCGCTGTCGACGGCGTTGCGGATCGCGTACGCGATCGGCGTCGCGACGACACCGAGCATGACGTCGACCTGGTCCTGGTCGATGAACTTCTGGGTCTTCGCGAGCCCGACCTGGGGGTCGTTCGCCTCGTCCTCGTAGATCACCGTGACCGGACGATTTGCGAGCTTGTTGCCCTTGGTCTTCAGGTACAGGTCGGTGGCGCGCTTCATCGAGTTGCCGAGCTCCGCGTACACCTTCGTGAACGGGAGGAGCTGCCCGATCTTCAGCACCTTGCCCGGGGTCGAGGCCGCGGTCGCGACCGCGGTGGAGGCGGACGGGGCGCAGGCAGCCAGGGCCACCGCCGACGTGGAGATGAGGAATGCCCGGCGCGAGATCCGGTAGTGCTGGTCGCGCGTCGCCGCGCGCTCGCTCTTGGCGCTCATTCGAGACCTCCCCCGCGCTGGTCGCGGCCGAACTCTAGTCGCCTCCGGGCCGCAGGGTGCTTTTCGCCTGTCAGGAGCCGCTGAACCGCGCCGGCCGCTTTTCGAGGAACGCTCGCACGCCTTCGGCGTAGTCGTTCGAGCGGCCCGCGCGGTCCTGCAACCCGGCCTCGACCTCGAGGAAGTCGCGCAGGCCGCGGTCCCAGGCGGCGTTCAACCCCTCCTTCGTGAGGGCGTACGCCTCGGTCGGGCCCGCCGCGAGGTCGCGCGCGTACGCGCGCCAGCGGTCGGCGAACTCACCGTCGGGCCAGACCCGCGTCGCGAGCCCCATCCCGAGCGCCGCATCGCTGGAGATCGCCTCGCCGCCGAACACGATGTCGATCGCGCGGCCCCAGCCGACGAGCCGCGGGAGGAAATATGCGGACGCGGCGTCCGGCACGAGCCCGACCTTCGACCAGGCCGCGCGGAACGTGGCCGACCGCGCGGCCACGCGGACATCGCATGCGGTGGCGAGCCCGAGGCCCGCGCCCGCGGCGATGCCGTTCACCGCCGCGATGACCGGCTTGCGCATCTCCCGGATCGCCGTGACGATCGGGTGGTAACGGCGGCGCAGCTCGTCGCCCAGCCGCAGCTCGGCGCCGTGCGACAGGGCCGTCGCGCGGTCGCGGAGATCCTGGCCGGCGGAGAAGGCCCGGCCCGCGCCGGTGATGGCGACGCACCGGACGTCCGGATCGCGAGCGGCATCGGTCACCGCGACGGCCAGTGCGGCGGTGAGCGCTTCGTCGAACGCGTTCAGCACGTCGGGCCGATCGAAGGTGAGGATGGCGACCCCGCCGTCACGCTCGACCCGGAGCGGACCAGTCACGGCTACTTCCCCTTGAAGACGCCCTTCCGCTTGTGCACGAACGCGTCGACGCCCTCCTTCATGTCCTCGGTCGAGAAGAGCAGGTAGAAGGCCTTGCGCTCGAATTCGAGGCCCGCATCGAGCGTCGAGTTGAATGCGAGATCGATCGCCTCCGTCGCGAGCCGGACGGCGATCGGCGGCTTCTCCGCGATCGTGCGCGCGAGCGCCTTGGCGTCCTCGAGCCACGACGCCGCGGGATACACCTGCGCGGCGAGGCCGATCGCCTTCGCCTCGTCCGCCTTCACCCGGCGACCGGTCAGGATGATCTCCATCGCGCGGTACTTGCCGACCGCGCGCGCCAGACGCTGGGTCCCCCCGGCGCCGGGGATGATCCCGAGGTTCACCTCGGGCTGCCCGAATTGCGCCGTCTCGCTCGCGACGATGATGTCGCAGGTCATCGCGAGCTCGCAGCCGCCCCCGAGGCAGTAGCCCGAGACGGCCGCGATGATCGGCTTGCGGATCTTCCGGACGCGCTCCCAGCGCGTCGTGAGGTCGTGCTCGAGCATGCTCGCGGGCGTCGCGCCGACGAACGAATCCTTGATGTCGGCACCGGCCGCGAACGCCTTGTCGTTGCCGGTCAGGACGATGCAGCGGATGTCGGCCTCGTCGTCGAGGGCCTCGAGCGCCACGACGAGCTCGTCCATGAGCTCTTCGGAGAGCGCGTTGAGGACCTCCGGACGGTCCAGCTGCACGGTCGCGATGGGCGCCTCACGGATGATCTTGATCGTGCTCACGGTCGGTGCTCCCCCGTTTCCTTCGACGAGTATCTAGTAGAGCTGGCCTTTCGGCGCGGGCTGGCACGTCGGGCAGAGGTCCACATCGTCTTGGCCCTTGCGCCGCCGCATGAGCACGGTCCCGCACCGCGGGCACGGCGTTCCGGCCCGGCCGCGCACCTTCAGGTGGGCCCGCGGCTTCTCGCCGAGCTGAGGCGGCATCGCGCTCTCGACCGCGGCCAGGCCGTTCGCCACGACGGCGCGCAGCGAGGCGTGGAGTCGATGCAGCTCGGCCGCGGTCAGCGATCCGACGCGTCGCTTCGGGTGGAGCTGCGCGTCCCAGAGGATCTCGTCGGCATACGCGTTCCCGATCCCGCTCACGAAGGTCTGGTCCTGCAGGAGGTTCCGGAGCTCGCTCCGCTTCGCTCTCGCGCGCTCCGCGAACTCCGCCTCCGTCCACGAGAGCGTGCCGGCGTCGGGCCCGATGTCGTCGAGCCCCGGCGCCTCGATGCCCACATAGACCTTCCCCATCCGCACGTCGTCGCGGTACCGCAGCTCGGTGCCGCCCGCGAACTCCAGGCGCAGGCGCGTGTCCTTGGTCGCCTTCGCGCCGGCCGGTTGCAGCAGGAACATGCCAGCGAGCATCGGATTCACGGTCAGGTCGATCCCGTCGA
Source organism: Candidatus Limnocylindria bacterium (assembly GCA_036564905.1). Taxonomy (GTDB): domain Bacteria; phylum Chloroflexota; class Limnocylindria; order P2-11E; family P2-11E; genus UBA4735. Next base: position 7,219 of record DATCOD010000156.1, read on the forward strand.
ACGCGAAGATCAGGAACTTGCCGTGATGCGTGACCGCCCGGAGCGTGCGCCCGACGAGGAGCTCGTCCACCGGCTTCAGGGCGCGCAGCACGACCGGATCGCCGACGCGCACGGCGACGACCGCCTTCCCGACGAGCGCCGCGACGATCCGCTCCTGCATGACGCGCAGCTCGGGCCACTCCGGCATGCTCGGACGCTAGCGCGGACTAGACGGCGGTGCGTTCTCCGCGCGCGACCGCGAGCACCGCGGGCGCGCCGACGGCGACCAGTGAGGCGATCTTGCCGTTCTCGACGAGGACGGCGGAGGGCGTGCCCGTCGCGCCGAACGCGCGGCCCGTCGCGAAGTCCTGGTCGAGCAGGATCGTCGAGCGCAGCCCGAGCGCGCGGTTCGCGTCGACCGACCCGCTCGAGACGACCACGATCCGCGGCGCCCCGGCCGGCGGCGATCCGTCGAGCGGCTTCAGCTCGGCCAGCATCCCCTGGCAGAAGCTGCAGCCCGGATTCCAGAACAGCAGGAGCGTCCGCTCGTGGATGTTGGCGAAGTCCCGGAGCGCGCCGTGCAGATCGGGCAGCCGGACCGCGGGTGCGGCCTCGCCGAGGGTCACGGCCCCGGCCACCATCCCCGATCCGCCGCCGCACTGCTCGTTCGCGCTCGTGGCGGTCACCGGTACGCCGACCGTTCTCGCGACCAGGGCCGCGATCGCGTCAGCGCCCTCGGCGAGCGCGCCGGCGACGCGGCCGTCGGGCGAGACGAGCACGGCGGAGGGCGTGCCCTGAACCAGGTAGCTCGCGGCGACCTCGCGGTCCTCCTGGAGGAGCACGTTGCGCAGGCCGTGCTCGGTCGCCTTCGCCCGGTTCGCATCCGCGTCGCCGCGGGTGACGAGCGCGATCTCCAGCTTCGCTCCGTGCTCCCGCTGCCAGCGCCCGAGATCGGGCATGAGCGCGTTGCAAGGCACGCACTGCGGATCCGCGAACACGAGGAGCGCGGGCTTCTCGCCCGCCCGCAACGCGTCGAGCGTGAGCGTCTCCCCGCGTAGACCGGGCAACCGGAATGCGGGCGCGAGCGATCCGACGCCGAGCCCGCGAGCGGCGGCGCCCGGCCCCGCTGCGAGGCGGCCCTCGAGCGAGTCAAGGCGCGCGATGAGCCGGCCGTTCTGCGCCACGAGGCTCGCCAGGAGCCAGGCCTGGAGCGCGAACGCCGCGGCGGCGACGACCGCGATCGCGATCGCCGGGTCGACCGACCCGACGACCGCGGAGCCGGAGTCCGCGACGAGAGCGAAGACCGCCAGCGCGACGAGGATGACGTTGCGCAGCACCGTCAGCCGGCTGATCGGCCCCGCTGCGACCTGACCGAAGCAGTGGCAGTCGGGCGTCCGACCGCGTGCGAGGCTCACCCCGATGGCCACGGTGAACGCGCCGAGCAGGACGGCGGCGCCCGCGGCGCCGGCAGCGGCGGTCGCCGGGATCACGAGCGCGGCGGCCACCGCAAGCTCGGCGATGGGCAGCGCGGCAGCCCCGATCGGGGCCAGGCGGGACGGGACGCCGAAGTCCACGACCGCCTGGCGCGTGCCGTTCCGATCACGCACCTTCGCGATCGCGGCAGCGACGAAGACGAGCGCCAGGAAGAGCCGGACCGCGATCCCTGCGAGCGTCATGACCGCGATGCTAGACGCAGGCGCCGTTCACGCAGGTCTGGAAGATGCCGCATACGTTTCCGCAGGCACCGCAATTGTTCCGGTCGGAGAAGACGTTCGTCTCGCAGCCGTCCGCCGGGTTGCCGTTGCAGTCGGCGAAGCCGGCGTTGCAGGAGGCGATCCGGCACTGCCCGTTGACGCAGCTCGACGTGCCGTTCGCCGTCAAGCACGTCGACCCGCAGGCACCGCAGTTGGTCACGCTGGTCATCGTGTCGACGCACAGGTTGCCGCAGAGGGTCTGGCCGGTCGCGCAGGACGAGCAGATGCCGCCGGAGCACACCCCGCTCTGGCAGTCGCCGTTCGAATTGCAATGCTTGCCCGCCGCGCACGGGGGGCAACTCCCGCCGCAGTCGACGTCGGTCTCGGTGCCGTTCTTGATCCCGTCGGTGCAGGTCGCCTGGGCGGTCGTGCACGCGCCATTCACGCAGGTGGACCCCGCGGCACAGACGACGCCGCAGCCACCGCAGTTCCGTGGATCCGTCGCGGTCGAGACGCAGGCGCCGTTGCAGCTCGTCGTGCCGGACGGGCAGGCGCACGTGCCGCCCTGGCAAAGCTGTCCCGCCGCGCAGACGTGCCCGCATTGGCCGCAGTTGTTCTGGTCGGTCGTCGTGGCCACGCAGACGCCGCCGCAGCGTGTCGTGCCCGGCGGGCAGCAGGTGACGGGCGGGCACTGCTCGACGCACTTGCCATTGCGACACACCGCGCCGCCGCTGCAGACGATGCCGCAGCCGCCGCAGTTGTCCGGGTCGATCGCGACGACGGCGCAGGTATCGCCGCAGCGCGTGAGGCCCGGATCGACGCACTTCCGCCTGTTGTCCTTGTCGCCGTTCTTGTCGTCGTTGGCCGACGCGATGCCGCCGCCGAAAATGAGGAGCGCGAGCGCGCCGCCGATGCCGACCGTGGCCTTCTTGAGCGCGGTGCGGCGCGGTGACTCCTCACCGACAGCGACCGCGAGGTCATCGAACCAGTGCGCCACGTCCCAACCCCGGTCGCCGGATCCGCTCGGACGACCTGCGCGGTCTAGGCGTCGCTTGATCGCCTGTCAAGCGTTCTGCCGGTCGATCAGTCGGCGACGGCGGCCAGCCAACGCGGCTCGGGCAGGTCGAAGTGCCTGGCCGCCCAGGCAAAGGTCGCCTTCAGCTGCCGGCGTTGGACGGAGCGGATCCGCGGCAAGCCCTTCATCGGGGGCCGCCAGGCGCGATCAGCGAAGTAGCCGGCGATCCCGGCGATCGCCGCATCCAGCGCGACCGGACGCAGCGGCAGCACGAGGTCGTACTCGGCGACGACGCGTTCGGGCTCGGGTCCGCCCTCCATCGCGATCGTCTGCGCGAACGCTGCGACGTCGAACTCGACCGGCCCGGCGCAAGCGAAGTTCCAGTCGAACATCCGCAACAGCTTCCCCTGCAGCCGGATGTTGTCTGAGCGCGTGTCGAAGTGCAGGAACGCGAACGGCGGCCGCAGCTTCAAGAGGAGCGCCGCCTTCGCGCGGAAGACCGGCAACGCGACGTCGAGCCACTCCTCGGCCTCGTCGGCGCGCCGCTTCGCGAGCGACGCGGTCCCGCGGAGCTCGCCGCTCGCCGCAAGCCGGTCCCAGAACGGCGCGAAGTCCTGGTGCTCGACGCGCGAGAGCCAGCGTGGGAGCGGCTTCCCATACGTCTTCGCGTGGAACGCCGCGTACGAGCGCGCGCACGCCTTCCATTTCAGCGGCGTCCACGGTGGCATCGTCTGCGGCCCGACGTCCTCGAGGACCATGACCTGCCAGCCTTCGGCCCTTGTCCCACCGAAGTATTCGGGCGCCCACGGCCGCATGAACGGCGCGCAGTCCTGGTAGATGCGCTCCTCGTGCTCGAGGTCCCACTTCACGGCGCTGTCCTTCGACAGCGGATAGACGCCCTTCATGAATGCCCGCCGTCCGTCCTGCAACAGCATCCGGAAGGTCGCTGAGGGGGCGTAGCCGCCGTAGACGCGCTCGGCACGGGCGACGGGCGATCCGAGCAGCGTCGCCACCTCGTCCTTGAGCGCGCGCGGGACCGCCGACCAGGGCGGCTTGGCCTCAGCTCCGGTCCGCGACAACGGTCCGCAGCTGCTGCCAGGCCTCGCGGGCTTCTTCCACCGAGCCTTCGTCCTCGATGGTCGAGATGTCACCGGGGTCCTTGTTCAGGATCACGGCCTTCAACACGCGCCGCATGATCTTCCCGCTGCGGGTCTTGGGCAGCATGTCGACGAAGTTCAGCTCGCCGATCACCGCGAGCGGCCCGAGCTCCTTGCGCACGGTCGCGAGCAGCTCGGTCTTCAGCTGGTCCGACGGCTGATGGCCCTGCTTCAGCACGACGAACGCGGAGATGACCTGGCCACGGAGCTCGTCGGGCCGACCGGTGACGCCGGCCTCCGCGACCGCGGGATTGCGGAGGAACGCGGTCTCGACCTCGATCGTCCCGATGCGATGGTCCGCGATCTTGATGATCTCGTCCGCCCGGCCGCTGAACCAGACATAGCCGTCCTTGTCGATCGACGTCGCGTCGCCGGTGAAGTACACGCGTTGCCCGGGCACCTTGTCCCAGTAGTCGGCCGCGTAGCGCTCCGGCTCCGCCCAGAGCCGCGCGGTCAGTCCCGGGAACGGCCGCGTGATGACGAAGATGCCCTTCTCGTCCGGCGCGCATGGCCCGCCCTCGGGCGTCAGGACCTTCGCCTCGATGCCCGCGAGCGGCACGCCACCGGAGCCGGGCTTGATCGGCAGGAGCGCGATGCCATACGGGTTGCCGACGATCGGGCCGCCGGTCTCGGTCTGCCAGTAGTGATCGATCACCGGGATGCGGTCGCCGAGGGCCTCCTTCTGGAACCACTCCCAGGCCGGCGCGTTCAGGACCTCGCCCGCGCAGAACACGCGCTCGAGCGACGTGAGGACATGCGCCTTCGCCGGCGCGTTCCCATAGCGCATGAGGAGCCGCACCGCCGTCGGTGAGGTGAACGCTCCCGTGACCGCGTGCTGCTCCACGATCCGGTAGAAGGTCTCCGCGTCCGGATGGTCGAGCGCGCCTTCGTACGCGATCGTGGCGCAGCCCACCAGGAGCGGCCCGAAGACGATGTAGCTGTGGCCCACGACCCAGCCGATGTCCGAGGTCGACCACCACACATCGCTCGGCTTCAGGCCGAACATCCACTTCGCCATGCTGTAGACGTAGACCTGATAGCCGCCGTGGGTGTGCACCGCGAGCTTGGGCTTCGCCGTGGTCCCGCTCGTCGCCAGGATGTACGCGGGCTCGTTCGCCTCGAGCTCGACATGCGAGTCGTCCTGACCCGCGGCACCGGCGAGGAAGTCGGGCCACTCGAGGTCACGGCCCGTCGTCCACGCGATGTCGGTCGACGTGCGGCGAAGCACGACCACCGTCTTGACGGTCGGCGCTCCGGCGACCGCGTCGTCGACGATGCCCTTCAACGGGACGTCCTTGCCCTTGCGATAGGTGACGTCCGTCGCGAACAGGGCCTTGGCGCCCGCGAGGCGCACCCGCTCGCCGAGCGCGCCCGAGCCGAAGCCGGCGAAGATCACGATGATCACCGCCCCGATTCGGATCGCGCCGAGCATGAGCGCGATCGCCTCGGCCGAGGTCGGCATGTAGATCGCGATGCGATCGCCCTTGTCGATCCCAAGGCCGCGCAGGGCGGCGGAGATCCGCTTCGTCTCACCGAGCAGCTCCGCGTACGTGAACGTCCGGGTCTCGCCGCGCTCGTTCTCCGTGATGAGCGCCGTCGCGGCGCCCCGCCCCGAGGCGACGTGGTGGTCGACGCAGTTGTACGCGAGGTTCGAGCGCCCGCCGCGATACCAGCGGAAGGTCGGTGGCTCCCAGTCGAGCACCCGGTCCCATTTCTTGGACCAGCGCAGGTCCTCGGCCGCGCGGCCCCAGAAACCCTCGGGGTCGTCGGTCGCCTCCTTGCGCCAGGCCGTCACCTTCGCCAGCGCGTCCATCTACCCGAGCTCTCGGAGCTTGTAGCGCTGGATCTTGCCCGCCGCGTTCTTCGGCAGCTCGGCCGGGAAGACGATCCAACGGGGGAACTTGAACGGCGCGATCCGGCCCTTGACGAAGACCTTCAGCTCCTCGGCGAGCGCCTCGTCTCCGGCGGCCCCGCCCTTCAAGGTCACATAGGCCTTCGGCTTCACCAGCTCGTCCTTGTCCTTCGCGCCCACGACCGCGGCCTCGAGCACCTTCGGGTGGCCCATGAGCGCGGCCTCGACCTCCGCGGGCGACACCCACTGGCCGGAGACCTTGAGCATGTCGTCGCTTCGACCTTCGTAGATGTAGTACCCGTCGGGGTCGATGCGGTACTTGTCGCCGGTCACGGTCCACTCGCCCCGGAACGTGGCTTTGCTCTTCTCGTGCTGGTTCCAGTAGTACGCGCAGCACGAGTCGCCGGAGACCCACAGGTGACCGGACTGGCCGGCAGCGAGCTCGTTCCCGTCGTCGTCGACGATCTTCGCTTTGTATCCGGGCACGACCTTGCCGCTCGTGCCGCCGCGCGCGCTCCCGGGGACGTTCGAGATGAAGACGTGCATCATCTCGGTCGACCCGATCCCATCGACGATCTCGGTCCCGAACCGTGCCTTCCACGCATCGAACAGCGGCTTGGGCAGCGACTCGCCCGCCGAGACGGCGAACCGCAGCGATGAGAGGTCGTATCGGAAGCTCTCCTCGGGGTACGCAAGGAGCGCGGCATAGAACGTCGGCGCGGTGAACAGCACGGTCGGGCGCTCGGTCGTGATGAGCTCGAACACCAGGTCCGGCGTCGACCGCTCGGGCTTGTAGACGCTCGAGGCACCCACGTAGAACGGCGTGAACACGCCGTTCCCGAGCCCGTACGCGTGAAAGAGCGGCGAAACGGTGAAGTGGCGGTCCTGCTCCGTCGAGCGCAGCACCTTCGCGCCGTAGGTCTCGCAGGAATAGCGCATGTCGTGCTGCAGGTGGACGGCGCCCTTCGGGAAGCCGGTGGTGCCGGAGCTGTAGAGCCAGAAGCACGGGTCATCCTGCGTCGTGTCGGCCGGGACGAGCTCCGGCTCGGCGGCCTTGAGGGCGTCGTCGAACGAGACCACGCCGTCGTGGCCGGCCGACCCGGTCACGAGCACGTGCCGAAGGCGCGGCAGGTCCGGGCGGATCTCGAGCACCTTCGGCAGCAGCGGAGCCGATGCGACGATCGCGACCGCGCGGCTGTCCTCGAGGATGTACCGCAGATCGCGCGCGGGCAGCAACGTGTTGGTCGGCACCGGGATCGCGCCGATCTTGATCGCGCCGAAGAACGCGTACACGAAGGCCGGCGTGTCGAGGACCTGCATGACGATGCGCTGCTCCATCTGGATGCCGAGCTCCCTGAGCGCGTTGCCGGCGCGGTCCACGTTCGCCGCGAGCTCCCCGTAGGTGACCGACGCGCCTTGGCAGCGGATCGCGATGCGGTCGTCGCGAACGCCGCGGTGCGCGTCGATGAACGTCTCCGCCGCGTTGTACCGCCGACCCAGGTCCACGCGCGGATTATCGCCCTACCAGCCATCCTCCCGATCGGGCCGCAGCGCCGCCAGCAGCTCCGCGACCTTCGCCTCGCCGACGGTCAACGTCCGACCGTCCCAGAGGGCCGGGGTGGCCGATCCGCCCAGGCGGGCCAGCTCACCCTTGCCGTCGGTCTCGGCATTCTGGTAGTCGATCCGGTCCTTCAACCCGAGCTCGACGATGCGGAGGCGGATGCGCGCGCTCGCCGCCTCCGCGATGCGGTGGAACAGCGTGTAGTCGGACTCGCTCACTTCGCCGCACGAGGACGCGGACCGTAGCCGAGCTGATCGATCCAGTCGCGCGTCGTTCCGGTGATGACCGGCCGCCGGGTCGCCAGATCCCGAGCGCGGACGACGCCGGAGAGGAATGCCGCCGTCCGCAGCTCGAGCGCGAACTGCGCGATCCACCGATCGACGGCCTCGGCGCCGTCCAGAGCCGCCTGCAGGAGCGGCCGCCCGACGCCGACGGCGGTCGCGCCGAGCGCCAGCGCCTTCGCGGCATCAAGGCCGCTCCGCACGCCGCCGGTCGCGATGACCGGGAGTCCGGCGCGCGCGCTCCCCGCGACGGCGACCGCGCTCGGCATTCCCCAGTCCCTGAAGAGCTGACCGAGGCGTGCCTGGGCAAGTTGCCCGCGCTCCTGGGCGCGCAACGCTTCGATCGCCGCGAACGACGTCCCGCCCACGCCTCCGACGTCGATGGCCTTGACCCCGAGGAGCTTCAGCCGTCGGGCCACCTGTCCGTTGATGCCCGCGCCGGTCTCCTTCGCGATGACCGGGACCGTGCTCTGCCGCACCAGCCGGCGGATCGCCGCCTCGACGCCGCTCGCGCGCGTCTGCCCCTCGGGCTGCACCGATTCCTCGAGGTAGTTGAGATGGAGGGCGATGGCGTTCGCGCCCACCATCTCGATGAGCGAGCGGATGTCGGCCGCGCCGAGCGGCGCGCCGTCGTCCTGCGCGACCAGCTGCGAGACGCCGACGTTCGCGATGACGAACGCCTCGGGCGCGCGCTCCCGCACGACGGCATACGTGCGCCGCAGGCCCGGATCGCGCAGCGCGGCGCGCTGGCTGCCGACCCCGATCCCGAGACCGTGACGCGCGGCCGCGTCGGCGAGCGTCGCGTTCACGCGCTCTGCGCCGGCATGGCCGCCGGTCATCCCCGCGATGAGGAGCGGGAGCGCGAGGGTGTGGCCGAGGAGCCGGGTGGAGAGGTCGATGCGTGCCGCGTCGGTCACCGGGAGCGCGTCGTGCACGAGGTGCACGTCATCCCACCCCGGCGCACGTCTGGTCTCGATGTCCTCTTCGGCGGCGATGCGCAGATGCTCCGCCTTTCGCCGCTCGATCGCGGTGCCCTCCGTCCCGTGGGGGGACGGCCTATTCGAAGACGCCATCGCGCTGGAGTGTGCGCCGTTCGTCGACCGACAGGCCGAGGATCCCACCGAACACGTGGTCGTTGTCCGCGCCGACCGTCGGGCCCGGCCGCTCCTGCAGGCTGGGGGTCCCGGAGAGGCGGAACGGCGGGGCCATGACGTGCATCGGGCCGATCGCCGGGTGCGTGACCGCGGGCCACATCTGCCGATGCGCGAGCTGCGGATCGCTGAACAGCTCCGAGATCGAAAGGACCGGCGCGGCGCGCACGCCCGCTTGGCGAAGCAGGTCCACGACCAGGTCGCGTTCGCGCGTAGCGGTCCACGCGCCGATCGCCACATCGATCGCGACGCGACCCGCCCGCCGGCCGGCCGCGGTCGGCGGCCCCGAGAGGTCCATCAGCAGGGAGAGCGCGCGCCACTCGGCGTCCGTCCAGACGCTGAGCGCGACCCACCGGTCCGCGCCGGCGCAGCGGTAGACCCCGTGCGGCGCGGCGACGGCATCGGCGTTCCCGGCGCGGCCGGGGATCCGGCCGTTGGCCGCGAACTCGAGGATCGACGGTGCGAGGAACTGCAGGCCGGCCTCGTACTGCGAGAGGTCGATCGTGCAGCCGACCCCGGTGCGCTTGCGCCGCTCGAGCGCCGCGAGCACCGCGATGGCGCCGTAGCCCACTGCGATGTAGTCGATATACGGGCCGTACAGCAGCACCGGCGTCGAGTCGGGCTCGCCGAGGAGCTGCACGAAGCCTGCGAGCGCGCTGAGCTGGCTCCCATAGCCGGGATGGAACGCGTGCGGCCCGGTCTGGCCTTGGTTGCAGCTCGACAGGACGATCAGCCCGGGATGATCCGCTCGCAGGGTCTCGGGGCCGAGACCGAGCCGCGCCACGGTGCCCGGCGTGAAGCTCTCGATGAACACGTCCGCCGTGCGGATGAGCGCCCGCGCGAGGGCGACGCCCTTCGGGTGCTTGAGGTTGCACGTCGCGCTCCGCTTCCCGTCGTTGTAGAAGGCGAACATCCCCGCGCGGTCCGGCTCCACGATCCCGTCCTTGAACGGCGGATACGTGCTGCGAAAGACGTCGGCGGCGAGGCGGCTCTCGAGCCGGATCACCTCGGCACCGAAGTTCGCGAGGTACTTGCCGACGAGCGGGCCCGCGGCGGCGAACCCCATCTCGACGACCCGGAGCCCGGTGAGCGCGCCAGCCTGCACCGGCGCGGTCGGGCGCAGCGCGATCTCGGTCATACCGCGCCCACGGTGCGAAGGCGCGCGAGCTCGATCGCGCCGATGCCCACCTCGGCGTAGAGCTCCGCGTTGTGCTCCCCCACCGTCGGGGCAGCGCGTCGCACGGTGGGGCGCTCACCGTCGAAGAGCGCGAAGCCACCCGGGAAGGGCAACGGCGGCAGGCCACGTCCGAGCGTGAGCGTCCGCCAAAAATCGCGGGCGCCGAGCTGCGGATCGGCGAGCGAATCGGCCGCATCGCCCACGGGATAGCCGAGCATCTTGCGCTGCACGACGGCGCTGAAGAACTCCGCCTTCGTGAGCGAGCTCAGGAACGGCGCGATCGCCACCTCGAGCGCATCGACCTGCGGCTGCGTCAGCGTGGTGTTGTCGAAGTGATCCCAGTCGACCGCGGCGATCGCCGGCGGGACCGTGCCGCGTTCGGCCATCCACTCGGCAAGCATCCGGCCGGTGTGGCGGCCGATCGGTCCGCCCTGGATCGCGAAGCTCACGAACCCGTCGGCGCAGGCCCACAGGTTCCGGAATCGCGAGCCGACGACGCTGCGCCCGAGGAGGAACGGACCGGTCCGGCCGTGCTCCTCGCGGGCGATGTCCCACCAGACCGGCGCCGGCGGATGGACGGTGGTCATGGCCGCCTGCGCGGAGACATCGACGCGCTGCGGGACCGGTGACTGGAGCGCGACGAGCGCGCCCATCGCTCCGTACATGCCGCTCCAATAGGGCGACTGCGGCTGCGCGGTCCGTACCGGCGCGCGGCCTTCCTCACCCGCGAGCCACAGGCTGCCGCTCGCCGCGGTGACCTCGATATCCGACCCAGGAACACCGGCCAGCGGCCCGTCCTGACCGTACGGCGTGATCGAGACGACGATCGCGCCGCGCAGGGCGCCCTCGAGGCCGAGCTCGGCCATCCGGCCGGGCGCGAAGGATTCGACGACGATGCGGGCGGACGACGCGAGCCGGGCGAAGACCGCGCGACCGTCCGCCGACGTGAGATCGCAGGTGATGCCGCGCTTGTTCACGTTCGCGGCGAGCCACGGGATCGAACGCTCGCTGTTCTCCATGTCGCCGACGAATGGCGGCTGCAGCCGGTCCGCCTCGCCACCGGGCGGCTCGACCTTCACGACATCGGCGCCGAGGTCCGCGAGGATGCGGCCGCACACCGCTCCGGACAGGTCCGCGAGATCCAGGACCCGGCAGCCGCCGAGAAGCGAGTGTGCCCACTCCCCATCGGCTCCGCCGACGGGGACCCCGGCCTGCGTGGCGTCGGTCCTAGCGGCCGTACCGGGACAGGGTCTCGACCCAGCCGTGCATGATCGACTTCGCGCTCGCGATGTCCGAGTCGTCGAACCATTTCTTCGGATCGACGCGATCGATCGGGTACACCGGCCGCATGAAGTCGTTCTCGTAGCCGTAGGGCATCGTGGCGTCGATGGCCATCCCGCCCTCGAAACGGGTGTTCATGCCGGTCCACTGCTTGTCGCCGGCGGTGAGGCGCTCCTCCGGGATGAAGGTCTGCCCGACCCCGCCGAACAGCGGGTTGAGGATGTCCGCCCGCGGGTTCACGCGCGTCGTGAGGCACCAGATGATCTCGTCCATGTTGTAGATGTCGATGTCGCTGTCGACGGCGATCGCGAGGCGCATGCCCTGGCTGCAGGACATCGCCGCGACGAGGAAGTTGCGGGCCCAGCCGTCCTCCCACTTGTTGCGCTTCTTGAGCTGGAGGATGCAGCCGCCCCAGTCGGTCATCGGGTACGGGATGTTCACGTCCTGCACGATGCCGGGCTGCAGGCGCTCGCAGAGCTCGAAGATCGCGGACTCCCTGACGGTCGAGTCGATGTTGTGGCAGTCGAGCATGTGGACGCCCAATGGGAAGATGACCGGCTTTGACGCGCGCTTGCGCATCGTGATCGCCTTCACGTGGAAGGTCGGCGCGCGGTATGCCTTGCCCATGTAGCCGGCCCACTCCGGGTGGAAGTGGAAGCGGCCCTGCACGTCGGCCTTCTCGGACTCCGCGGTCTCGTAGCGCTTGTCCTGCGGGTAGAACTCGCCCTCGAGCACGTACTCCGCGTCGGCGAGGGTGTACGCGTCGATGGTCCGGCACTTCACGTAGCGCATCGGGAAGCCCTGCACCGCGCCCGCGGCGCCCAGCTCATCGCCGCCGCGGGGCAGCACGGCGTAATCGAAGCCGCCACCCGCGAGGAGCGTCGCCGCGACCGGGACGCCGAACGCCATCGTGAACGGCACGGGCTTCGGATCGTTGTAGTGCTCGGTCATGATCTGCCACATGTGGCCGCCCGGGGCGGGCTGGAACGTGCCGACGTTGCCCCAGCGGAAGTTCATCCGGTTGTAGCCGATGTGGCTGCCACCGTGGAACACGTCACCGATGACGACGCTGGTGCCGGAGCCGATCGTGATCTCGGACTCGAGGACGGTGTGACGGATCGCCATGATCCACTTGTTGACCTCGAGGTCGTCGGTGATGACCTCCTCCTGCACCGGCGCCTTGTCCTGCGGCACGATCTCGGGCGGGATCGGGTGCGTGAGCGCATGCGCGAGCTTCGCGGTGCGGTCCTTGCCGTCCTTCCAGCCGAAGTACCGGTTGACGATGTCCATATTCGCGAAGAGGTTGGTGATCGCGCGCGCGTGCGGGTAGCCCTTCACGTTGTTGAAGAGCACCGGGTAGCTGCCGTCGAAATGCTTCTGCACGCCGGTGAGCTCGAGGTCGCCGTTGACCTCGACGTCGGTCTCGAGGAGCAGGCCTTCACGGCGGAGCCACTCGACCGTCGCCGGAAGCGAGCGGATATCGTCCTTGGTGGCCGGCGCCCCGGTCAGATCGGTCCTGATCTGGTTCTTCGTGTGTCGGGCCTTCGTCTCGACGGCCATCCGTGCTCCTCCTGTGGCGATCTGGCGTGCCGCCGAAATATAATGGTTAGACCATTAGCACGCCACGTTCCGATGCCGGTCCGCGGTTCCTCGTCGACCCGTACAAGGAGTGGGTCGCGCGGGAGAACATCCCGCTGCACGAGGGGTTCGGCCTCGATCTGCTCGAGCTCGACCTGGCGCCGTGGCCGCGCCTCGAGGCCAGCGGCGCGTTCGCGCACCTCACCGGCCGGGGCGATTTCGTCGACATGCAGGTGATCGAGATCGCGCCAGGCGGCCGGACCGCGCCGCAGCAGCACCTGTACGAGTCGGTCGTCTATGTGCTGGCCGGACGTGGAAGCACGAGCGTCGAGTCACCGTCCGGCGAGCGCCACTCGTTCGAATGGCAGACCGGCTCCCTGTTCGCGATCCCGCTGAACGCGTCCTACCGGCACTACAACGGGAGCGGGACCGAGCCCGCGCGCTTCGTCGCGGTGACCGACCTCCCGCTCATCCTGAACGTCTTCCGCGACGAGCAGTTCATCTGGAACAATCCTCGCGCGTTCCCCGACCGCTTCGGCGAGGCCGGTCAGTTCGGCGGTGACGGGACGCTCCTGCCGATGCGTCCGGGCCGCCACATGTGGGAGACGAACTTCGTCCCCGACCTGCGCACCTTCGAGCTGAAGGAGTGGAAGGCCCGCGGTGCTGGCGGCAGCAACATCATGTTCGTGCTCGCCGACGGCACGATGCACGCGCACATGTCCGAGATGCCCGTCGGCACCTATAAGAAGGGCCACCGCCACGGCGCGGACTTCCACGTCTTCGCCGTGACCGGCCAGGGCTACAGCCTGTACTGGTGGGAGGGCGAGAAGGAGCTCCAGCGCTTCGACTGGAAGCACGGCTGCGTGTTCGCGCCGGCCGACCGCCTGTTCCATCAGCACTTCAACGCCTCAAGCGAGCCCGCGCGGTACCTCGCGATCGCGTTCGGCGGCCTTCGCTACCCGACGCTCGCCGACAAGCGCGCCACGTTCATGGGCATGGACGTGAGCGTGAAGGATGGCGGCCGGCAGATCGAGTACGAGGACGAGGACCCCCGGATCCGCCGGATCTACGAGGACGAGCTGCGCCGGCGCGGTCTGCCCTCGGGGATGGACGCGGTCTTCCCCAAACAGCCCGCCTGACCCACTCACATCCACACGGCGAGGAGGCCATCGACCCCACTGCCCTGGCGGGCGAGCGGGAGGAGGGGCAGCCCGACGACGTCGTCCTGCGGACGGTCGGCATCGACATCGGATCGACAACGAGCCATGCGATGTTCGCGAAGCTGAGGTTGCAGCGGCTCGCCGATTCCCTCTCGAGTCGCTATGCCGTCGTCGAGCGGGAAGTGCTCCACCGGTCCCCCATCGTCCTGACCCCGTATGCCGAGGGCGGCGTGATCGACAAGGACAGGCTCGAGGCGCACATCGCCGGCTGGTACCGGGACGCCGGGCTCGAGCGTCAGGACGTCGACACCGGCGCGATCATCCTCACCGGCGCCGCGGTCGAGCGGCACAACGCGCACGAGCTGGCCGATCTCTTCGCCGGTGAGGGCGGGAAGTTCGTCTGCGCGAGCGCCGGCCACGCGCTCGAGGCGACCCTCGCGGCGCACGGATCCGGCAGCGTCGCGCGCTCGAAGCGCGCGCACGAGACGATCCTCCACGTGGACATCGGAGGCGGCACGACGAAGCTCGCGCGGATCGAGGACGGGGTCATCGTCGGGACGACGGCGATCGCTGCCGGCGCCCGCCTGGTCGCCTTCGATGAGCGCGGACGGATCGCCCGCATCGAGCCGGCCGCGCGGTCGTTCGGCGTGCCGCTCGCGATGGGCGCCACGTTGACCCGCGAGCAACGCGAGCGCCTGGCATCCGGCCTTGCCGACGCCATCGTCGCCGCGATCCGCGGCGGCGACGTCCCTCCGGAGCTGCGGCTGCTCGACCCGTTCCGGCGCTCGTCCGCGCCCGCGCGGATCGCGCTCTCGGGCGGCGTCTCGGAGTACGTGTCGGGACGGGAACGCGCGGAGCACGACGATCTCGGCCACGAGCTCGCGGCCGCGCTCGCCGCCCGGCGAGCGAAGCTCCCCGCGCCGCTCGAGGTCACCGCGGCCGGGATCCGCGCGACGGTCATCGGCGCGTCCCAGTTCACGGTGCAGGTATCGGGGAGCACGATCGGACTCGGTGCCGGGCTGCCGCTCCGCAACGTGCCCGTCGTCACGCTTGGATCCGACGCGCGCGGCACCGGACCGCTCGCCCTCGCGATCAAGTGGACCGGCGAGCCGGAGCACGCTCGGATCCGCGCTCTGGCCGAACGCGTCGCCGCGGCAACGACCCGCCGCCCGCTGATCGTCGCGACCGATGGCGACATCGCCGCGACCCTCGGCGCGATCCTGCGCGACGAGATCGGAGTCACCGGCGAGGTGATCACGCTCGACGGACTCGACCTCGGCGACCTCGATTACGTCGACGTCGGACTGCCGCAGCCCCCGAGCGGGGTGGTGCCGGTCATCGTGAAAACGCTCGTGTTCCCGGACGGGCCCCGGATCTTCCCGGAGGCCGGCTGAGCTACCTCGGCTTCTTGGTCGCGGCCTCCGCCGATCGCATCAGTCGCCAGACCCGCTCCGGCGTCGCGGGGAGCTGGTGCGGGAAGACGCCGATCGCCCGGCCGATCGCCGAGGCGACCGCGCCGCCGATCGTGTTGCCGGCGCCCTCGCCCGAGCCCTTCGCTCCGTACGGCCCGGCACCGTCGCGGCGCTCGGCGATGATGAGGTCCACGTCCTTCGGGAGGTCGCTGAACCGCGGCACCCGGTAGTCGACCACGTTCGAGTTCACGAGCTGCTCGCCCTCGTAGACGAGCTCCTCGTGCAGCGCGGCGCCGAGGGCCATCATCGACGCGCCCGCATCCTGCCCGTGCACGAGCGCCGGGTTGAGCGCGAAGCCGACGTCGCCCACGGTCGTGAGCTTCTCGATGGCGACGACGCCCGTCTCGCGGTCGACGGTCAGGCTCACCCCGCTGCACCCGATCTCCCAGAACGGTGGCATCTGCGCGAAGCCGTCGGCCTTCCGTACGGCGCCGTGGCCAAGGACCTCGCCGCCCGCGCCGAACCAGCGCTCGATGACCGCGCCGTAGCCGAGCTCCTGGTCGCCGACCCGCACGCCCGCCGGCGCATCCTCGACCGAGGCGACCGGAACGCCGAACACCTGCGCCGCGAGCTCGCGCACCCGACGGCGCGCGTCCAGGCAGGCTTCCTGGACCGCCCTCCCGGTCACGGTCGTGGTCCGGCTCGCACCGGTGGTGCGCTCGTAGGTCACGACGCCGGTGTCGCCGCCGACGATCGAGACGTTCTCGAGCGCGAGCCCGAGCTCCTCGGCGGCGATCTGGCTGAGCACCGTGCGCGAGCCCTGACCAAGCTCCGTCGATCCGGTGAACAAGGTCGCCGAGCTGTCCGAGTGGATCCGCACCGCCGCGGTCGAGGTCGGGTACGCCCCCGCGTCGGAGGCCGACACCCCGAGCCCGACCGAGCAGGCACCCGCGCCGGGCCAACCGAGCGACGTCGCGAGACAGCGCAGGTCGTCCTTGAGGTCGGCATCGAGCCCACGCTTCCCGGGCAGCAGCTGCTCGCCTGGTCCGACCAGGTTCTTGAGCCGGAGCTCGACCGCGTCGATGCCGAGCTTGAGCGCGGCCTCGTCCATCTGGAGCTCGCCCGCGAGGTTCCCCTGTTGTGCGCCGAATCCGCGAAGCGAGCTCGCCGGGACCGTGTTGGTGAACGTCGACGTGGACCGCACGCGGAGCGCCGGGATCTTGTACGGACCGAAGCAGCGGTTCGCGGTCTTCTGGTTCACCAGCGGGCTGTTGTCGGTGTACGCCCCCGAGTTCATCACGATCTCGAAGTCACGCGCGAGCAGCATCCCATCCTTCGTGAAGGCCGATCGCGCCCGGAGGAGCGCCGAATCGGAGCGGGTCGTGAGCATCGCCTCCTCGATGCTGCAATCGAGCTTGACCGGCCGGCCGGTGAAGTACGTGGCCATCGCGGTCATGCCCTCGACCTTGGTGTACGACTTCGTCCCGTAGCCGCCACCGACGTACGGCGCGATCACGCGCACCCGGGCGAGGCTCAGGCCGAACATCCGTGCGAGGTCGCGCCGGACCATGTAGACGTGCTGCGCGCTCGAGTACACGACGAGGTCACCCTGGTCGAAGAATGCGAGCGCGTTGTACGGCTCCATCGCGTACCCGTAGACCATCGGATACCGATACTCGCCCTCGACCACGACCGGCGCCGTCTTGAACGCCGCATCCACGTCGCCCCAGCCGAGCTGCGCGACCGAGCACACGTTGCCGGCGAGGCCGGCCTCGCCGCCGTCCATGCCCTCGTCACCGACCCGCTCGCCGCGCTGCTCGTGCAGGATCGGCGCCCCGGGTGCCAGCGCCTCGGTCGCGTCGGTGACCGACGGGAGCTCGTCGTAGTCGACCGTGACGAGCTCGGCCGCCTCGGCGGCCTCGCGGCGGGACTCGGCCACGACCAGGGCGACCGGCTCGCCGTGGAAGCGGACCTTGCCGATCGCGAGCACGGGATGGTCGAGCACCACGTGCCCGTAGTACGGGGTCAGGCCGGCGGCGACGAGGTCGGCGCCGGTGATCACCCGCAGCACGCCCGGGCTCGCGGCGGCCGCGTCGCGATCGATGCCCCTGATCCGCGCGTGCGCATGGGTGGAGCGCACCACGATCACGTGGGCCATCCCGGGCACCGAGAGGTCGATCGCGTACCGGGCCGCGCCCGTGACCTTCGCGATGCCGTCCACGCGGGGCGCGGGCGTGCCGGCGACGCGATGCTCGGTCACGGCAGCCTCCGGCCGGGATCGGCCGCGTCCAGCACCGCCTCGACGATCGTGCCGTACCCCGTGCACCGGCAGATGTTGCCCTCCATCCAGTGCCGCACCGCGGCGGCGTCCGGATCGGGCTTCTCGTCCAACAGCGCCTTGGCCGCCATGATCATCCCCGGCGTGCAGTAGCCGCACTGGAACGCGAAGCGATCGATGAACGCCTGCTGGATCGGGTGCAGCGTCGTCCCGTCCGCCAGGCCCTCGATCGTCTCGATCGTCCGCCCATCGGCTTCGATCGCGAGCGTCGTGCACGAGCTCACCGGCCGACCGTCGAGCAGCACGGTGCAGGCGCCGCACACCTGCGTGTCGCAGCTCAGCTTCGTGCCGACGAGCCCGAGGCCGCGGACCAGCTCGATGAGCAGGACCTGGTCCTCGACGTCGATCCTCCGCTCGGTGCCATTCAATCGGAGCCCGATCTCTCGCTTCGCCATCAGGCCGCCCCCGCCACGAGCGCTCCGAGCGCCCGGCGCGCGAACACGCCGACCACGTGGCGCTTGTACTCGGCGGTGCCTGCGAGATCGTCGCTCGGGTCGACCGCCGCGCTCGCCGCCTGCGCGAGCGCGTCCGCGGTGCGCGCATCGCGGATCTCCGCCCCGGCGAGCTGCGCGGTCGGGACGGCGCGCGGCGTCTCATCCACGGCCCCCACGATCACCGTCGGCGCGCCGACGAACCGTCCGTCCTTCACCGGTGCGACCACCGCGACGCCGACGCTCGGCCGCTCGAGCACCTGGAACTTCAGGTAGGCCATGCGGACCTCCGGTGCGGGAAGCGGGATCTCGATCGCGACGATGATCTCGTCGGCGCCGAGCGCGGTCTGGTACATGCCGGTGAGGAACTCGTTCACCGGCAGCGCGCGCACGCCCGCCGGACCCTCGACGACGACCCGGGCACCGAGTGCCATGAGCAGCGCCGGGGGGTCGGCGTGCGGCTCGGCGAACGCGAGGTTGCCGGCGAGCGTCCCGGCGGCGCGGACCCGGACGTTCGCCACGTTGGCCTCGAGGCGGGCGAAGGCCGGAAGGGCCCTGGCCACCACCGGGTCCCGCTCGAGATCCCAGTGCGTGACGGTCGCCCCGATCCGGATGAGCTCCGCGGTCGCGCTGATCCGCCGCAGCGCGGCGATCGGCTTGACGTCGATCATGTGCGGCCAGCGCGCGACGCCGAGCTTCATCGCG
>DATCOD010000157.1:0-1906 GCA_036564905.1 Candidatus Limnocylindria bacterium
CGGCAGCGGGACGCGATGCCGAGCGACGCCGCCTCGCGCTCCAGGCTCGCCCGCTCGTCGCCGTCACCGACGATGACGCCGATCGCCGGACGCGTGAGGCGCGCGAGGGCGCGCAAGAACAGACCAACGTCCTTGATCGGCACGAGCCGCGCGACGATCGCGACCACCGGCTCATCGGGGGGGAGACCCAAGGCGGCGCGAGCGTCCGCGCGAGATGCGGCCTCGACGAACGGAGCGAGGTCCAATCCGAGCGGGATCTCGACGACCTTCGCTTCGCTCCCGATCCCGAGCGCGACGAGCTCACGTCGCTGGCCCGGCGTGATCGCGACGAGGCGGGTGGTGATGCGCGCGATCGCGCGCTCGATCTCCAGGAACACGCGACTCCGGAACCCTCCGAAGTAGCCGCGGAAGACCGTGCCGTGATACGTGTGGATGACGACCGGAACGCGGGCGATCCGCGCGGCCACCCGGCCGAGGGTCCCGGCCTTGGCCAGATGCGTATGGACGATGTCGGGCTTGAACTCCCGCATCAGCCGGACCAGCGCGCCCAGGGCGCGAAGGTCGTCCAGCGGCGAGATCTCGCGGCCGAGGGCCGGGATCCGACGGAGCGCGGGAGGGGCATCGAGCCGCCCGAGCTCGATCATGTTGCCCTCGGTCGCGGATTCCGTCCCCGCGACCAGGAGCGATTCGAACCGATCGGGATCCAAGCGGGCGGAGAGCAGGACCGCCTGGATGGCCGGGCCGCCGACGTTCAACCGCGTGATCACGCGAAGAACGCGAAGCCGTCGCACTACGGAGTGCCGCGTCGCAGCCAGTCGATCGTCGTCCGCAGTCCATCCTCGAAGCCGACGCTCGGCTCGAAGCCGATCAGGCGGCGCGCGAGCGTGATATCCGCGTGCGAGTCGCGAATGTCCCCAGGACGAGCCGGCTTGAACTCCGGCTCGAGCCAGAAGCCGAAGACCGCCGAGATGGCCCGCAGCAGCTCGAGCACGCTGCGCGGCGCGCCCGCGGCGATGTTCACCGACTCGCCGGCAAGGTCGGCTGCGGCGACCGCACGGATATTCGCTTCGACGACGTTCTCCACGAACGTGAAATCGCGGGACTGCCGGCCGTCGTCGAAGACCACCGGCGCACGGTGCTCCAGGTAGGCCGTGATGAACCTGGGTACCGCCGCGGCATACGCAGACGTCGGATCCTGCCGAGGGCCGAACACGTTGAAGTAGCGGAGACTCACGGTCCGCATGCCATAGAGGCCGGCGAAGACCCGGGTATACCCTTCCGCCGCCAGCTTGGCGACGGCGTAGGGGGACCGGGGCACGGTCGGCATCGACTCGCGCATCGGAGGGGCCGCGACGTCGCCGTACACGGACGACGAAGATGACGTGACCACCGTTCGCACAGCTGCTTTCCGGGCAGCCTCTAGAAGACGCAGCGTCCCGGTCGCCGCGGCGTGGTGGCTCCGAATGGGATCACTCACGGAGCGTGGCACCGACGGCACGGCCGCAAGGTGAAAGACGGTGCTGACCCCCTCGACGACGTCGCCCAGCTCATCGGCCACGAGGTCGCGTTCGATGAGAACGGCGTTGAGGCCAGCGAGGTTCTCGCGCCGGCCGGTCGACAGGTCGTCCAGGACGCGGACCGATTCGTTCTCGGCAAGCAGGCGCCGCACGAGGTGGGACCCGATGAAGCCGGCGCCGCCGGTAACGAGTACGGCCATCAGAGTGGGTCAACCATCGATGAACTCGCGGTGCCACAGCTCGAGCATGATCAGTGACCATAGCCGGTGGGTGTGATCGACGCCGCGCAGATGCTCGTCGACGAGTGAACGCACCGCGGCCGGCATCACATATCCGCGCTCGAGCGCGCTCCGCGACAGCACCACATCGTCCAAGAGCGGCCGCAGGGT
>DATCOD010000158.1:0-8581 GCA_036564905.1 Candidatus Limnocylindria bacterium
GGCATCGCCTGGCTCAATCCCAGCCAACCATTCGGTATCCAGGCGACGCCGGCGTTCAACGCCACCTACGCCGCGCCCACGCTGCCGTCGCTCCTGTTGAACGCGACGACCTACACGGTCACGGTGCCCGTGACGAACAGCGGCGTCGCGGCCTGGACCGTCGCCGGCGCGAACCCGGTGGACCTCTCCTACCACTGGCAGGACGCGACCGGCACCACGGTGGTCTGGGACGGGACGCGCAGCCCGCTTCCCGGTGACGTCGCCCCGGGCGCTGCCACGAGCGTGACAGCGCACGTCCGGACACCCTATCAGGCCGGGAAGTACACGCTGACGTTCGATCTGGTCCGCGAGGGCATCAGCTGGTTCGGCTCGCTCGGCGCGGTGCCGCTGCGCCTGAGTGCGACCGTCGCGACCGCGACGTACGCGGCCGCGTACGCGACCTCCCCGTCAGCGAACGCCTCCCTCGGCGAGCAGCGGACGATCCCGGTGACCATCACGAACAACGGCAACGTCCCGTGGAGCGCCACGGGGGCCAACCCGATCGATCTCAGCTATCACCTCTTCGACGGCGCGGGCAACCTCCTCGTGTGGGATGGGGCGCGCACCGTCATCGGGGCCGATCTCGCGCCGGGCCAGTCGCGTTCGATCAACGTCGCGTACGCCGCGCCCGCGAGCATCGGCACGTACACGCTCGCGATCGACACCGTGCGCGAAGGCGTGGCCTGGCTCTCGAGCCTCGGGTCGCCGTCCCCGCGCACGGCGCTCGTCGTGACGAGCGGCTTCAACGGCGGCTACGACCAGACCACGACGCCCGGCACCGCGACCGTCGGCGCGTCGCTGGTGCTGAGCGTGCGGGTCTCCAACTACGGCGCGCGCGCCTGGCCGGCGAGCGGTCCGAACCCGGTGCACCTCAGCTATCACATCCTCACCGCGGACGGGCAGGTCGTGACCTGGGACGGCCTGCGTGGCGCGCTCGGCGGCGACCTCGCCGTCGGGCAGAACGCGGTCGTGCAGGTGCCGGTCCAGCTCCCGACCGCGACCGGTGGCTACCAGATCTCGTGGGATCTCGTGCAGGAAGGCGTCGCCTGGTTCAGTCAGCTCGGCGTCGGCCGGCTCAGCCAGCCGATCACCGTGCAGCCCGGCGTGACCTTCTACGGGAAGGGCTTCGGCCACGGCGTCGGCTTGAGCCAGTACGGCGCGGAGGGCTACGCGACCGGCGCCGCGGGCCCGGCCCTCACCGGCGAGCAGATCGCCGCGCACTACTACCCGGGCACGCAGCTCACCGTGGTCGACGCGGCGACGAACGCGCGCGGCCCGATGCGCGTGCTGCTCTCGGCGCCGTCGTCGTCGGGCTCCGCGTCGTGCGGCTCGGCCTACCTGCTCACGCCGCTGAACAACGTTCGCTCGGTGGGCGGCTTCACCGTCGTGAACGAGGCCGCGGGCAATGCGGTCATCGGCGTGGCCGCTCCGAACGTCTCTTTCCAGGTCTACGCGACGAACGGCGGCGTGCAGGTCTGGGATCAGTCCGGTCCCACGCTCAAGTACTCGGGCAGCGGACCGGTCACCCTGGTGCCGACCGACCCGAACCAGCCGATCACGATCCAGGAGAAGGGTGAATTCTTCCGCGGCAAGCTCCAGTTCAAGAACGACGGCAGCGGGAACCTCCGCGTGGTGAACTTCGTCGGATACGACGACTACGTGCGAGGCGTGATCCCGAAGGAGATGCCGGCCGGCTGGAACCTCGAGGCCTACAAGGCCCAGGCGCTCGCCGCGCGCAGCTACGGCTTCACGAGCCATGTCGCGACCCGCGACTACGACGTCCGCGACGACCAGTCCGATCAGTGCTACGGCGGCGCGACCGTCGAGACCACCGCGGGCAACGCCGCGGTGCAGGCGACGTTCGGCAAGGTGATCACCTACAACGGCGCGGCGATCCGCGCGTACTTCTCGAGCTCGAGCGGTGGCTATACGGTGTCGGTCGGCTGCTGGAACGCCGGCACGGTCTGCCGGCCGAGCGACCCCTGGCTCGTCGCGGTGCCGGACCCGGCCGACCTCGCGGTGAGCGTGCCGACGGCGAACAAGCACGCGAGCTGGACGGTCACCTTCTCGAGCGGGCAGATCCGCCAGGCGATCCTCAGCTACAAGGGGATCGACATCGGCACGTTGCTGTCGACGGACGTGAGCAACGAGTCTCCCGGCAACGTCGGGCACGTCGTGTCGGTGAAGTTCAGCGGGACGAGCGCGTCGGTCGAGGTGCCGGCCGATGTGTTCCTGCGGACGTATCTGGGGCTGAAGTCGACGATGGTCCGCCTGTCGCCGTTCTAGTACCTCCGGGTCAGCCCACCGGGTAACGGGGCCCCGCCTCGGACGTTTTTGTTTACGCGGCCACCGTTGTAGGTCAGAATATCCGTAGCGCGCGTGGGGACGGTGGCGAGGAAGAAGAGGAGAAGACTCGCCGATGCGTCGTCGCCTGCGTCTTGCGGCTCTGATCGCGCTCTTCACCCTCGGCGTCTTCCCCCATGCCTCGTCGCCCGCGACGGCCGCGCCGGCCAGCTCCGGGCACATCGTCGCGCGCGAGGTCACGGTCGCGCAGCCGGCCCTCTCCGGGGGGACGCGCTCCATCGATCGGGGCATCGCGGTCGGGCCCGACTCCGGCAGCACCGGCGGCGGCACGCTGCTCTTCACCTCCGATCCCATCGCGGCGGGCCAGCTGTTCGACCGCGTCGGGATCCACTGGGTCGCGCAGCGCGGCACCGAAGATTCGCTCTCGGTCGAGCTGCGGACCTCGGCCGACGGGACCACTTGGAACAGCTGGGCCGCGGTCGAGGACCTGGACGATCTCCTCGACGTCGATCGCAACGAGCACTACGGCGCGATCCAGCTCGCGGCCGACAACGCGCGGTATGCCCAGTACCGCGTCTGGATGACCGGCGGCGACCCGAGCGCGCTCGAGCGCGTCGGCGTCACGTTCATGGACGTGACCGACCTGAACGCTGGCCCGCTCGTGCGCCTCGGGAACGACCTGCGCGGCGCGGTCGCGGCGCTCGGCGAGAGCTACGCGTCCGCCGCGCCGGTCGGCGCGTCGAAGGTGCTCACGCGGCAGGACTGGAGCGCCGATGAGTCGCTCATGAACTGGCCCCCCGAGTACCAGCGCGTGCAGAAGGCCATCGTGCATCACACCGCGGGTGACGACGGTGGGACGAACGTCGCGGCCACGATCCGCGCGATCTATTACTACCACGCGGTCACCCGTGGCTGGGGCGACATTGGGTACAACGATCTCGTCGACAAATTCGGCAACATCTGGACCGGCCGCGCCGGCGGCGACCACGTCATCGGTGGCCACGCGTACGGCTGGAACAACGGCTCGTTCGGCGTCGCCGCGATCGGCACGTATTCCGTGACCAGTCCGACGCCCGCGATGGTCGGCGCGATCGCGAACATCATCGCGATGAAGTTCGCGCAGTTCGGCATCGCGCCGTATGGCGCGGACGCGTTCACGCATCAGGAGCAACGGAGCGACGGCACGTGGATCCCGGTCACGTCGAGCCCGCCGAACGTCCAGGGCCACCGCGACGCGAACTACATCGTGGGCCAGAAGGGCGGCCAGACCGAGTGCCCGGGCGGCGCGCTCTACGCGCAGCTCCCGACGATCCGGTCGCTCGCGCAGGCGGCCGTGCAGAACGGCTACCTGAACCTCGTCGCGCTCGAGCCGAACCTGCCCAAGGCCGGGCTTCCGGGCTCGGTCGTGCAGGTCCAGACGACGGTGCTCAACCGCGGAACGAACCCGATCCCTGCGGGGACCGCGGTCTCGTACAAGATCCTCCTGAAGGGCGCCCCGTACGTGAACCAGGGTGGCCGCGGCACGATCGCCGCGGCGATCCCGCCGGGCGCGATCGGGACGGCGACCGTTCCGTTCACCGTGCCGGCCATCGGGAATTACATGGTCCGCTGGGATCTGCAGACCGGGACCACGTGGTGGAACACCTTGTACAACAACCCGTTCCGCGACATGTGGTTCCGCTCCGCCGACTGGAGTGCCGACTGGTTGAGCGACACCGTGTCGCGGACCTGGTTCTCCGGCCAGACGACGACCGTGAGCGTCACCGTCACGAACGACGGCGGGCGGCCCTGGCCGTCCAGCGGAGTGGACCCTGTGGTTCTCGGCTATCGCTGGATCGATAACGCGTCCGGCAGTGTCACGGTCGGCACGAACTTCTCGAAGCTCCCGTCGGACGTGCAAGCCGGACAGACGGTCACGCTCGGTATCGACGTGACCGCGCCGATGACCGCCTCGGCGACCTACACGATGGAGCTCGACCTCTATAAGCAGAACGAGTTCTGGTTCAAGGACAAGGGCATCCCGCCCGACCCGACGCCTATCGGTGTCGGCCCGGACTACCGCGCGACGTACCAGGTCGGCGCGGTGCCCCAGCTCCGGATCGGCCAGACGATCACCGTGCCAGTGACGGTCACGAACGCCGGTCTCGGCGTGTTCCCGGCAGCCGGCGCCACGCCGGTGGACCTTGGCTACCACTGGTACGACCAGATCGGGAAGCTGGTCGTGTGGGAGGGCCTCCGGACGAAGCTCCCGGCGGATCTCCGGCCGGGGCAGGCCGTCGCGCTGCAGGCGCAGGTGCAGTCCCCACCGGACGGCGGCACCTACCAGCTTCGGTTCGACCTCGTGGTCGAAGGGATCTCGTGGTTCAGCGCGCACGGGACACCGACCGGGAACGTGTCCGCGATCGTGTGTTGCACGAAGGCGTTCGGCGCGCAGTACCAGCCGCAGATCACCACGCTCGCCGTCTCCGGTGCGGCGGCCACGGTGCCGATCGCGCTGACGAACACCGGAAACTTCATCTGGAATGCGACCGGAACGACCCCGGTGCATCTCGGCTACCACTGGACCGACGCGACGGGGGCGCTGGTGGTGTGGGATGGCACGCGCTCGTATCTCGCGGCCGACGTCCCGCCCGGCGGATCGCAGACCGTGCAGGCGCAGATCACGTTCCCGCCCGCGCCCGGCACCTACGTGCTCAAGTGGGATCTCGTTCAGGAAGGCGTCGCCTGGTTCTCGAGCAAGAATGTGCCGACCTTCGACCAGGCCGTCTCGGTGGGTCCGGCTGCGAGCCAGACGAGCTACGGTGCCGCGGTCGACGCGTCCGGGATCCCGGCCGCGATGGCGACGCGCATGACCACGACGGTCGCCGTGCAGGTCACGAACCTCTCCACCGGCGCGTGGGGTCCGAACGTGAACCTCAGCTACCACTGGCTCGATGCCGCCGGCACGGTCGTTACCTTCGACGGTCTGCGGACGAGCGTGGCGGGCCTCGGGGCCGGGCAAACGATGACCGCGTTCGCGCGGATCCAAGGGCCCGTGACGGCCGGTCGATACACGCTGCGGTTCGACGTGGTCCAGGAAGGCGTCACCTGGTTCTCGAGCAGGGGCGCGACGTTCCCGTCGGTGAGCGAACAGGTCGTCGTGCCGGCGTTCGGTGCTGTGTATACGGTCTTGCCGAGCACGCTCGGGCCGCGGAACGCTCAAGTCACGGTCCCGGTGACGCTCACGAACGCGGGCTCCCTCACCTGGGACCCGGCGCTGCAGTTCGATCTCGCGTACCACCTGTTCACGCCCGCGGGCGCGGTGTACGTGTGGGACGGAACGCGCACGCTGCTGCCCGCGCCGGTCGCGCCGGGCGCGTCGATCACCGTGAACGCGACGGTCACGCTGCCCGCGACGCCCGGGACCTACGCCCTGAAGTTCGATCTCGTGCAGGAAGGCGTGTCCTGGTTCAGCGGCCAGGGCGTGCCGGCGGAGAGCATTAGCCTCACGGTCCAATGAACCGTGCACGTATCCGCCCGTGGTTTCCCGCGCTGCTGACCCTGTTCCTGCTCGGTGTGCTCATCGGACGCGTGACCGCGCCCGCGACCGTCGTCGCCGCGCCTACGTGGTCCGTCGCGGGCGCCCTCGCCGAAGCTCGCAACTACCCGCGGGTCGTCGCGCTCCCGACGGGCGAGCTCCTGGTCACCGGCGGCGTCGACCCGGCATTCGCGGACGTCGCGCGCGCGACGAGCGAGCTCTTCGATCCCGCGACCGGGCAGGGCAGCCTGCTCGCCCCGGCCGGCCCGGGGCGGGTGAACCACACCGCGACGCTCGCGTGGGGCGATCGCGTCGTCGTCGCCGGCGGCACCGACTACTACGGCGACGCCTGGCATGCGATGGATCGCGTCGACGTGTACCTGCCGTACGCGCACGTCTGGCTGCGCGGCGCGGCGATGGGGCAGCCGCGAGCGGATCACGCCGCGGTCGCGCTCCGCGACGGCCGCGTGCTCGTCGCCGGCGGCGAGAACGGCAGCTTCATCTACAAGAGCGCCGAGATCTATGACCCGGCGACCAACACCTGGACCGCGGCCGCGCCGATGCCCCGCGTCCGCACCCAGTTCCTCATGACCACATTGCCCGATGGGATGGTCCTCGCCCTCGGCGGCCTCGAGGATCGCGGCGTACCGTCGCGCACCTCGATCATCTACGACCCGGGCACCGACACGTGGCGCGAGGGACCACGGCTGTCGACCGACCGCGTGCTCTCCGCGCTCGCGGTGCTCCCGAGCGGCGACGTGCTCGTCATCGGCGGGCAGCACGACGCGAGCAACACCGCCGAACGCTACGACTGGCGCGCGCAGCGGTTCGTGTTCGCCGGTGTGCTCGTCGAGCCACGGCTCGCGGCGGTCGCCGCGACGCTCGCTGACGGATCGGTCGCCGTCGTGGGCGGCCTGCCGGACTCGCCGTCGCGGGTCGGGTTCGCGCCGACCGCGGCCAGCGAGCGGTGGGAGGCGCGCACGAACACGTGGAGCGAGCTCCCCGGCATCTCCGCGGCGCGTGCCCTCGGCGCCCTCGTGATCAGCGGCGGCGACGCCTACCTGGTGGGCGCGGCGCTGACCGGCGAGGAGGCCGATCCCCAGATCGAACGGCTGCGCATCCAATAAGGGACCTGAGAGCGGAACTTTACATGCGCGACTCGCGCATCTAATATGCACGAATGACCAACGAACTACGGGAGAGCTTCGAGAGACCACTGGCGGCGCTCGGAGAACTGCTGGTGGACCGCGGCTTCCACTTTGAATTCCTCGCGATCGGTGGCGGCGCCCTGCAACTGCTCGGGCTGATCGTGCGGCCGACGCGTGACATCGACGTCGTGGCACGGGTCGACGGAGCCGGGGTGGTCGCGATCGACGCGTTCCCCGCTCCACTCGAGCGCGCGATCGCCGACACGGCAGCCGTGTTCCGTCTTCCGGCTGGCTGGTTCAACGCCGGTCCGCGGTCGCTCACGGACCTCGGCCTGCCGGACGGAGCGCTCCAGCGAGCGCATCGTCGTGCGTGGGGTGGGCTGGTCCTGCACCTTGCGGACCGTCGTGACCAGATCTTCTTCAAGCTGTATGCCGCCGCCGACCAGGGTCCAGACAGCAAGCACTTCGAGGATCTGCGCCGCCTGGAGCCGACGGCCGACGAGCTCCGAGCGGCGGCCGCCTGGGCCCAGACGCACGATCCGAGCGACGGCTTCAGTAGCGAGCTCCGCCGCGCGGTGCGCGACCTTGGGGTTCTCGATGGCGACCTATAGCCAGCTGCGTGAACACGTCCTCGACACGCTCTGGAGTCAGTGGCACGAGCTCGGCGTCTCCGCGACCGTTCCCCGTCGTCACTCCGACGACTTCATCGATCCGGAGCCCCTCATCGCATTCACGGCGACCCACGGCGACCTGGATCCGCGGCTGCGTGACGAATCGATCGATTGGGTGCTGCGATACGGCATCTATATCTCGAAAGCTCGTCTGAAGAACGTCCTGGCGGATCAGGGGCTGCTGGACGATGTTCGGTTCCGTGCGTACGCCGCGACGGTGAACGCACATGGCGGAGCGGGGTGGCCCGCGGCGGGCGGGACACCACTCGAGTTCCGCTCGCGCTCGCGTTCGCTGCTCGAAGACCTCGGGCGGCCGGCGCTCGTCTCACTGCGCATCCGTGCGATCTTCGGTGTCGGGGCGCGTGCCGAGCTGATCCGGGTGTTCCTCGCACATCCTGGCAGTGCGATGACCGCCGCCGACCTATCCGCGGAGACGAGCTACGGCAAGCGGAATGTGCTCAACGAGCTTGAGCCGCTCCGCTTCGCGGGTCTCGTCAGGAGCTTTCGCGCGGTGAATGCGGACCGATTCTCGCTCGCGAAGATCGATCAGCTGGGAGCGCTCGTCGGTCCCGTGCCGCAACGGTTCTCGCGTTGGACACAGACGTTCGCGGTGCTGCACGTACTCCTCGGACTGGCGCGACGCGGCACGAAGCGCAGCGATCTTCAGAATGCGGTCGATGCCGTGCGTGTCCTCGACGAGCGCACGCAGCTGTTCGTTTCCGCGGGGATCTACCCACCGCGGCTGCCTCCCGGCCCCTCCGCGTGGCCGGCGTTCCTCGAGTGGGCGGTGGAGCACGCCAGGTCGATCGCTCGGACGTAGGTAGCCCCGAGTTTGCTGGAGCGACCGATCGCGCGCTGGCCGTGTGTCCGAAGATCGACTGATTGTCAGGATCCATGTCACG
>DATCOD010000159.1:0-1866 GCA_036564905.1 Candidatus Limnocylindria bacterium
GTCTTCGGTGCGCAGCTCGCCGCGATGCTCGGACTGCCATACGCATTTGCGTCGCACTTCGCGCCGGACGCTCTCCTGCCGGCGCTCGATCTCTACCGCGCCGAGTTCCGACCCTCCGAGCAGCTCCAGCGGCCGTACGCGATGGTCGCGGCAAACGTGATCGCAGCAGACGACGACAAGCAGGCGCGGCGGCTGTTCACCTCGCAACAGCAGTCGTTCACCAACATCTTCCGGGCCAGACGCGGCCAGCTGCCACCGCCGATCGACGACATCGAGGCCTACTGGTCACCCGAAGAGAAGATACGCGTCTCGAGCATGCTGCAGCGGTCCTTCGTCGGCTCGGCAGAAACGGTGGAGCACGGGCTCCTGAGCTTCGTCGAGGAGACCGGCGCGGACGAGCTGATCGTCGCGGCCGCAATACACGACCACTCGTCGCGGCTCCAGTCCTATGAGATCCTCGCCGGCGTGCGTCAGGCGCTCGCGCCCAGGCCTGCGCCCTCCTAGAGCCCTGAGGGTGCCGGAAACTCGATTCGCGTGTGATCACGCGGCGGCCTTGTATTCGTGGATGAGTCCTCCGAGTACGTCTCCCCGTCGGACATGGTCGAGAGCGACGACAGTCTTCGCCCCCGGTGGCGGTGCTTGGCTTGGTGGTCGCTGCTGGAGGGAGCGGTGGGGGCGATGCTCGTTGTAATGGCGGATGTAGACCGGGAGGACTCGTTCGAGGTGCCGTCGGTTCACGATCAGGAGCCGGTCGAGACATTCGCGGCGGACGGTGCCGATCCATCGTTCGATGTAGGCGTTCGCGCGCGGTGCGCGTACCGGTGTGCGGATGGCCCGGATCCCCTCGCTGCGAAACACCTCATCGAACGCCGCCGTGAACTTGCTGTCGCGATCGTGAATCAAGAAGCGGATCGGCTCCGGTCGTTCGACGAACGTCTCGACGATGTTCCGTACCTGCTGGGTCGCCCACTCCCCCGTCGGGTTGGCAGTGATACCGGCCAAACACACCCTCCGCGTGCCAACCTCGATGAACACGAGGACGTAGAGTCGGCGCAGCAACACGGTGTCCACACTGAAGAAGTCACAGGCGACGATCCCGCTCGCCTGCGCGCGCAGGAACGTTCGCCACGTCTCCGACGAGCGGCGCGGCGCGGGATCGATCCCTGCCTTCTGGAGGATCGCCCAGACAGTGCTGGCCGCGATCCGGACACCAAGCCCCGCGAGTTCGCCCTGGATGCGCCGGTAGCCCCAGGCTGGATTCTCACGCGCCAGCCGCAGGATCAGGGTCCGCACATCCGCGTCGGTCGCGGGCCTGCCCGGCCGCCGACTCGGATAGGTCCACCGACGCGCGATGAGCGCCCGGTGCCAGCGGCGGACCGTCTCCGGTCGCACAAACACGCTCCCCCACCGGTCACGAGGGAGCAGCCGGACGAGCGCCGCGAGGAAGACCCGATCGGCCGGCCGGCAGCGCGGCCGCTCGACCTGCCGTCGCAGCACAGCCAACTCGTGGCGCAACACGAGGATCTCGACCTCGTTCGCGGCCTCTGACCGGCAACGCAACACGATCAGCTCGAGAAGATGCCGAAACAGCCAGTAGAAGCATGAGATGACCACCCGGCGATCCTGCCAGCACCCGCTCCGACCGGCCGAACCGAGTTTCCGGCACGCACAGGCTCAAACGACCACAGCACACACGACCTCCAACAGACGGGAAACCGACCCTACCCCGGCTCCCTGACCAGCCCGCGGGACGGCCGACAGACTTTTCAAACCCCACGGGCGTGTTCGCGGCTGTCGCGGGCAAGGTGGCCGTAGTGGCGGTCGATCATCGCGATGCTCGAGCCCATGAAGCGGGAGACCGCGAAC
>DATCOD010000160.1:0-2284 GCA_036564905.1 Candidatus Limnocylindria bacterium
GGCCTCGAGCCCGCCGCTGCCGTCCTCCCGAACGTCCCGGCCGAGCGGATCGCGGTGGAGCTCAGCTGGGGCATCCGCCACTACCTCGAGGCGATCGCCGCGCACCAGACGCTGATCGTCGTGATCGACGACCTGCAGTGGGCCGAGCCGGCCGTGCTGGAGGTGCTGGGGCAGGTCGCGGATCGCTCGAGTGAGGTGCCGGTCCTCCTCGTTTGCATCGCTCGGCCCGAGCTCCTGGAGCGGAATCCATCGTGGGCGGCCAGCCGATCGAACGCATCACTGCTCCAGCTCGAGCCGCTGGATCAACTGGACACCCAAACCCTGCTCTCGCAACTCCTTGGGATCGCGGACGTTCCGCCCCAGGTCGCCTCGCTGATCACCGAACGATCGGCCGGTAATCCACTCTTCTGCGAGGAATTCCTGCGCATGCTGATCGAGGCTGGCTATCTCGAACTCGCGACTGGGCGGTGGAAAGCGACGCGCTCCATCGGACAGTTGCCGCTCCCGGAATCCATTCAGTCGATCGTCGCGGCGCGGCTCGACGGGCTGCCGCCGCCGGAGAAGGTCACCCTCCAGCGAGCCAGCGTGATCGGTGAGCACTTCGCACTCGATGAGCTGCTGGCGCTCGACGGCGACATGGGCGTGGCGCCGGAGGCGCTGGTCCGGAAGGGCTTGTTCGTGGCCGATCGCGACGATCCGTCTGGCCGGTCGCTCCGGTTCAAGCACCTTCTGATCCGCGACGTCGCATACGGATCACTGTCGAAGGCCGATCGAGCGACGCTGCACGACCGTGTCGGCGCTCTGCTCGAGGCGGGAAAGGCTGACCGCCGCGACGAGTTCAGCGAGCTGCTTGCCTATCACGCGGCGCAGTCGTACCTGCTGAGCAGCGAGCTGCGGCTCGAGCCCGACACGCTCGCGCCGCGCAGCGCGCGGGCCTTGCAATGCAGCACGCTCGCTGGCGATCGGGCCCTCGCGCTCTACGCGACGGAGCAGGCGGCTGGCCATTACGCGCTGGCCATCGAGATCGGCCTTCGCGAGCACGGCGGCACCGAGTTGCTTGCGCGTCTGTATATCGGTCGCGGCCGGGCGCTCGAGCTGCGCGGCGCATACGACGACGCGATCGCCGCATACGAGGCCCTCGAGCGCCTCGCCGCGGAGCGCGGCGACGATCGCGTGCGCGCCGACGCGCTCGCTCGCCAGGCGACGATCTACCGGACCCCGACGATGCGCTTCGACGCCGAACGCGCCGATGAGCTGGTCGATGCCGCACTGACGATCGCGCGGTCCCGCGATGACCGGACGCTCATCGCGGAGCTCCAGCGGGATCGGATCCACATTTACCTGTACCGGGGACAGGTGGAGCGCGCGGTCGCGGCCGGCGAGGAATCGCTCGCCGCCGCCACCGCGGCCGGCTCGCAGGAGCAGCTCATGTACACGTCGAACGACATCGTGTGCGCCTACCGGGAGGCCGGCCTCTTCGAGCGTGCACGTCAGGCCGCCATCCGGGCGACGGAGCTCGCGCAGAAGATCGACAACAAGCCGATCGGCGCGAACAGCCGCTCCACGCGGGCGAGCGTCGAGTTCATGGACGGCAACTACGACACCGCGACGCGACTGTGGAGTGAAGCGAACGGTATCGCGGAGAGCATCGGCAACTTCTGGGGACGGTCCATGGCCATCGGCGGCTCCGCGTCGGCACGGTTCGAGCGCGGGGATCTGGGCGCGGCGATCCAGGGCTGGGAGGAAAGCCTGCGTCTGGCGGATGCGGTCGGGTTCCTCATGCCGAACGTGCTGCACCGCGGCGATCTCGGCTGGTGCTACCGCATCGCCGGCGCGGGCGAACAGGCGGACCGGCACCTCGAGGCAACCCGCACGCTGGTGGAATCCCGCTTCCCGTACTTACGCGCGCGGATCCTCGGCTATCTCTCGCGCGCGGCCACCGCGTACGGCACCTTGGGCCTCGCGGCGACCTACTTGGCCCAGGCAGAGGACGCGCTGCCCGCGAAGATGGAGTTTTTCGCGTACCAGCAGGCCCAGGTCGGCCTCGCCGCGGTGGAGCTGAAGCTCGCGCGGCATGACTACGCTGGGGCGGCCGCGGAAGCGTCGGCCCGGGGCGAGGTGCAGCGCGGGCTCATGCGGCCGTACGTCGCCGACTTTGAGTACCTCGAGGGCGAGGCGCTCCGACTGGACGGCGCGGTCGAGGCCGCGACGCGGACGCTCTCGCGGGCCCGCGCGACCGCCTCGGCGCTCGGTGGCAGGCGGATCCTCTGGCGCGTCCTCGCCT
>DATCOD010000161.1:0-3664 GCA_036564905.1 Candidatus Limnocylindria bacterium
GCCGTAGTGCTCTGGAGTTCGATCACCTAGACGCCTGGCTTGATGTTCCCGCCGGAGCATACGAGCGTCCGGCGACCGCAACGCTGATCGGCACGAGCCCCGAGGCTGCCGAAACCGGTGCACTTTTCGGAGGCCGCCCTAAAGGAGATTCGACGTAGCCGGCGAGCTTCCCCGAGACTCTGCGGCAAGATCCGGCGCCACGTGTTCTCTCGAAGGAGCATCATTCGGTCAACCGGCACGCGTCTCCTCGAGGAGGAGTCATGGAAACGACGTACACGCACACGACCTGGCACGTGCAGCCCGGGAGGGAGGAGGAGTTCGTGGAGCGCTGGCGTGAATGGGTCGACTGGAGCCTCCGCGAGGGGTTCGAGGCCCAGGCGTTCTTGCTTCGCGATCTCGAGAGCCCGCAGACGTTCGTGAGCTTTGGCCCGTGGGAGAGCGTGGCGGCGGTGCGGAACTGGCGTACGCTCCCGGGCTATGGGGAGCGCGTTGCGCGTCTCAGCGAGGTTCTCGAGAGCTTCGAGCCGCGCACGTTCGAGATCGCGGCGCGGCAATAGCGCATCGCGACTTGCGCGGGTTCCCGCTCGTAGGACGGATCGCGACGGTCGCGATATCCGGCCGGCAACTGCGCGTAGTCCGTCCCAGGAGGGAGCCAGTCGGGCAGGACGCGCGGGTGCGCGATCCGCCACTCGTTCACCCTTACGCATTGCTAATCCGTTCGACGCAAGAGTTCGCGAGAATGGTCCGGATGAGACGGGTAGCACTCATCCTCGCAATCGTGGGGCTGGCCGCGGTCTAGGCTCACGCGCAGAAGCAGCCCCGACCCCCGGCGTCATCACGTCCAGGGAATGGCTAGCCGCGGCTTTCGCGGCACCATCGAAACCGCGTCCGGTCGCGTTTCGGTGGGCGAGCGGCCGCTCGGACTTGGAGGCGAACACGGGCTCGTTGTCCTTCGAGTACCTCGATGCCAGCTTGTGCTCGGTCAGGTATTTCACCATGTCGCTCGAGAGCGGCACGCGTCGGACTGCTGCGCGCGTTTTTGGTGGCGCGTACTCCCAGCCGTGTCCATTGCTGGCGGATGTGCAGCTCGCCTGCGTGGAGGTCGATGTCGGCCCACTGCAGCCCGAGCAGCTCGCCGAGCACGTCCGCGGCCACGTCGAGCGCGGCGCGTGCATCGTCGGCGGCTGCTGCGGCTCGACGCCCGCGCACGTCGCGGCGGTCGCGCGGGCGCTCGGCCGCTAGCCGACGAGCGCGCTCACGATGTGGCCGATGGCGAAGCCGACGCCGGCGCTCACCGAGCCGATCAGCAGGACCTGGAGGCCGCCCCGCAACCGCCCCTGGCGCGCGACGACCGCTTTCGCGATGCCGAGTGCGAAGAGCGCGACGAAGGTGCACACGAGACTGACCGCGAGCGCGGTCCACATCAGCGGCAGGAACGCGTACGGCCAGAGCGGGATCACCGCCGCGCCGAGATAGGCGAGGCCCACCATCAGCGCGTCGCCGAGCGCCGCGCCGCCGACGTCCGGGGAGAGGCCGAGCTCCTTCTGGATCTTCGTCCGCAGGAAGACGTTGCGGTTGCCGGCGAGGCCGGCGGCCACCCGCTCGGCGTCGGCCTGCGGCAGCCCCTCGTCCTCGAGCACGAGCGCTAGCTCGGCGACCTCCCGCTCGGGCGCGTCGTCGACCTCCTGCCCCTCGTCGCGGATCTCAGCCGCGTAGAGCGCCTCCTCGGCCTCGCTCGCGAGGTACGAGCCGCCGCCCATCGCGATGCAGCCGGCGACGGCCTCGGCGAGGCCGGCGACGAGGATCGGCCCCCGGCCGGGGTTCGCAGCAGCCATGCCGGTGACGACGCCGAGCGGCACGAGCAGGCCGTCCTGGAAGCCGAGCACGAACTCGCGGATCCGCGACAGCCGAGCGATGCGCGCCGCCTCGCCGCGGGCGTGTTCGATGATGTGGCGGTGCGCCTCGCGCCGGCTCTCCTCCCGCAGCGGCGTCACGGTCGCCATCGCTCAGAGCCTGCCGCGCCCGTAGCTGCGCGCATCGGGGAAACCGCTGATACATCCAGACAGCGGCGCCGCGTGCTCAGCGGCCCGTGAACCGGTAGGTTCGAGTCCGTCAGAAGGCTCTCTAGAAAGGGCTGCACTGGAGGCTCGTTCTTCTCTGCGCGACCTTGGCTGATCAGTCGGTGGGGAGCGCTACGGCGGGACCTGGATCGGCGAGGATCTGAGCCCGCTTCGCCGGCGCGGGCAGCCGGAGGCAGAAGACGACGCCGAGCGCGGGCGCGACCGCGCTGATCGTCAGCGCCGTCTTCAGGTCGACCGCGTCGGCGACGGCGCCGAGCACGACGGCGGCCACGCCCCCGATGCCCATCGCCAGCCCGATCGAGAGGCCGGACGCCATGCCGACGTGTCGCGGCAGGTAGAGCTGGCTCA
Source organism: Candidatus Limnocylindria bacterium (assembly GCA_036564905.1). Lineage (GTDB taxonomy): Bacteria > Chloroflexota > Limnocylindria > P2-11E > P2-11E > UBA4735. Next base: position 2,430 of record DATCOD010000161.1, read on the forward strand.
GCACCATCGTCACTCCGAAGGTGCCGACGACGCAGACGCCGACCAGCATGAGCGCGAGCGTGCCGGGGACGCCACCGACGTAGATGAACACGAGTATCAGGGGCGAGATGAGCGCCTGCGTGATGACGAGCGTGTGCCGGAGCCCGATCCGGTCCGCGACCGGACCGAGCAGCAACGTCGCCACCGCGCCTGCCAGCAGCATCAGGAACAGCAGCCGGCTTCCATCCCCCTTCGAGTGCCCCAGCGAGACGATCCACAGAGGCACGAACGCGAGCAAGGTGAACCAGGCGACGCTGCGCAAGGCGATCACGACTCCCAGTAGCGCCATCGCTCTTCGCCGATCGTCGCCGCGCTCGTAGGCACTGACACCTGTCTCGGGCTTGAGCCCCGAGAGGTGCGGCACCACGCGTGCGAGCCCGAGCGATGCGAGTAGCACGGGCACCATCGCCAGAAGCCCGCCGACGAGCCCGAGCCAGACAACGAGCTGTCCGGTCGCGAACGCCCCAAGCGCGTAGCCTGCGTTACCGCCGCTGTTGAAGTAGGACATGCCGCTCGCGCGCTTGCGACCGCTCGCGTAGGCGGCGAACTTGGCGCCCTCGGGATGGAACGCCGCAACGCCGAGGCCGCCGGCGAGCACGAGCAGCAACACGAGCGGGTAGGCCGGTGAGATCGCCGCACCGCCTACCCCCACGGCTGCGAGCATCGTGCCGCCCGGGATCAGCCAGAGCGCTCCACGGCGGTCGGACCACAAGCCGAACAGCGGCTGCACCAGCGACGACGAGGCGGTTGCCGCGAGGAGCAGCATCGCCGCAAGGGCATAGCCGAGATGGAAGCGGTCGGTCATGAACGGGATCAGCGCCGGCACGCTCCCCGACGCGAAGTCGACCGCAAGATGCCCGCCTGATAGCGCCGTCATCGCGCGCCTGTCGATCCCCACTCTCATGTCGGCCCCATAGCCCGATGCTATCCAGGAGGTTCGTGCAACCCGCCCAGGCGACGGATAAGCGGCCCGTGAGCGAGCGAACGGGATGAATCTAGGCGGGGGCTTCGGCGAATGCTCCGCTCCCGCCTAACCGCGTTCGTGGGCGAGCGCCCGCGCCGCTGCGAGCGCTTCCGCCCGGCTGCCTGCCTGGATGATCACGTAGAGGCCGTGTGTCCTCATGGTGGCGATCGTGTCCGTGTGGGTGGTGAGGATCGCGGTGTCCTGGCGGAAGAGGCTGACGCCGTTGAAGGTG
>DATCOD010000162.1:0-42911 GCA_036564905.1 Candidatus Limnocylindria bacterium
GACGACGCTCACCGCGGCGATCACCAAGACCCTCTCGCTCAAAGGCGGGGCCGAGTTCCGGGCCTTCGACACGATCGACAACGCGCCCGAAGAGAAGGAGCGTGGGATCACGATCTCGATCGCTCATGTGGAGTACGAGACGGCCAACCGTCACTACGCCCACGTCGACTGCCCCGGACATGCCGACTACATCAAGAACATGATCACCGGCGCCGCCCAGATGGACGGGGCGATCCTGGTCGTGTCGGCGGCCGACGGCCCGATGCCCCAGACCCGCGAGCACATCCTGCTGGCCAAGCAGGTCGAGGTCCCCTCGATCGTGGTGTTCCTCAACAAGGTCGACATGGTCGACGACGAGGAGCTGCTGGAGCTGGTCGAGCTGGAGGTCCGCGAGCTGCTCTCCAAGTACGGCTTCAAGGGCGAGGAGATCCCGATCATCCGGGGCAGCGCGCTCAAGGCCCTCGAAGGGCCGGCGAACGCCGAGGACCCGGCGTACAAGCCGATCTTCGAGCTCATGGACAAGGTCGACTCCTATATCCCGACCCCGGCCCGGGCGAAGGACAAGCCGTTCCTGATGCCGGTCGAGGACGTGTTCGGGATCAAGGGCCGCGGGACCGTCGCGACCGGCCGGGTCGAGCGCGGGATCGTGAAGGTCGGCGAAGAGGTCGAGATCCTCGGGATCCGTGATGCCCGCAAGGTCGTCGTCACGGGCGTCGAGATGTTCCGCAAGCTCCTGGACCAGGGCGAGGCCGGCGACAACATCGGGCTGCTCCTCCGAGGGATCGAGCGCGAGGACATCGAGCGCGGCCAGGTGATCGCCAAGCCCGGCAGCGTCAAGCCGCACACCAAGTTCCAAGCCGAGGTCTACGTCCTGACCAAAGAGGAAGGCGGCCGGCACACCCCGTTCTTCAACGGCTACCGCCCGCAGTTCTACATCCGGACCACCGATGTGACCGGCTCGGCCGAGCTTCAGCCGGGGGTCGAGATGGTCATGCCCGGGGACAACACCAACCTCACCGTCACCCTGATCACCCCGATCGCCCTGGAAGAGGGCCTCCGGTTCGCGATCCGCGAGGGCGGCAAGACCGTCGGCGCGGGCGTCTGCACGAAGGTCATCGAATAGATGGCGAAGCAGCGGATCCGGATCCGGCTCAAGGCGTACGACCACAAGCTCATCGACCAGTCCGCGGCGCAGATCGTCGAGACGGCGCAGCGGACCGGGTCGACCGTGACCGGGCCGGTCCCGCTGCCGACGCGCATCGAGAAGTTCACCGTCATTCGTAGCCCGTTCATCTACAAGGACTCACGCGACCAGTTCGAGATCCGGACGCACAAGCGGCTCATCGACATCAACGATCCATCCCAGAAGACCGTCGACGCGCTCATGAAGCTCAACCTTCCGGCGGGCGTCGACATCGAGATCAAGCTCTAACCGCAGCGAAGGACTGAAGAAATGACCGACGAGACCGAAACGAAGACCGAGGCGATCGAGGAAACGCGTGGCGAAGAGACGCCGCGCGGCGAGCAGGCGCCCGACCTCGCGAAGCCGCTCATGCTCGGCCGCAAGATCGGCATGCTTCAGCACTTCCGCCCCGACGGGTCGGCCGTGGCCGCGACGGTCATCGCCGCCGAGCCGAACATCGTGACCGCGGTCCGCACGAAAGAGCGTGACGGCTACACCGGCATCCAGCTCGGGTACGGGACCGTCGACAAGAAGAAGATCCAGCGGGCGCGCCTCGGGCACCTCAAGTCGTCCGGCGTGGTCGTCGCCAACCTGCGCGAGGTCCGGCTCGACTCCGTCGACGGATTCAAGACCGGTCAGGCGATCGGCGTCGAGCGCTTCCGGCCCGGCGACAAGGTCGACGTGGTCGGCGTGTCGAAGGGCAAGGGCTTCCAGGGCCCGGTCCACCTGCATCACTTCTCGCGCGGTCCCAAGTCGCACGGTTCCGATCATCTGCGCCGTCAGGGCTCGGTCGGCTCCGGCACCACGCCCGGCCGCGTGTGGAAGGGCCTGCGCATGGCCGCCCACCAGGGCGCGAACCGGGTCACGGTCAAGAACCTCGAGATCCTCCGTGCCGACGCGGATCGCTCACTCCTCGTGATCGCGGGCGCGGTGCCCGGCGCGCGGAACGGCCTCGTCGTGGTGAGGAAAGCCTGATGGCCGAGAAGAAGACCACCGCCAAGAAGAAGACGGTCGCGAAGAAGACCGTCGCAGCGAAGCCGGCCGCGCGCACGAAGGGCGTGGCCGTGAAAGCGGCAGCCGCGAAGCCGGCGAAGCCGAAGGCCGTCGCGCGCCCGGTGACACGGGCCGTCACGCCGCGTCCGCAGCCGCGCCCCGAGCCGCCGAAGCGCGAGCCGCGCGAGAAGATCGAGCCGAAGCCGCTCCCCACGGCACCGGCCGGCTTTGCGCCGGTCATCGCCGCGAACGGCGACCCGTTCGGATCCGTGGAGCTGCCCGGCCCGCTGGTCGCGTCGAAGAAGCGCACCGTCGTGCTGTTCCAGGCCTTTCAGGCCGCGCGCGCGAATGCGCGCCTCGGCACCGCCGCGACGAAGAACCGCTCGCGTGTCGCCGGCGGCGGCGCGAAGCCATGGCGTCAGAAAGGAACCGGCCGCGCCCGTCAGGGCTCGACCCGGGCACCGCATTGGCGTCACGGTGGCGTCGTGTTCGGCCCGAACGGCCGGACGTACTGGCAGCGGATCCCCGAGCGCATGCGCAAGGCCGCGTTCGGCGAAGCGTTCGCCGCGCGTGCGGCCGAGGGTCGCGTGATCGTGTTCGACCAGATCGGTGGCCTCTCCGACCGGCCGCGCTCGGCCGAGGTGTACGACTGGCTCGCGCGGATCGGTGAAACCGGCAAGACGCTGATCGTCGGCGCCGACTTCAACGAGGGTCACGGCCGCGCGGTCGCGAACCTCGCCGACGTCGAGCTCCGCTCGGTCGCGTCGCTCCGGCTCATCGACGTGCTCGGCGCCCAGACGGTCCTCGTGTCCCGCCCGGCGCTCGAGCTCCTGGCGGCGCGCGCCGACGTCGCCGCGGTCCGCAAGGGGGTGTCGGCGTGAGAGGGGATCTCGTCCTGGTCCGCCCGATCATCACCGAGAAGTCCATGACCGGCACGAACTCCGGCCGCTACACCTTCGCCGTCGCGAAGGCCGCGACGAAGCAGGAGATCGCGCACGCGGTCGCGGAGTCGTTCAAGGTCGACGTCATCGCGGTCAACACCATGACCGTGCATGGCAAGGCGCGGCGCATCGGCAAGAAGATCGGGAAGCAGTCCGATTGGAAGAAGGCCATCGTCACGCTCGCCGCGGGCCAGCGGATCGAGCGCTACTTCGTGGAAGGGGTCTAACGAGCCATGCCGCTGAAGAAATACAAGCCGGTCACGCCGATCCGGCGCTACCGACAGACCGCGGACTTCTCGGACCTCACGAAGAAGCCCGCGGAGAAGGCCCTGACCGAGTCGAAGGACCGCTCGGGCGGTCGCAACGCCAAGGGCCGGGTCACGATGCGCTATCGCGGTGGCGGCGAGAAGCGGCGGTACCGGATCATCGACTTCAAGCGCGACAAGGACGGGATCCCGGCGAAGGTGACGGCGATCGAATACGACCCGAACCGTTCGGCGCGCCTCGCGTTGCTCGTCTACAAGGACGGCGAGAAGCGCTACATCCTGGCGCCCCTCGACCTGAAGATCGGCGACAGCGTCCTGTCCGGCCCGGAGGCCGAGGCACGTCTCGGGAACTGCATGCCGCTCGAGAACATCCCGACCGGCACGCAGATCCACGGGGTCGAGCTCCAGCCCGGCCGCGGAGCGCAGCTCGTGCGTTCCGCCGGCGGGGTCGCGCAGCTCGTCGCGAAGGAAGGCGAGTACGCGCAGATCCGGCTGCCCTCGGGCACGATCCGGATCATCCACGTCCGCTGCCGCGCGACGGTCGGCCAGCTCGGCAACATCGAGCACGAGAACGAGAAGATCGGCGGCGCCGGGCACAAACGGCACATGGGCCGGCGTCCGCAGGTGCGTGGCGTGGTCATGTCGCCGCGCGACCATCCGCACGGCGGTGGTGAGGCGAAGTCGCCGGTCGGTGGCATGGCGCAGACCCCGTGGGGCAAGCCCGCGATGGGCCTGAAGACGCGACGCAACCCGAAGACGGACCGTTTCGTGATCAAGCCGCAGAAGAAGAGGGGCAAGTAAGTGAGTCGCAGCGTAAAGAAGGGGCCCTTCGTCGAGGACTCCTTGAAGAAGAAGATCGAAGCCCTGAACTCGCGCAACGAGAAGAAGGTCGTGAAGACCTGGTCGCGCGCGTCCGTGATCCTTCCGATGATGGTCGGCCACACGATCGCGGTGCACGATGGCCGGCGTCACGTGCCGGTCTTCATCACCGAGAACATGGTCGGCCACCGGCTTGGTGAGTTCGCCGCAACGCGTACCTTCAAGGGCCACGGGCGTGGCGTCGCGGCCGAGACGGCTACGACCGTGAAGGCGGGCGCGTAGATGGAAGTCAAGGCGAGCGCGATGTTCCAGCGCGTCTCGCCGCGGAAAGCCCGGCTCGTGACCGATCTCATCACCGGGAAGTCCGCGACGGAGGCGATCTCGATCCTCGAGCACCTGCCGAAGGGCTCGGCGATCACGATCGGCCGCGTCGTGCGGTCCGCCGTCGCGAACGCCGAGAACAACTTCAACCTGACGCTCGAGAACCTGTACGTGAAGCGCGCGATGGCCGACGAAGGCCCGCGGATGAAGCGTGTGTGGATGCGTGGCCGCGGTCGACGCGACGTCAAGCTGCATCGCACCAGCCACATCACGGTCATCGTCGACGAGAAGGAGTCAAGGTAGTGGGACAGAAGGTCCATCCGGTCGGATACCGGCTCGGATTCACGAAGACGTGGAACGCGAAGTGGTTCGCGGAGGCGAAGAACTACCGGATCCTCCTGAAAGAGGACATCGCCATCCGCACGACCATCCGCGGCCGACTGCGTGACGCCGCCATCGCCCGTATCGACATCGAGCGCTCGACGAACAACGTGACGGTGACGATCCAGACCGCCAAGCCCGGCGTCGTCATCGGCAAGGGTGGCGCGAAGGTGGAGGAGCTCCGTCAGGCGCTCGGCAAGGCGACCGGCAAGGTCGTGAAGGTGAACATCTTCGAGATCCGCTACCCGGAGCTCGACGCGAACCTCATCGCCGAGAACGTCGCCCAGCAGCTCGAGCGGCGGGTGTCGTTCCGCAAGGTGCTGAAGCAGACGGTCTCGCGGTCGATGAAAGCCGGTGCGAAGGGCGTCCGAGTCGCGGTCGCCGGTCGGCTCGGCGGCGCCGAGATGTCCCGCCGCGAGTGGGAGCGCGAAGGTCGCGTCCCGCTGCACACGCTGCGCGCCGACATCGAGTTCGGCCGTGCGATCGCGAAGACGACCTACGGCACGATCGGCGTGAAAGCCTGGGTCTACCGAGGCGACATCGCACCGACCCCGCGTCAGGTCTCCCAGAACGCACCCGCGGCCGCGGCGCGGCCGGCGGTCCTGGGTGCCCCGGCGGCGGTCGGCGTACCGGCACCGGTCGCCGCGCCCGCGATCACCGGCCCGGCGGGGACCGCCTAGATGCTGCAACCCAAGCGGCTCAAGCACCGCAAGTTCCAGCGGGGCCGCATGAAGGGCACCGCGTCGGGCGGCGCGTTCATCGCGTTCGGCGACTACGCGCTCCAGGCGCAGGAGCCGTGCTGGATGACGGCACGCCAGATCGAGGCCGCGCGTCGCGCGATCGTCCACCACCTGAAGCGCGGTGGAAAGGTCTGGATCCGGATCTTCCCGGACAAGCCGGTCACGAAGAAGCCTGCCGAAGTGCGGATGGGTTCCGGTAAGGGCGCGCCCGATCACTGGGTCGCGGTCGTGAAGCCGGGCCGGATCCTGTTCGAGCTCGCCGGCGTCGACCCGGCACTCGCGAAAGAAGCCATGCGGCTCGCGTCGTACAAGCTCCCGATCAGGACGAAGTTCCTGAGCCGTGAGGGCGCGGAAGGTGAGAGCAATGCAACTGAAGGACATGCGGCGGCTGTCTGACCCGGATCTCGCGGATGAGCTCAAGAACGCGAAGGAGGAGCTCTTCAACCTCCGGTTCCAGCTGGCCACCCGCCAGCTGAAGAACTACCGCGGCCTGCCGGCCGCGCGGAAGCGGATCGCCCGCGCGCTGACGGTGCTCGACGAACGAAAGACCGAGACGGCGAATGGCTGAGAAAGTGACCGCGGCCAACAAGAACAAGACAGGGGCCAAGAAGACGACCGCGACCACGGAGAAGAAGTCCGTGGCGAAGTCGGCTGCCCCGAAGGCGCCTGCCGCGGCAAAGAGCAGGACGACCGAGAAGAAGACGACCGCGAAGAGCGTCGCGCCCAAGAAGGCGGCCGCAGCCGCGGCCTCGAAGCCGGCCGTCGCGAAGGCGGCCGTCCCGGCGGCGCCCGCGGCCAAGCGCGCGCGCCCGCTCCGGCGCGCCCAGTCGGCGCAGGGCTCCGCGCAGGATGCGCCGGCGCACTCGTGGCGCAGATCGCGCCGCCGCACCCGCGTGGGCGTCGTGAGCTCGTCGAAGCAGGCGCATACCGTGACCGTGGTCGTCGAGCGGATGCGCGAGCACCCGCTTTACAAGAAGGTCATCCGCCTGCGCAAGAAGTACGCGGCCCACGACGCCGCGGGCGACGTGAAGGCCGGCGACCTCGTGCGCATCCAGGAGAGCCGCCCATTCAGCGCGACGAAGCACTGGCAGGTGGTCGAGGTCCTCTCCCGGGCCGGCGAGGCCGGCGCGGCTGCCCCGCGTGTCGAGGACGTCGAGAAGTTCCTCGAGCGGTCCGAAGGCGTCGACACCATCCTCTCGCGGCCCGCTCCGGTCGGCGCGGCGCAGACAGAGGATGCAGTTTCGCCGGACGGCGAGACAACGGCATGATCCGGCCGTACACCCGCGTCCGCTGCGCCGACAACACCGGAGCCCGTGAGCTCTCGGTGATCCGCGTCCTGGGCAGCTCGACCGGGACCAGCGCGTCGATCGGCGATGTGTTCATCGCCGCGGTGAAGCAGGCGATCCCGAACGCTCAGGTGAAGAAGGGCGACGTCGTGCGCGCGGTCGTCGTTCGCCAGACGAAGGAGATGCGGCGAGCGGACGGCTCGCTCATCCGCTTCGACGACAACGCGGCCGTCCTGCTGACGCCGCAGAACCAGCCGCGCGGCACCCGCATCTTCGGGCCGGTCGCCCGCGAGCTCCGCGAGCGGAACTTCATGAAGATCGTCTCGCTCGCTCCGGAGGTCCTCTAGATGAAGATCAAGAAGGGGGACGAGGTCCTCGTCCTCGCCGGCAAAGACCGGTACGACCGCGGCAAGGTGCAGGAGGTCCAGCCGAGCAATGGCACCGTGACCGTGACCGGCGTCAACACGTCCAAGCGGCACACGAAGGCCAACCCGAACAAGAACGTGAAGGGCGGCATCGTCGAACAGCTCGTGCCCCTTCCCGTGGGAAAGGTCATGCTCATCTGCCCGCACTGCAACAAGCCCGCGCGTATCGGCTACCGGGTCGAGGGCGACACGAAAGAGCGTTTCTGCAAGAGCTGTGGCCAGGGACTCACGACGGAAGGGGCGGACTAGATGACGACCGAAGTCAAGGCCCCAACGACCCCGCGGAAGACCTCGCCGTCGAAGCGCAAGTCCACGGTGGCGGCGCCCCAGGCGACGTCCAGCGGCGAGATGCCGAAAGTGCCGAGCCTGCTGCAGGAGCGGTACGAGAAGACCGTGAAGGATGAGCTGAAGAAGCAGTTCAGCTTCGAGAACATCATGCAGGTCCCGCGCATCGAGAAGATCGTCCTGAACATCGGGATGGGCGAGTCCATCGGTAACGCGAAGACGATGGATGCCGCCGCGAACGACCTCGCCATCATCACGGGCCAGCGGCCGGTCGTGACGAAGTCGCGGAAGGCCATTTCGAACTTCCGGCTCCGCGTCGGCATGCCGATCGGGCTCAAGGTCACCCTCCGCGGCCCGCAGATGTGGCACTTCCTCGAGAAGCTCGTCACCGTCGCGCTGCCGCGCATCCGTGACTTCCAGGGCATCCCGGAGCGGAGCTTCGACGGCCGCGGGAACTACTCGCTCGGCCTCAAGGAGCAGCTCGTGTTCCCGGAGATCGAGTACGACAAGATCGACCGGTTGCGCGGCCTCGAGATCACGATCGTGACCACGGCGAAGACGGACGAAGAAGGTCGCGCGCTGCTGAAGGCGCTCGGCATGCCGTTCCGCACGGCGCAGGGGGGTAGCTAGTTGGCGAAGCTCAGCCTGATCCTCAAGTCGCAGAAGACCCCGAAGTTCAAGACGCAGGGCTACCACCGCTGTCTGGTGTGCGGCCGCGCCCGAGGGTACATGCGCAAGTTCGGCCTGTGCCGGATCTGCTTTCGCGAGCGCGCGCTCATCGGCGAGCTCCCCGGCGTGACGAAGTCGAGTTGGTGAGAAACGTATGACGACCGAAATGACCACGACGACACCAGAGCCGCAGGCTCCGCGTCCCGAGCGCGCCGAGGGCGATGCGCCTCGTCCACGCCGGGTCATCGTGCCGAAGGCGCGGCCCCCCCGCGGCGTCGCGGTGAACGACCCGGTGGGCGACATGCTCACGCGCATCCGCAACGCGTCGAGCGCCCGTCACGAGAGCGTGATGATCCCGTCGAGCCGGATCAAGATCGAGATCGCCCGGATCCTGAAGGCCGAGGGATTCATCGGCCCGTATCGGACCGAGGCGGCGAGCGAGCGAAAGGCGACGAAGGAGAGCGAAGTCCTTCCGGCCGGCACGCAGCTCGTGGTGACCCTGAAGTACATCGGGGGCAAGACGTCCGCGCTCGCGGGGATCCGGCGCATCAGCCGGCCCGGCCTGCGGGTCTACGCGCGGAAGACCGAGATGCCACGGGTCCTCGGTGGGCTGGGCATCGCGATCGTCTCGACCTCGTCGGGCCTCATGACCGGCCGCGAGGCCGAGCGGAAAGCGCTCGGCGGCGAAGTTCTGGCGTACGTGTGGTAGGGACGAAGAGGAAATGAGTCGCATCGGAAAGCTTCCGGTCACGCTCCCGAAGGGCGTCGACGTGAAGGTGGATGGCCAGGCGGTCTCCGTCAAGGGGCCGAAGGGCGAGCTCCACCGCACGTTCCACCCGCTCGTGGCGATCGGCCGCGCGGACAGCACGCTCACGGTGACGCGGGCGAACGAGAGCCAGCAGGCGAAAGCGATCCACGGGCTCTCGCGGTCGTTGCTCGCGAATATGGTGGAGGGCGTGGCCACCGGCTACGTCCGCGACCTCGAGATCAGCGGCACGGGCTACCGCGCGACGCTCGCGGGCAAGAAGCTGCAGCTCGCGCTCGGCTACTCGCACCCGATCGAGATCGACCCGCCGGCGGGCATCAGCTTCGCGCTCGAGACGCCGCAACGCGTCCGTGTCGCGGGCGCGGACAAAGAAGTGGTCGGCGAGATCGCCGCGAAGATCCGCGCGCTCCGCGTCCCTGACCCATACAAGGCGAAGGGCGTGAAGTACGCGGGCGAGTACATCCGTCGCAAGGCGGGCAAGGCCGGCAAGGTCGGCGCGAAGGCCTAGGGGAGGACCGTCTTGGCATTCACCGAACGGGACGAAGCACGGCAGAAGCGGCACCGCCGCCTGCGGGCCCGCATCGCGGGTACCGCGGATCGGCCGCGCCTCGCCGTCTATCGCTCCCTCAACCAGATCTACGCCCAGGTCATCGACGACCGCAGCGGCCGCACGCTCGCGGCCGCGTCGAGCCTCGAGGGCAAGGACAGCAAGACGAAGAAGGCTGACGCGGCCAAGGCCGTCGGTGCCTCGATCGCCGAGAAGGCGAAGGCCGCGGGCATCGAAGAGGTCGTTTTCGACCGCGGCGGCTATCGCTACCACGGTCGCGTGAAGGCGCTCGCCGACGCGGCACGTTCGAACGGATTGAGGTTTTAGATGAAAACGAGCGAGGCGCGGCTTTGCCGCGACGAACGAGTACGACCCGCTGGGGCATGGCTCCGGCGAAGCTGGAGATCGAAGTAAATGGCACGGATCGATGCGAATCGCCTGGAGCTCACGGAGCGGGTGGTCCAGATCAACCGGGTGTCCAAGGTCGTCAAGGGTGGACGGCGGTTCAGCTTCTCGGCCATCGTCGTCGTCGGTGACGGCCGGGGTCATGTCGGCGCGGGCCTCGGCAAGGCCGACGAAGTGCCGGAGGCGATCAAGAAGGGCGTCGAGGACGCGAAGAAGCACCTCATGCTCGTCCCGCTCGTCGACCGGACGATCCCGCACCCGGTCACAGCCGACTTCGGCGCGGCAAAGGTCCTCCTGCGCCCGGCGTCGAAGGGTACCGGTGTGATCGCCGGCGGCTCGGTGCGCGCGGTGGTCGAGTCGGCGGGCATCCACGACATCCTGTCGAAGTCGCTCGGCAGCACGAACCCGGTGAACGTCGTCATGGCGACGATGGAGGCCCTGGGCATGCTGCGCTCCGCACAGACCATCGCGGAGACGCGCGGCATCGAGCGCCCGAAGCGCCAGGCCGCGGCCGAGGAGCCGGTGGCCGTCCCATGAGCCGTCTGTTGATCCGTCAGCACAAGAGCTCGATCGGCGAGAAACAAGCCGCGAAGGGAACGCTGCAGGCCCTCGGGCTCAAGCGGCCCGGCCACAGCGTGTCGCACGAGGACACGCCTGCGCTTCGCGGGATGTTGCGCAAGGTCGCGCACCTCGTCGAGGTCGGGGACGGGAAGGCCGAACGATGAACACGCACGATCTGAAGCCGCAGCGCGGCTCCCGCAAGAAGCTGCGCCGCGTCGGCCGCGGCACGGCCGCCGGCCAGGGAAAGACCGCGGGCAAGGGCACGAAGGGGCAGCTCGCGCGGAGCGGACCAGGGCTGCCGGCCTGGTTCGAAGGCGGCCAGATGCCGCTGCACATGCGCCTGCCCAAGCTCCGTGGCTTCAAGAACCGCCTGCGCGTCGAGTACGTGGCCCTGAACGTCGGACAGCTGAAGACCTACGCCGTGAACGGCACGGTCTCTCCGGCGACCCTCGCGGCGAAGGGGCTCATCGAGGCGACCGCCAAGGTGAAGCTCCTCGCGAACGGCGAGGTCGGCGAGAAGCTCGAGGTGCACGCGCACCGCGTGTCGGACGCCGCCCGGCAGAAGATCGAGTCCGCGGGCGGCACGGTGGTGTTGATCGATGCGGGGAGCAGCTAGCGAGTGAAGGTCTTCGAGACGTTCCGGGACGCCTTCCGGGCGCCGGATCTCCGCGTCAAGATCCTGTTCACCCTCGCGATGCTCTTGGTCTTCCGGTTCCTCGCCCACGTCCCGCTGCCCGGCGTGGACCAGACGCAGCTCGCATCGCTCCTACAGAACAACCAGCTGCTGAGCCTGCTCGACCTGTTCTCGGGTGGCGGCCTGTCGCGGTTCAGCGTCGTCGCGCTCGGGGTGAACCCCTACATCAACGCCTCGATCATCATGACGCTCCTCAACCAGACGATCCCGCCGCTCGAGCGCCTGTCGAAGGAAGGCGAGTACGGGCGGAACAAGATCAACTCGTACACCCGGATGCTGACCGTGCCGCTGGCCCTCCTGCAGGGGGTCGGCGTCTGCGTGTTCATGCAGCGGTCCGGCGTGCTCGCGGACTTCGGTCCGTCGAACCTCGGCCTCACGCTCGCGATCCTCGCGACGCTCACGGCCGGCACGCTCATCCTCATGTGGCTTGGTGAGCTCATCAGCGAGCGCGGCATCGGTAACGGCATCAGCTTCATCATCTTCGCCGGCATCGTCGGCCGCCTCCCGAACACCGTGAGCCAGACGCTCCAGGTTCAGTCGAACTACTTCGCCCTCGCGGTCTACGCGATCATCGCGGTGCTGGTCGTCGCGGCGATCGTGTTCATCCAGGAGGGTCAGCGCCGGGTGCCGGTCCAGTACGCGAAGCGCGTCCGCGGGACCCGGATGTACTCCGGAGGCGCGACGCACATCCCGCTGCGCGTGAACAGCGCCGGCGTCATCCCGATCATCTTCGCGATCTCGATCCTGCTGCTCCCGAGCCAGGTGGCGCAGTACTTCACGAACAGCGATACCGAATGGCTGAAGAATCTCTCGACCGGGATCGTGAACGCGTTCCAGAACACCGTGCTCTATAACGGCGCGTACTTCGTGCTGGTCGTCGCGTTCACGTTCTTCTACACGGCGTTCACGTTCGTCCCGAATGACGTGGCCGACAACATCAAGCGGTACGGCGGCTTCATCCCGGGCATCCGGCCGGGCCGCCCCACCGCGGAGTTCCTGAGCCGGGTCGTGACGCGGATCACGGTCGCGGGGGCGCTCTTCCTCGGCATCGTCGCGGTCATGCCGACGCTCATCGGTGACCTCACCGGCGTGCAGACGCTGCGGCTCGGCGGCACGAGCATCCTCATCGTCGTGGGCGTGGTCGTCGAGACGATGAAGCAGCTCGAGGCGCAGCTCCTCATGCGGAGCTACGAGGGATTCATCCGGTGATGGCCGAGCGCGAGGCGAGGTCGCAGGGCGCGACCGGCGCCGGCGACCTCATCTTCATGGGACCACCGGGCGTGGGGAAGGGGACCCAGGCGAAGCGGCTCACCGAGCGCAACGGATGGGTCCAGCTTTCCACCGGAGAGCTCTTCCGCGATCACCTGCGGCGCCAAACGCCGCTCGGGCAGATGGCCCGGCAGTACACGGATCGCGGCGAGTACGTACCCGACGATGTGACGATCGGCGTCGTCCGCGAGTTCCTTGCGGCCCTGCCGTCCGGGACGCGCGTGATGTTCGATGGCTTTCCCCGTACCGTCGCCCAGGCTCAGGCGCTCGACCTGCTCCTGGCCGATCGGTCTCGTTCGATCGGCCGGGTCTTGGTCCTCGACGCGCCACGTGATGAGCTGGTCCGCCGGATCCTCGCGCGCTCGCGTGCCGACGGCCGGGCCGACGACAGACCCGAGGTGATCGCCCGGCGATTCGACGTGTACGTCGAGCAGACCCAACCGGTGGTCGACCACTACGAGGCCAAAGGCCTCGTGCGCCGGGTGGACGGCCTCGGCGAGGTCGAAGAGATCAACGACCGCCTCATCGAGGCCGCGCGCTGATGGTCACCCTCAAGACCGCCGACCAGATCGCGAAGATGCGCGAGGCCGGGAAGGTCGTCGCCGCGATGCTCGCGGCGACGCGCGATGCGGTGAAGCCGGGCGTCACGACGGAAGCGCTCGACCGGATCGCCGCCGACGTGCTGGCGCGCGCCGGGGCCAAGAGCTCGTTCCTCGGCTACTACGGCTACCCCGCCACGATCTGCACCTCGGTGAACGAGCAGATCGTCCACGGCATCCCGGGCAAGCGGAAGCTGAAAGAGGGCGACCTCGTGGGCATCGACGCCGGCGCGATCGTGGATGGCTGGCACGCGGATGCCGCGATTACGGTGCCGGTCGGGAAGGTCTCGGCCGAGGCGGAGAAGCTCATCGCGGTCACGCGCGAGGCGCTCGTCCGGGGCGTCGCCGCCGCGAAGATCGGCGATCGCCTGGGCGACATCGGCGCGACCGTCCAGCGGTACGTCGAGAGCCAGGGGTACTCGGTGGTGCGGAACTACGTCGGCCACGGGATCGGCCGGGCGATGCACGAGGAGCCGCAGGTGCCGAACTACGGCACCCCGGAGCTCGGGCGCGTGATCCGGGAGGGCCTCTGCATCGCGATCGAGCCGATGGTGAACGTGGGTAGCGTCGCCACGCGCGTTCTCGAGGACAACTGGACGGTCGTGACCGAGGACGGCAGCCTTTCGGCCCATTTCGAGCACACCCTGGCCTGCCTGCCCGAGGGCCCCGTGGTGCTGACGGTGGCCGACCGCGTCCCGACCGGCGCCGGCCGCGAGAAGGCGAGCGCGGTCGCTTGATCGCCCCTTGCTCGAATCGTGCGGTTTTGGTACATTTTTACTTCCCGTGGCCCACTGCCGCGGAGCTTTTTGCGTCTGGGGTTCATGGCAAGCAGTAAGCCGAGCAACAAGGACGTCATCGAGGTGGAGGGCACCGTCTCCGAGGCCCTCCCCAACGCGATGTTCAAGGTAGAGCTCCAGAACGGCCACTCGGTCCTCGCGCACATCTCCGGGAAGATGCGGATGAATTTCATTCGGGTCGTCCCGGGCGACAAGGTCCTGGTGGAGCTGTCGCCATATGACCTCAAGCGAGGTCGCATCACGCGAAGGGTGAGGTATTAGGTGAAGGTCCAGGCGAGCGTCAAGAAGCGCTGCGACAAGTGCAAGATCATTCGGCGCGATGGCGTGAACCGCGTCATCTGCTCCGAGCCGAAGCACAAGCAGCGGCAGGGGTAGGAGAGACATATGGCTCGGATCGCCGGCGTCGACGTCCCACGCGAGAAGCGCGCCGATGTCTCCCTGCGCTACATCTTCGGCATCGGTCCCACGACCGCGCGCCAGGTGCTCGACGAGGCCCGCGTGGACCATGCGATCCGGGTGCGCGACCTCACCGAGGCCCAGGTCGCGAAGATCCGTGAGGTCATCGACCGCAAGTTCACGGTCGAGGGCGATCTCCGTCGCGAAGTGGCGCTGAACATCAAACGCCTGCAGGAGATCGGCTCGTATCGCGGGCTGCGTCACCGCAAGTCGCTTCCGGTGCGCGGCCAGCGCACGCGGACCAACGCGCGCACGCGTCGTGGACCGCGCAAGACCGTGGCCGGCAAGAAGAAGACCGCGGCGAAGACCTAGCAGAGAAGACGAGAAGGGACGAACGTGAGCCAGGAAAAGTCTGCGCCGGAGAAGCCAGCCCCAAGTGAGGGGGGTGCGAAGCCCGCGCCTCGCCGCAAGCGCGAGAAGCGGACCGTGCCGCGTGGCGCCGCGCACATCAAGGCCTCGTTCAACAACACGATCGTCTCGCTCACCGACCCTCAGGGGAACGTGATCGCATGGGCGTCCGCCGGCGCGTCCGGCTGGAAGGGCTCGCGCAAGAGCACCCCGTACGCCGCCCAGGTGACCGCGGAGAACGCGGCACGCAAGGCGATGGATCAGGGCCTCCGCACGGTCGAGGTCTTCGTCCGTGGTCCCGGCGCCGGCCGCGAAGCGGCGATCCGCGCGCTCGAGGCGACCGGCCTCGAGGTCACCGCCATCACCGATGTCACGCCGATCCCGCACAACGGCTGCCGCGCGCCGAAGCGGCGCCGGGTCTAGGGGAGAACGAATGGCTCGCTACACCGGACCGGTCTGCCGGCTCTGCCGCCGCGAAGGCATGAAGCTCTACCTGAAGGGCGAAAAGTGCGTCACCAAATGCACCTTCGAGAAGCGCAGCTCGCCGCCCGGCATGCACCAGCAGCGCCGGCGCAAGGTCTCGGACTTCGCGCTGCAGCTGCGTGAGAAGCAGAAGGCCCGCCGCATCTACGGAGTCCTCGAGAAGCAGATGAAGAACACCTTCGAGAAAGCCACCGAGAAGCGCGGCGCGACCGGTGAGGTCCTCCTCGAGCTCCTCGAGGCGCGGCTCGACAACGTCGTGTACCGCTCGGGCTTCGCGAAGTCCCGGTCGCAGGCACGCCAGCTCGTCAGTCACGGGCACATCAGCGTGAACGGCAAGCGGACGGGGATCCCGAGCTACACGGTGAAGGCGAACGACACCGTTGCCGTCGTCGAGTCGTCCCGCGAGTCGCAGTACTTCAAGGACGTCCTCGCCTGGGCCAAGACCCAGACCCGTCCCGCGTGGCTCGAGGTCGACCCGGAGACCTACACCGCGCGCATCGCATCTGACCCCAAGCGGGAGCAGATCGAGACGCAAGTCGATACGCAGCTCATCGTTGAGCACTATTCCCGCTAGTCAGGAAGGAACAAGACCAATGTCCATTGTCGAACTGGAGTACCCGAAGATCGAGCGCCTCGAGGGCGACGACCGCCACGCGCGATTCGCCTGCGAGCCCCTCCCCGCGGGCTACGGCACCACGCTGGGAAACTCGCTCCGCCGCGTGCTGCTCTCGTCGCTTCCGGGCGCGGCGATCACCGCCGCGCGCATCCGCGGCGTCGCGCATGAGTTCTCGACGATCCCCGGCGTCAAGGAAGACGTCGTCGAGATGGTCCTGAATCTGAAGAATGTCCGGCTTCGGTCGTTCGCGAGCGAGCCGGTCACGCTCACGCTGGAGAAGACCGGCCCCGGTGACGTCACCGCCGCCGACATCCAGACCACGAGCGAGATCGAGATCGTGAACCCCGAAGCGAAGATCGCGACGCTCGAGCCTGAGGCGTCCCTCTGGATGGAGCTGACGATCGAGATCGGCCGTGGCTTCACGTCGGGCGACAAGAAGGAAGGCCTCCCGATCGGGGTCATCCCGATCGATGCGCTGTTCTCGCCGGTCAAGCGAGTCAACTTCTCCGTCGAGAACACCCGCGTCGGGCAGGTCACCGACTACGACCGCCTCATCCTCGAGGTCTGGACCGACGGCACGACACCGCCGGACGAAGCTGTCGCGCAGGGATCGCAGATCCTCATTCAGCAGTTCTCGCTGTTCACCGGCCTCACCCGGTCGCAGGCCGCGCTCGCGCCCGCACCACGTGCGAACAGCGCCGCGGTCCCGTCGGTGATCGCGGACATGCCGATCGAGGACCTGGACCTGCCGCAGCGGGCGTTCAACTCGCTGAAGCGCCACGGCATCACGAAGGTCGGCCAGCTCCTCCAGACCCCGGATGAGGAGCTGCTGCGCATGCGCAACTTCGGCAAGAAGTCGCTCGACGAGATCAAGGAGCGCCTCGCGGCCCGCGGGCTCATCGAGGCCCCGGAGCCGAGCGATGCCTCCGCCGACTCCACCGAGGACCCGCAGTCCGACGATGTCGATGAGCTGATCGTCGATGACGACGCGGTCGCGGGCGAGGAGCGCTAGCGCATGCCGCATCAGGTCCATCAGCGGAAATTCGGCCGGCAGACCGGGCATCGGAAATCGATGCTCCGGAACCTGACCCTCTCCGTGCTCCGCTACGAGTCGGTGAAGACCACCGAGGCGAAGGCCAAAGAGGTCCGCAAGTTCATCGACGGGATGATCGTGCTGGGCAAGGACGGGTCGCTCGTCGCCCGCCGAAAGGCGATCGGCTGGCTCCCGGAGCAGGAGATCGTCGAAAAGCTGTTCACCGACCTCGCCCAGCGCTTCGCAGACCGTCCGTCGGGGTTCACCCGCACGACTCGCCTGCCGCGCCGGGTCGGGGACAGCGCGCCGATGATGCTCATCGAGCTGATGCCCGGCGTCGAGGAGCAGGCTCAGCCGGACGCCGAGGCGAAGCCGCGCCGCCGTCTCGCGCTGCCACGCCGCAAGAGCACCACGGCGGCCGAGAAGTCGTCCGCGGGTGGAGCGGCCGCCGCCCCGGCGAAGAAGAAGAAGACTGCGGCCAAGAAGACCGCGAAGGCCAAGGCCTAACGACGAATTACCGGGCACGCGTCGCCTACGACGGGACCGCGTTCGCAGGGTTCCAGGTCCAGGATGGCGCGCGGACGGTACAGGGCGAGCTGGAGCGGGCGCTCGCGAGGATCTGCGACGAGCCGGTACGCATCGCCGGCGCGGGACGGACCGACGCAGGGGTACACGCGATCGGGCAGGTCATGACGTTCCGGACGGCCAGCCGGCTGGACGGGGCGAAGCTGGGACGGGGGGTAAACGCCCTCCTTCCCGAGGACATCGCGGTCTCGGCGGCCGAGCAGTGCGGGGACGAGTTCCACGCCCGGTTCTCGGCGACGGGACGAACATATGAATATCGGCTTCGGATCGGATCGGATCGCGATCCGCTCGAGCGCTGGGCGTACCACCATCCCGCCGCGCTGCGGTTGGATGCGATGCGCGAGGCGAGCGCCGCGTTGATCGGGCGTGCCGACTTCGGCGCCTTCGCGAGCGGCGAGGGCCACGGTCGTCGGACGGTGCGAACGGTGCGGAAGGCGGAGTGGACCCGAGAGGGCGAGCTCCTTCGATTCGAGATCGAGGCCGACGCGTTCCTCCGGGGGATGGTCCGCGCGATCGTGGGGACCCTCCTCTGGGTGGGGCGCGGCAAGGTCGGCGTCGAGCGGTTCGGCGAGATCGTGCGATCGACGGATCGTGCGCAGGCCGGGCCGAGCGCGCCCGCACGGGGCCTCTGTTTGACCCAGGTAACGTATGGCGCAAGACACGAACGGAACGAGAGCAGGAGAGATCCTTCAGATGACGGCGATAACGACTAAGACGAAGAGCGCGAAGGTCAGCGAGATCGAGCGGCACTGGCGCGTCATCGACGCGGACGGTGCGGTGCTCGGGCGCCTGGCGACCCAGGCCGCGGCGACGCTGCGCGGCAAGCACAAGCCGACCTTCACGCCGAACCTCGATGTGGGCGATCCGGTCGTCATCGTCAACGCCGCCAAGATCAAGGTCACCGGAAAGAAGCTCTCCGACAAGCTGTACATCCGCCACTCCGGCTACCCGGGCGGATTCAAGTCGGAAACGCTCGAGCGGCTCCTCGCGCGGCGTCCGGAAGAGGTCGTGCGCCGCGCGGTCCGCGGGATGCTCCCGCGGAACCGCCTGGGCGAAAAGATGTCGCGCAAGCTCTTCGTGTACGCGGGCCCCGAGCACCCGCACCAGGCGCAACGGCCCGAGACGCTCGCGATGGAGAAGCGCTAGATGAAGACCATGCCGTACTTCCAGGGCACCGGCAGCCGCAAGACGAGCGTGGCCCGGGTGCGGCTCGTTCCGGGCGAGGGCACGATCGTCGTCAACGGCAAGCCGCTCGAGGAGTACTTCGGGCGCGATGGCTTCTCCGACGCGGCGCTCGAGCCGTTCACCGTCACCAACACCGCCCGCCGGTTCAACGCGATGGTGAAGGTCAACGGCGGCGGCGAGTCCGGCCAGCTCGGCGCGATCCGGCACGCGATCTCCCGTGCGCTCCTGCAAGTGGATGCCGAGCACCGCGCGGTCCTGCGCAAGGCGGGGCTGCTCACGCGCGACCCGCGCGCGAAGGAGCGGAAGAAGCCCGGTCTGAAGCGGGCGCGCAAGGCCCCGCAGTTCACGAAGCGTTAGGCACGGGCTCGATGGCGCGGGCCGGGAGCGCACACTAGTCGCGGTGGCAGCGGTCCAGGACTTCAACTACAAGGTCGCGCTCGCGTCCGGCCTGCGCGAGCTGCAGGCTGGACGGCTGCATCAGGCCGAGGAGCAGTTCGGCTACCTCTGCGCCAAGTTCCCGACCGTCGCCGGCGGATATCGCGGCCTCGCGAAGGTCCGCATGGAGCAGGCCGATCGCCCGGGCGCCCTCGCCGTGCTTCGCGATGGCGCCGCGAAGCTGGCGAAAGCCGGCGAGCACCGGGGCGTCGTCGCGCTCCTCGCCGAAGCGCTGCAGCTCGATCCGCTCGATCTGGGCGCCCACCGCCGGTTCGCGGCTGCGCACGGGCTCGCCGGCGAAGTCGATGCCGCCGGGCATGAGTACGCGCGCTACGCCCACGCCCTCATGCCCACCGATCCCGCCGCGGCGCAGCGTGACGTGCGGTACGGCCTCGACTCGCTCGGTCAGACCCCGATCCTCATCGCGCTCGCGACCGAGGTCGGCATCGATGTGAGCGCGCTCCCCGCTCCGTCGCAGCCGAGTGCGCTGGAGCCCGCGGCCATGGGCTCCGAGCCGGTCGCGGCCGGAGCGATCCCCGGCCTCCGGCGCCGCGGACGCAAAGACAAAGACGACAAAGACAAGGACAAGGACAAGAGCAAGGACCCCCACGAGGACGAGGCGGCCGCGAGCGCGGCCGATCCGCGCCTCGGAGCCCTCGACGCGCTCGATCTCCCCCGCGCGGACGCCGCTGACGCGGCGTCGGTGCCGGCTGGGCCGCTGGCGTGGGCCCCGGTGGCGCCCGGCCCGCAGCGCGCGCGGGTCCCCGAGCCGGCGCTCGACGCGGCCGAGGATCCGCTCGAGGCCGAGATGCGCGCCGCCGGCTACATCGCAAAGGGGGACCCCCGGGCCGCCCAGGCCGCCCTCGTCGCGGCGCGTCACTTCATCGCCAACGGGCACACGAATGCCGCATCCGATCTTCTCCTGCAGCTCATCGCGTCGGGTCTCGCTGATCATCAGGCGCAGCGTCTGTTGGTCGACGTCGTGAGCGCGATCGGAAAGAAGGACGTGGCCCGCGCGAAGTGCGCGCTCCTGGCCGAAGCGCTCCGCCTGGATGGACAGGCCGAGCTGGCGGCGGAAGTCGACCGGCTCGCGCTGGCGGTCTGATGGACCAGTTCTTCGACGCCGTGAAAGCGGTGTTCAGCGGCCAGGCCTTCGGCTGGAACAACATCCTCGACATCGCGATCGTGTTCGTCTTCGTCTACTACCTGCTTCGGCTCATCCGCGGTACCCGCGCGGTGCAGCTCCTCCTGGGCGTCCTCGTGCTCGTCCTCATCTACGGCGTTGCCGTGCTGCTCCAGCTCACGTTGACGAAGCTGTTGTTCCAAGCGTTCCTCGCGATCGCCGTGTTCGCCATCCTCATCGTGTTCCAGCCCGAGCTGCGGCGCGGCCTCGGCCAGCTCGGCCAGCTCGGCCCGCTGAATCGCCTGCTGACGCCGAGCGATGCGGAGGAGGTCGACCACGTCGTCGACGAGCTGACCCGCGCGGCCCTGCTCATCAGCGGCGCGCATCACGGGGCGCTCATCGTCGTGGAGCGAGGCACCGGCTTGCAGGACTACACCGAGACCGGCGTGCCCGTGAACGGCAAGCTGTCGGCGGAGCTCCTCGCATCCATCTTCATGGTCCGCTCACCGCTCCACGACGGAGCGGTCATCATCCGCGGTCCGCAGATCCTGGCCGCCGCGTGCTTGCTACCGCTCGAAGACACGCAGGACCGGGCCGCACATCGATACGGCATGCGCCACCGCGCGGCCCTCTCGATCAGCTCGCAGACCGATGCCATCGTCATCGTCGTGTCCGAGGAGACCCAGGCCATCTCGATCGCGAGCAGCGGCCGGATCATCGGCGGCCTTGACGAAGAACGCTTGCGCCGCGTCCTCAGCTCGCTCCTCCGCAGCCGCATCCAGCCGCTGCCCTTCCGCAGCAAGGCGTCCTAGCCGGTGGGCGCCCCCGGTTACGGAGCGCGCCGGAGCGGCATCCGCCGCCTCGACCTCCGCCGCGCCTTCACCAATGACTTCCCGCTCAAAGCGGCCGCCTTGGCGATCTCGGTCCTCGCGTTCGCCGCGGTCGCGGAGAGCACGCAGCCGGCCGTCGTGACATTCCGCGTGCCGGTCGAGCGACCGGCGGACGTGCCGGCGGGCTATGTGCTGAGCGGCACGTTCGGCGACGTGACCGTGAAGCTGCAGGGACCGCAGCCGGAGATCAGGAAGATTGCGCAGACCGACGTCCATCCGGTGCCCGACCTCGCGCAGGCGGACCTCGGTCGCAGCGACGTGCAGAACGTGGCGCTGCGCGTGACGCTGCCAGACGCGAACGTGCTGGCGCAGACCGACCCGGCGACCGTGCCGGTGCGGATCGAGAGACTGGTCTCGCGAACGCTCACCGTGCAGGTGCGCTTCGCCAACGATCCGCCACGCGGGTTCCAGGCCGGATCGCCGTCGTTCTCGAGCAACGAGGTCCGGATCAGCGGCGCGCAGAGCCTGGTCGCGAGCGTCACCGGAGTGTTCGCGACGCTCCGGTTCGGCGACACGCCGATCGACATCTCGGCGAGCGCCGACGCCGTCCCGGTGGATGCCGCCGGCAATGGGGTCGACGGTCTGCAGTCGGACCCGCCCGCGGTGCAGGTGCACGTGCCGGTGCTCTCGACCACGAGCACCCGTACGGTCCCGGTGCTCTGGTCGTTGAAAGGCGCGGTCGCGACCGGGTACTGGATCTCACGTGTGACGACCGATCCGGTCGCGGTCCAGGTCCAGGGGACGCCGGAGACGCTTGCGCCGGTCGATCGGATCGACACCGCGCCGATCGACGTGACCGGGCTCACCGCGAACAAGTCGTTCCGCGTCCCGCTCCTCCTGCCCGAAGGCGTCACGCCGCTCCAGCCAACGGACGCGACCGTGGGGATCACGGTGATCCCGCTGACCGGCACCCGGCCGTTCCCGGTCGTCGCGGTGCAGGTCACCGGAGCGAGCGCCGGGTTGGCCGGCGACACCGATCCGACCACCGTGAGCGTCGTCGTGGCCGGTCCATCGGCGGCGCTCGCCGCGCTCGGCCCGACCGACATCACCGCGACCGTCGACGCCGGCGGGAGAGGCGCGGGGAGCTTCACGGCCGACGTCGTGCTCAGGGCGCCGCCGGGCGTCACGATCGTCTCGGTGCAGCCGGCCCGCGTGACCGTCACGATGAGGCTCAAATGACCCGCTTGTTCGGCACCGACGGGGTCCGGGGGGTCGCGAATCTCGACCTCACGCCCGAGCTCGCCCTCCGCCTCGGGCGAGCGGCGGGCCACGTTCTGGGCGGTCCCGGCCACTCGGTGATCATCGGCCGCGACACCCGGCGCTCGGGCCGGATGCTCGAGAGCGCCCTCGCCGCGGGGCTCTGCTCGGTGGGGATCGACGTGCGGCTGACCGGCCACATCCCGACCCCCGGCCTCGCGTACCTCACCCGCACCGAGGACGTCGTCGCCGGCGCGGTGATCAGCGCGTCCCACAACCCGGCCCCCGACAACGGGATCAAGTTCTTCGATCACGCCGGCCTCAAGCTGCCCGACGCGACGGAGGACCGGATCGAAGCGGCGATGTCCGACGACGGGAAGCTCCCGCGCCCGACCGAGGGTGGCATCGGGCTCATCGGGGACGTCCGCGGCCTGGTCAAGAAGTACGAGGAGTTCCTCATCGGCCTCGCTCCCGATCTCCATGGGGTGCGCGTGGTCCTCGACTGCGCGAATGGCGCCACCTATCGGGTCGCGCCGGCCGTGTTCGCGCGCGCCGGCGCGGAGGTGCTCACGCTCTTCGACACGCCGGACGGCGCGAACATCAACCGCGGCAGCGGCGCGACCGCTCCGGCGGCGTTGCAGAAGGCGGTCGTCGAGCACAAGGCCGACGCCGGCTTCGCGTTCGACGGCGATGGGGACCGGGTCATGACGGTCGACGGGACGGGTGCGGTCCTGGACGGCGACTTCGTGCTCGCGCTCGCGGCGCGGCACTTCGCGAGGCACGGGAAGCTCGATCCGAAGCTCGTCGTCGGCACGGTCATGACCAACGGCGGGCTCGAGGCGACGCTCGCGCGCGATGGCATCGGCCTCGTCCGCACGCAGGTCGGCGACCGCTACGTCTGGGAGGAGCTCGAGAAGCGCAAGGCGCAGTTCGGCGGCGAGCCGTCGGGCCACGTCATCTTCCGCGAGTTCACGACCACGGGCGATGGCATCCTCACGGCCCTGGAAGTGCTCACGCTCGAGCGCAGCGAGGGCCGCAGCCTCGCCGAGCTGGCACGCGAGATCGAGCACTGGCCGCAGATCACGAAGAACGTGAAGGCGCCACGGCGCCGCGAGTGGAAAGAAGTCACGCGCTTCAGCTCCGCCGTGCGCGACGCCGAGGCCGAGCTCGGTACCGCGGGCCGGCTCGTCGTGCGCGCCTCCGGGACGGAACCGGTGTTGCGCATCACCGTGGAGGCGCGCGAGCATGCGGTCGCGAAGCGGCTGGTCGAGTCGCTCGCCGCCCAGGCGATGGAAGCGTTGGCCTAGGCATGTGCGGGATCGTCGGGTACACCGGGCCACGTCAGGCGTTGCCGCTCCTCATGAGCGGGCTGCGCCGCCTCGAGTACCGCGGGTATGACTCCGCGGGCGTGGCGGTCGAGCGCGACCACACGCTCGAGGTGCGTCGGGCGGAAGGCAAGCTCGACAACCTCGCGGCCGTCGTGGCCGCGCACCCGATCACGGGCCACACCGGCATCGGCCACACCCGCTGGGCCACCCATGGCCGCCCGACCGAGGCGAACGCCCACCCGCACGTGGACTGCACCGGCCTGACGGCGGTGATCCACAACGGGATCATCGAGAACTTCCAGGCCCTCAAGGCCCCGCTGGTCGCGGCCGGGCACACCTTCACGTCCGAGACCGATACCGAGGTCGTCGTCCACCTGCTCGAGGACGAGCTGAAGACGGGCTCGTCCCTCGAGGACGCAGCGCTCGCGGTGCTCCCGCGGCTCGAGGGGGCGGCGGCGCTGTCGTTCATCTCGGCGCTGGATCCGGGGACGATCGTCGCGGCCCGGATCAGCAACGCCGGCGGGGTCATCGTCGGTCACGGCACCGGTGAGAACTTCGTCGCCTCCGACATGACGGCGCTCATCGAGCACACCAGAGAGATGAGCTTCCTCGAGCCCGGGGACCTCGCGATCGTGCGCCGCGCCGGCGTGCGCTTCCGCAAGATCGCCGACGGCACGGCCGTCGAACGGCCGGCGCGCACCATCGCGCTCGACCCGATCGCCGCCGCGAAATCCGGCTACAAGCATTTCATGCTCAAGGAGATCTTCGAGCAGCCGCGGGCGATCTCGGACACGCTCCTCGGCCGTGTCGACCGCGGGAGCGGACTGGTGATCTTCGACCAGGACCTCAAGATGGACGACGCGTACGTGCGGGCGATCCCGCGGATCACCTTCGTCGCGTGCGGCACCGCCTACCACGCGTCGCTCATCGGCAAGTACCTCATCGAGCGGCTGGCCCGGATCCCCTGTGACGTCGAGATCGGCTCCGAGTACCGCTATCGCGACCCGGTGGTCACGACCGGCCAGCTCGCGATCGCGGTGACGCAATCGGGCGAAACGGCCGACACCCTCGCCGCGATGGGGGAAGCGAAGAAACGCGGCGCGCGGCTCCTGACATTCGTGAACGTCGTGGGGAGCGAGGCCAGCCGCGTGTCGGACGACGTCATCTACCTGCACACCGGACCGGAGATCAGCGTCGCGTCGACGAAGGCGTACACGGCGATGGTCGTCGATCTCTATCTGTTCGCGATCTACCTGGCCCAGCGCCGCGGGACCATCGAGCCGGATGCCGCCGCGAAGCTGCTGGCCGAAGCGTTCCACCTGCCGACCTTGATGGACGCGGTCCTCAGCGAGGAACCGAAGCTGAAGGCGCTCGCGTACCGCTATCACACGGCGACCAATTTCCTGCACCTCGGCCGCGGCGTGAACTACCCGACGGCGCTCGAGGGCGCGCTCAAGCTCAAGGAGCTCAGCTACATCCACGCCGAGGGCACGGCGGCGGGGGAGATGAAGCACGGCACGAATGCGCTCATCGACAAGGATCTGCCGGTGGTGGCGATCGCGCTCAAAGATTCGGTCTACAAGAAGATGCTGTCGAACATCCAAGAGGTGCGGGCGCGGGCCGGAGTCGTCATCGCGCTCGCGACCGATGGGGACGAGGAGATCGTGGGCCATGCCGACGAGATCATCCGGATCCCCGCGACGAACGAGCTGTTGTCGCCGGCGCTCGCGGTCGTGCCGCTCCAGCTCCTCGCGTATCACATCGCCGACCGCCGGGGCAACGACGTCGATCAGCCGCGCAACCTCGCCAAGGCGGTGACGGTCGAATGACGAACGAAGTGGGCATCGACATCATCGAGACCGTACGGATCAAGGGCGTCCTCGAACGCCACGACCAGCGGTTCCTCACGCGCGTGTTCACGGAATGGGAGCGCGCCTATTGCCGCCGCAACGTGCTGCATCTGGCCGGACGGTGGGCGGCGAAGGAGGCCGTGTCGAAGGTCCTGGGGCTGGGGATCCGGGGCGTCGGCTGGCGGGAGATCGAGATCAGACGGACTCCGCTGGGACAACCGATCGTGACGCTGCACGGGCGCGCCGAGGAGCGCCGGCGGGCGCTCGGCCTCACCGCGCCGCTCGCCGTGAGCATCTCGCACATCCGCGACCTCGCGGTCGCGGTCGCGGTCGGGACCCGCGCGGGGCAGGCCTGAGCGCCGCCGGAACGATCGCCGCGGCACCGCTCGACGCGCGCGCGGTGCGCGCCGTGCTCAAGCCGCTCGCCCCGGACGCCGGCAAGGAGCAGCGGGGCCGCGTCCTGGTGGTGGGCGGGTCGACCCGCTACCCCGGGGCGGTCGTCCTGGCCGCGCGCGCGGCGGCGCGCTGCGGGGCGGGCGTCGTGACCGTGGCGAGCGCGCGATCGGTCATCGAATCGATCAGCGGCGGCGATCCGAACCTCACCTTCTTCCCGCTCGCCGAGGCCCAGCCCGGGCTCGTCGCGACGGCATCGGCAGCGCAGCTGACCACCGTGCTCGCTGAGAAGGTGAAGGCCCTGCTCGTCGGGCCAGGTCTGGCGCACGCGACCGGGACGGATGAGTTCGTCGCGGCGCTGCTGCGCAATGCCCGGGCCACGCCGACCGTCGTGGACGCCGACGGGCTGAATGCGCTCGCCCGCACGGAAGACTGGACGAAGCTTCTGCCGTCCAAATGCGTGCTCACGCCGCATGATGGGGAGGCCGCGCGTCTCGCCGGCCGCGTCGTCCCGGCCGGCGCCGGCCGCATCGCGTTCGTCGAACGTCACGCCCGTGAGTGGGGCACGGTCGTCGCGCTGAAGGGCGCGGTGACCGTGGTGACCGACGGCAAGCGGACCTTCGTGCACGACCTGCCGAATCCGACCCTCGGCGTCGGGGGCTCCGGCGATGTCCTCGGCGGCGCCGTCGCGGCGTTCCTCGCCCGGGGCCTGGCCCCGCTCGCGGCAGCCTGCGCCGCGGTGTGGGTCCACGGTCGCGCCGGCGCACTGCTCGCGGCCGAGATCGGTGAGTCCGGCGCGCTCGCGACGGACATCGTGGAGGCCCTGCCGCGCGCGCTGCGCGAGCTGCTTTGAATGGGGCTCGCCCGGGCGGGCAGCGCCCGTCCGGGGGCACGGATCTGAACGGCGCGCACGGATGAGGGGCTCATGACCACGGTCATCCGGACGACGGTCGCCGACGTCGATCTCGATGCGGTGGCCGCCAACCTGCGAGCCGTCCGTGCGCGTTCCGGCGTGGACGTCATCGCCGTGGTGAAGGCCGATGGCTATGGCCACGGTGCGGAGGCCGTCGCCGAGACGGTCATGGAGGCGGGGGCCACGGCGCTGGCGGTCGCGACCGTCGAGGAGGCGATCGTCCTGCGGCGCACGCGCGCCCGAGACCCATTGCTCGTCCTCCTGGGCGCGCAGGAGCAAGCCGAGCGCGACGCGGCGGTGGCGCTCGACCTGACGTTGACGGTCTGGGACGTCGAGAGCGCCCGGGCGATCGGCGAGGCCGCGCGCGCGGCGGGGACGATCGCCGCGGTCCACTTCAAGGTCGACACCGGCCTGACGCGGCTCGGCGCCCCGCTCGCCGAGGCAGGGGATCGCTATCGCGCGATCGCGGCGCTGGCGGGTGTGCGCATCGACGGTGTGTTCACGCATCTGGCTCGGGCGGACGAGACCGATCCCGCGGCGACGGACGGGCAGCTCGATCGATTCGATGCGTTCCTCGACGGGATCACCCCGCCCCGCTGGGTGCACACGAGCGCGACCGCCGGCCTCGCGAGCCAGGGACCGCGGAAGCGGGTCACCGCCGTCCGCCCGGGTCTCGCCCTGTATGGGCTCGACGCCGCTCCGCATCTCGCCCCACGCCTCGCCCTGCGGCCGGCGCTCGCCTGGCGGTCCAAGGTCCACCGCGTCACGGAAGCTCCGAAGGGCACCGGCGTGTCGTACGGCCACGACTACCGGTTGCCCCGTGATGGACAGGTCGCGACCGTCCCGGTCGGCTACGGCGACGGGCTCTCGCGCCTCGCGCAGGGCGCCCGGCTCCTGGTCCACGGGAAGGCGCTTCCCATCGCCGGACGCGTGGCCATGGACCACGTCATGCTCGACGTCACGGACGTCACCGGCGTGAGGGTGGGGGATGAGGTGGTGATCATCGGGACGCAGCAGGGGGCCACGCTGACCGCGGACGACCTCGCCCAGGCGTGGGGCACGATCAATTACGAGGTCGTGACCGCGATACGCTCGCGCGTCCCGCGCCGCTATCTGCGTGGTGGACGGGTCGTCGCGACGAAGACGCTCGCCGACGGCTATGTCCGGTGCTGAAGCGCCTTGGACCGGTCCTCGCGGCGGCCATCGTCGCCGCGGCCTGCGTCGCGACGCCGGGACCGTCTCCCGCCGCGAGCCCGGCGGTCCAGGACATGACCGACGCCCTCGCGAAGAACCTGCTGCCCGTCGCGGACCTGTTCGACCTCACCCGCCGCATGCGGGGCCGGGACGGCACGCCGGCGAGCGCGTTCACCTCCGCGCGGCGATCCGCGCCCGACGAGCCCATCGGCAGCCGGACGGAGTTCTGGACGTACGACTTCGACGCGAAGAAGAACGTGAAGGTGGGCGCGACGCTCCGGATCCTCACCGATCACTCGAAGTGGTGGGTCGCGGACGGGGTGGCCGTCGACGCCTCGGCGCTGCAGACGACCGCGAACACGTTCGAAACGAAGATCTACCCCGCGGACCGCGCGGCGTATGGCTCGGAGTGGACGCCCGGGATCGACACGGACCCGCGGATCGACATCCTCATCGCGAAGATCCCAGGCCGCGCCGCGGGCTACTTCTCGTCGGCGGACGAGCTCCCGGTCTGGATCAACCAGTTCTCCGCGGAGCGCGAGATGATCTATGTCAATTCGACCAGCGCACGTCTCGCGACGGACGGCTTCTACAGCGTGCTGGCCCACGAGTTCTGCCACATGATCCAGTTCAACAAGCAGAAACGGTCGATCGTGTGGTTCACCGAAGGTCAGGCCCAGCTGTGCGAGCGGTTCGCGGGGCCACCTGGAACGTTCGACCAGCTCTTCCTTCGGCAGCCGGACACGCAGCTCAACGACTGGAGCGATCTCGACAAGGACGCGATCCTCCACTACGGCGGCGCGCTCCTCTTCCTCGAGTTCCTGCGCGAGCACGCCGGCGGCGACGACCTGATGAATGCGCTCCTGGCGCACGGTGTCGACACGCCCGCCGACGTCGATGCGGTCCTGAAGGCGCGCGGCCAGCCGGGGATGGACGAGCAGTTCGCCGACTTCGTCGCCGCGAACGCGCTCATCGGGCAGGGTCCCGACCCGAAGCTGGCCTACGCCGGCACCCGCCTGATGGCTGCGGCGCCGACGGCCCAGGATCGCGCGATGATCGACAAGGAGCTCCGGCTGACCGTGCACGAGTACGCGGCCCGCTACATCGCGCTCCCCCAGACGCCGGTGCACGTGACGTTCTCCGGCCCGACGACCCAGCGGATCATCCCGGCGGACGCGCATTCTGGGCAGATGACCTGGTGGTCCGATCGCGTCGACGGCCTCGATTCGACCCTCACCCGGACGATCGATCTCTCGAGCGTGACCAAGGCGACGCTCTCGTTCTGGAGCTGGTTCGACGTCGAGCCGGATTTCGACTACGCCTACGTCGCCGCCTCGACGGATGGTGGCCGGACCTGGACGACCTTGAAGACCGCGGCCACGACGACGGACGACCCGAACGGGAACAACCTGGGGAACGGGATGACCGGCACATCGGGCGGAGGGGCGAAGCCCGCGTGGGTGAAGCAATCCGCCGACCTGGGCGCCTACGCCGGCAAGAAGATCCAGCTGCGCTTCGAGTACGTGACCGATGCCGCGCTGAACTTCGACGGATTCGCGATCGACGACATCGCGATCCCAGAGATCAACTTCGCTGACGACGCTGAGACCGACAACGGCTGGACGGCGGACGGCTTCATCCGGTCCTCGAACGTCGTGAAGCAGCGATACATCGTGCAGGTGCTCCACTTCGGGACGACCGCGACGGTCGAGCGCCACGTCGTCGAGGGCGGCTCGCTCGAGCTCGACGTCGACGGATCGAAGGATCGCCTGCCGCCGATCCTCGCGGTCACCGGGCTCGCGCCGCGCTCGACCCAGACGGTGCCGTTCACCGTGTCCGTCGGGGCAAGACCATGAAGCCGGTCCGCACCGCGGTCATCCCGGCAGGCGGCCTCGGGACGCGGTTCCTCCCGTTCAGCCGGACCATCCCGAAGGAGCTGCTGCCGCTCGTCGACACGCCGGTGCTCGACCTCGTGGTGAGCGAGTGCGCGGCGTCCGGCATCGAACGGGTGATCCTCGTGACCGCTCCGGGCAAGGAATCGCTCGCGGCGTACTTCCGATCGAGCCCTCGGGCGGAGGCGCGCCTCCGCGCCGAGGGCCGAGTGGCCGAGCTCGCTGCCCTCCAGCGGCCCGAACGGCTCGCCGCGGTCGAAGTCGTCGTGCAGCCGGAGCCCAGGGGCAACGGGCACGCCGTCCTGGTCGCGCGGGAGGCCGTCGGCGACGAGCCCTTCGCGGTCCTTTGGGGTGACGACATCGTCCTCGGCGAGCCGCCGGCGCTCCGGCAGCTGCTCGATGTGCGGGAACGGCTCGGCGGCAGCGTGGCCGGCGCGGCCCGGATCTCCCCGGAGCAGGCCTCCCGCTATGGGGTCTTCGCCGGACGGCTCGAGCGCGGCGCGTTCCGGGTCACGGGCATGGTCGAGAAGCCCGCCCCGGGTGCCGCGCCGAGCGACCTGGCGGCGGTCCACGGCTATGTCCTGGAGCCGGCCATCTTCGAGCTCCTCGCGACCCTCCCCGCCGGACGGGGCGGCGAGCTCTGGCTGGTCGACGCCGTGAGCGCGCTCGCGGCTAGGGAGGCCGTCTGGGCGGTCGAGCTGCGAGGCGACCGCTACGACGCGGGCGACCGGGCGGGGTACGTCGCGGCGTTCGTGGATCACGCGCTTGGCCGCGACGACGTAGGCCCTGCGCTACGCGAACATCTCCGCCGGCGAGGCTGGCATCCGCCAGGGTCCTAGGTCCTAGGTAGTCCCAATCGGGCGCGAAGCGCCCACTTCTGGAGGCTCCTGCCACCGCGAACGGGCGCGCCGCCCCTCTGCTACGCTTTTCTCGTCCCCCTTTCGTACACCCTGGCTTCGCCATGGCCGCGTGCGACTGGGGGGTGGGAGGCGACGGAGATCCACAGCTACTTGGTCCAGCGCGTCCTGCGGAACGTCAGCCTGGGGCTGCTTGCCTTCTTCGTGATGGCCGGTACCTGGGCCGTCGCCGCGCCGGCCCGGAGCCCGGAACCGCTCCTGGCCGCCGGCGCCGAGCGCGCGTCGAGTCTCGCCCGGTTCCGACCCCTGGCTCTGATCGACACGTTCACCGGCGTCACCGTGGTCGTCGACGGGATCGCCCTGGCCACCGACGCCCGGCCCGGAGAGACCGTTGGCGGGCTGCTCCGCTCGGCGGGGGTCGAGATCGGCTCCGGCGACCGGCTGTCGGTCCCGCAAGATCAGCCCCTCGTACCGGGGCTCCGGATCGTCGTCGACCGGGGGTTCCCGGTGACCGTCGTGGATGGCGGCACGCCCATCTCGTTCCGGGCCCAGCCCGGGACCGTCGCGACGTTCCTCGGCCAGGCCGGGATCAGCCTGGGCCCGCAGGACCGTCTCGAGGTCGCCGCCGACGGACCGATCGTCCCCGGCGCCATCGTCGGCATCGAGCGCGTCACCGACTCCACGGTCGTCGAGACGGTGCCCGTCGCGGCCCCGGTCCAGACGATCGAGGAGCCGGACCAGTACGCCGGCTGGCGGTACGTCGTCGCCGCCGGGTCGCCCGGTGAGGCGAAGGTCACCTTCGAGGTGAAGCGGGTGAACGGGGTCGAGAGCGTCCGGTCGATCGTCTCGAGCGAGGAGCTCTCCGCGCCCGTCACGGAGGTCGTCCACGTCGGCACGAAGTACAAGCCCGCGCCACCGCCTCCCGGCGAGATCGCCACGATCATCCGCGACGCCGCTGTCAAATACGGTGTCGACACGGAAACCCTCCTCCGGGTCGCGTACTGCGAGAGCCGCTACGACCCGCTTGCGTTCAACGGGATCCTCGGCGCCTCGGGCCTCTTCCAGATCATCCCGGGGACGTGGCGCGCGAATAGCCTCGCCGCCGGCTATGGCGGGGCGAGCGTGTGGGATCCGGTCGCGAACGCGAACGTCGCGGCGTGGATGTTCGGGAGGGGCCAAGCGGGACAATGGGCCTGTAAGTAGGGCTCAGCGCCTAGGCTCCGCGACGATGCGACCCGACCTCAGCGATCCCAACGCCCTGCGCGCCGTCCTCGATCGTCACGACGTGCGTGCGGCCAAGGGGATCGGCCAGCACTTCCTCGTCGACCGCTCGGCGCTCGCCGCGATCGTCGAGGCGGCCGAGCTCTCGCCCGACGACGATGTCCTGGAGATCGGTCCCGGCCCCGGTGTCCTCACCGCGGCGCTCGCCGATCGCGTGCGCTCGGTGACCGCGGTCGAGATCGACCAGCGGATGGTCGACGTGCTGAACGACACCGTCGGCGGCCGCGAGAACGTCCGGGTGATCCGCGCGGACGCTCTCGAGGTCGACCTCTACGCGCTCGGGCCGCGCCCGCCCACGCGGATCGTCGCGAACCTCCCATACCAGATCACCTCGCCGCTCCTCATCAAGTTCCTCGAGGATCCGCGACGTCCGCGCCGCATCGTCGTGCTGGTGCAGGAGGAGGTCGCGCGCCGGATCGTCGCGGGGCCCGATCGGGCCAAGGAGCGCGGCTTCCTGTCGGTGTTCGTGCAGTCATTCGCCGATCCAGCGATCGTGCGGCGCGTTCCGGCGCGGTCATTCCGGCCGCCCCCGAAGGTCGACTCCGCGATCGTCGCGCTGCACACGATGAGCAGCCCGGCGTTCGCGCCGCTCGATCAGCATCGGTTCCTGGCCCTCGTGAGCGACGTGTTCCGTCACCGACGCAAACAGCTGCGCAGCGCGCTCGGGTTCGAGGCCGGTGTCACGAAGGATCGCGCCGACGCCGCGCTCCTGACGGCGGGGATCGATCCGGCGCGCCGGCCCGAGGAGCTCTCGCTCGCCGAATGGGTCGCGCTCGCGAAGGCGATCGGGTGAGCCGCGTGGTCCGGCTCGCCGCGCCGGCGAAGGTGAATCTCACCCTCGAGGTCCTCGGGGAACGTGACGATGGGTATCACGAGCTCCGCAGCGTGTTCGCCACGCTCGACCTCGCGGATCGGGTGCGTGTCGCGGCGGCGAAGCGGTTGGACGTCCGGGTGCGGCCCGACCCGCTCGACCCGGGCGCGCCGGCGGGCACCGAGCTCACCGCGCGCGCGGTGCACGCGCTGGCCGCGGCGACCGGCGGTCCGGCCGCGGCCCAGGTCCGCGTGGCGAAGCGCATCCCCGTGGCCGCCGGGCTGGGCGGTGGCTCGAGCGATGCGGGCGCGGCGCTCCGTGGGCTCGCGCAGGTCTGGCGCGTCGGGGCCGACCTCATCGCGGTCGGCGCCGGCCTCGGCTCCGACGTCCCGTTCTTCGCGTCGGGAGCGCGCTTCGCGCTGGTCGAGGGCCGCGGCGAGCGCGTCCGCGCGTTGCCCGCGCCCGCCGCTCCGATCTGGATCGTCCTCGTGCGCGTGCCCGGGCACGTCCCGACCGCCGACGTCTTCCGCGCCCTCCGGACCGACGAGTGGAGCGACGGCCTCGCCTCCGCCGCGCTCGCCCGAGCCTTCGAGGATGGAAGCGCCACCGCCGACACCGTCCGGGCGCACCTTCGGAACGACCTGCTCGACGCCGCATGCCGGGTCAGTCGCGATGTCGGGGAGGCGCGCCTGCTGGCCGGATCGAAGGGCGTGACCCTCGCGCTCTCGGGGAGCGGGCCGTCGCTGTTCTGCGTCGCGGATTCGCGCGCGGACGCGCTGCGGCTCTCGCGCATCCTGCGCGGACAGGGCCTCGCGGCGAGACCGCACGAGCTTGGCGTCTCCGGCGCGCGGACCGTGCGACCGAGCGCTGTCCCCCTAACCTCTATGGGTGGATGACAACGCCGGTCTGACGTCCCGGCGCGCGGGCCGGAAGGGGATCGCCGCGAAGCACGGGCCCGACTTCTATCGGGAGATCGGCCGGCGCGGTGGCCAGGCGCGCAAGAAACAGCTCGGCGCGGCGGGCTACGCCGATCTCGGACGGAAGGGCGGCGAGACCCGCAAGGGGCAGCTCGGCAGCGAGGGCTACGCCAAGCTCGGCCGGAAGGGCGGCGAGGCCCGCAAGGGGCAGCTCGGCAGCGAGGGGTACGCCAAGATCGGCCGGAAGGGCGGCGAGGCCCGCAAGGGCCAGCTCGGCAGCGAGGGCTACGCCCAGCTCGGCCGCAAGGGCGGCCGGCGCGTCGCCGAGCTCATCAAGCGCGGCAAACGGCCCCAAGGATCCGACGGACCGTCCCCCGCCTAGCGCCCTCCTAGACTTGCCTTATGTCCCGCATCGTGAGCGTCCCGTCGATGGGGCGTGGCCAAGTGGTAAGGCAGAGGACTTTGGATCCTCTATCCCAGGTTCGAATCCTGGCGCCCCAGCCCGCCCGCTGATCCGTCGCGCCCCAGATGAGCGGATCGATCGAATGAGCGTGCCAGGTGTCGCATTCGTGCTCGCCGCGGGGCACGGGACGCGGATGCGCTCCAAGATCCCGAAGATGCTCCACCCGGTCGCGGGCAAGCCGATGCTCCGGTGGGCGCTCGACGCGGCCGCCGCGACGGGCGCGCGGCCGATCGTCGTGCTCTCTCCCGACACCGAGGCGGCGGCGCGCGAGCTCCTGCCCGGTGGGACGCTCATCGCGATCCAGCCGGCGATGCGCGGCACCGGGGACGCGGTCCGGGTCGCCATCGAAGCCGCCGGCGGGAACGGCGGCGAGGTCTTCGTCATCCACGGCGATACACCGACGCTCGGCTCCGCGACGCTCGAGCACCTCCGCGCCCTGCGGGCCGAGCGCGGCGCCGCGGTCGCGCTGCTCACGGCGAAGGTCGGGACCGAGAACGCATACGGGCGGATCGTCCGGGACGGCGCAGGCGACGTCGCAAGCATCGTGGAGGCCCGCCTCGCGTCGGCCGAGGAGCGGCAGCTGCCCGAGTCGAACCTCGGTGCGTATGCCATCGACCTCGCCTGGCTGCGCACCGCGATCGCGGAGCTGAAGCCGAATCAGACCGGCGAGATCTTCTTCACCGACATCGTCGGCGTCGCCATCCGTGCCGGGAAGCGGGTCGCCGCGTTCTGCACGCCCGATCCCACCGAAGGGATCGGCGTGAACACGCGCGTCGAGCTCGCGGCCGCGGAGGCGATCCTCCGCCGGCGCATCCGCGAGAAGCTGATGCTCGCGGGGGTCACGTTCCACGACCCCGACTCGACGGCCGTGGACGACACCGTGCGGATCGCGCCGGACACCGTCATCGAGCGCGGCTGTGTCCTCGAAGGCAGTACGGCGATCGGCCCGGATACCCGGGTCGGCCCGTACTCGATCCTCCGCGATACGACCGTGGGCGCCCGCTGCAGCGTGGAGGCGTCCGTCCTGGAGGGCGCGACGCTCGAGGATGACGTGCGGATCGGCCCGTACTCGCACCTGCGGCCGGGCGCCTACCTCGAGCAGGGCGTGGCCATGGGGAACTTCGGCGAGGTGAAGGCGTCGCGCCTGCGCCGAGGCACGAAGATGCATCAC
Source organism: Candidatus Limnocylindria bacterium (assembly GCA_036564905.1). Lineage (GTDB taxonomy): Bacteria > Chloroflexota > Limnocylindria > P2-11E > P2-11E > UBA4735. Next base: position 35,369 of record DATCOD010000162.1, read on the forward strand.
TTCAGCTACGTGGGCGACGCCGACGTCGGGGAGCGCGTGAACATCGGCGCCGGCACGATCACGATGAACTACGACGGCGTCAACAAGCACCGGACGACCATCGGCAACGATGCGTTCATCGGCTCCGACACGCTGCTCCGCGCGCCCGTCACCATCGGTGAAGGCGCCGTGACCGGTGCGGGCGCGGTCGTCACGAAGGACGTGGCGCCGGGCATGCTCGCCGTCGGCGTACCCGCGCGCTCGATCAAGAAGGCGGAGAAGAAGGCGAAGCTCTGATGGGCAGCTGGGAGCTCCTCGGCGTCGAGCTCGTTCTCGTGGTGCTGCTCGCGCTCCTGTCCATGAGCGAAGCCGCGCTGCACGCGATCAGGCGGCCGGCGCTCATCGAGGAGCTCGTGGTCCGCGGCCGCCGCGGGCAGCGTGCCGGCCGGATGGGTGAGCGCCGCGTCCGCTACCTGGCCGCGATACAGCTCGTGGAGTTCTTCGTCATCTTCGCGTTCTCGGGCATCGCGGCGGCGTTCATCGCGCCGCGCCTGTCGGAGGTCCTGCGGGTCGTCGGCCTCGCCGCGGCCTTCAGCGATCTCGGGGCGGTCATGGTGACGGTCGCCGCGCTCTCGCTGGTCGCGGTCCTGTTCGGCCTGTTCGTTCCGCGGTCGATCGGTCTCAAGCACGCGAAGCCGGTGCTCCTGCTCATGGTGTTCCCGCTCGAGCTCATCACGTGGGTCACCAGGCCGCTCGTCGCGGTGCTGTTCTTCCTGACGCGCATCGTGACAGCTCCGGTCGGCGCCGACCCGAGCGAGGCGACGCTCATCAGCGCGGATGACATCAAGGCGCTCATCGAGACGGGCGAGGAACAGGGCGTCCTCGACGTCGAGGAGCGCGACATGATCCACTCGGTATTCGCGCTCGGGGAGAAGATGGTCCACGAGGTCATGGTGCCGCGCACCGACATCGTGGCGATCGACGTGAACACGCCGCCGCAGCAGGTCCTCGAGAGCGTCGTGAGCGCGGGCCACTCGCGTATCCCGGTGTACGAGGGGTCGTCCGATCAGATCATCGGCGTTCTGTACGTGAAGGACCTGTTTCGCCGCCTCGCGCGGGGCGAGACGGACGTGACCGTGCGCCCGTTCCTCCGTCCGGCGCAGTTCGTCCCCGAGACCAAGAAGGTGGACCAGCTGCTGCGCGAGATGCAACGTGACAAGGTGCACATCGCGATCGTCGTCGACGAGTACGGCGGGACGGCGGGGCTCGTCACGATCGAGGATCTGGTCGAGGAGATCGTCGGCGAGATCCGCGACGAGTACGACGTCGAGCGCGAGCTCGTGCTTCCGGTCTCCGAGAACGAAGCGGTCATGGACGCTCGCGTGCCGTTCTCGGAGGTGCAGGAGACCTTCGGGATCGAGTCGCCCGAGGGCGCCGACGGCTTCGACACGCTCGGCGGCTTCGTCACGCACGAGCTCGGACGCCTGCCGAAGCCAGGGGAGATCGTCGAGCGCGGCGGCGTGAAGTTCGTCGTCGAGACCGTCGAGGGCCGCCGGGTCGGCCGGGTGCGGGTGATCCGCGAGCCCGCGCGGACGGAGCAGCGCGCGTGACGCTGCCGCCCGGCGACGAGGACCTCATCCGCGTCGCGTCCCTCGCGCGCGAGCGGGCGTACGCGCCGTACTCGAAATACAAGGTCGGCGCCGCGATCCGCACGAAGCGCAACAAGATCCACTCCGGCGGCAACATCGAGAACGTCTCGTACGGGCTCACCGTCTGCGCCGAGCGCTGCGCCGCCTTCGCCGCCGTCGCGTCGGGCGAGACGAAGGACTGGGACGCGATCGCCATCGTGATCGACGACGACCAGCTGCCTTCGCCCTGCGGCGCCTGCCGCCAGGTGCTCGCCGAGTTCGCACCCGACATGCGGGTGATCCTCGCGACCACCGGCGGGCTGCGGAAGGCGAGCACGCTGCGCGAGCTCCTGCCGGATCCGTTCCTGCCCGATCGCCTGCCGCGGTGAGCCGTTCGCTGCGCCTCTTCGCTTAGCTCCGCGGCAGGGATGCGAGCGTGCCGCCGACCACGACGGTCGCGCCGCTCGCGAGCGATGGATCGAGCGAGGCGGCCACGATCGTTCGGGCGAACTCCTCCGGCGTCACGGACTCCGCGGCGCGCGCCTCGTGCAGGCCGCGGGTACGCCGCTCGAGCAGCCGGGCCGTGATCGTCCCCTCGACCAGGTCGCCGGTCACGACGAGGAGCCGGATCCCCCGCGCTGCGAGGTCCGCGATACGCGCCCGCAGAGCCTGCTCGCCGGCATGCTTGCTCCGAGCGACCGGCTCGTAGTCGGGAAGCTGGTGCACGGTGCCGTAGAGGTGCGCCCAGTGGCTCGTGACGTGGATCGCCGTCGCACCGGTCGCGAGACTTGGCAGCACGGCATCTAGGGTGGCGAGCTGGGCATCGCGGTTGATCCGCATCGGGTAGTCCGGGTCGGCCGTGACGAGATCGCGCTCGAGCCCGCCCGACGCATTGAGGATGAGCAGGTCGATGCGCGGCCGCCACGCTCCGAGCGCCGCCATGAACCGCGAGAGCGCGCCGCCGTCCGTGATGTCCGCCTGGACCGCGAGCGCGGCGCCGCCCGCGGCCTCGATCTCGGTGGCGACGTCGTTCGCCCGCTCGCGCTTGTTCCGATACGTGAACGCGACATCGAAGCCGCGCCGCGCGAGCTCGAGCGCGGTGGCCGCGCCGATACCCCGTGAGCCGCCGGTGATGACGGCATTGCGCCGCGCCACTAGCGGCCCGGCGTCAGCGCGTCCGTGAGCTGTGCGTAGAACCGGCTCGCGCGGGTGATCGCGATCTCCTGCAGGCCCTCGGTGACCCGCTCCAAGAGGAACGCCGCCTGGGTACGGTTCAGGATCCCGCTCCGCGCGATGACGCGGCGGTCCGTGAGCACCCACACGCGACTCGTCCACTCGATGAACCGGACGAGGGTCAACACGAGCACGATCAAGGTGGCGCCGAGCGCGCTGACGGCGACCGCGGTCATGGTCTGCGTCGCGGCGACCGCGGCGACCACTGCGAGGACCAGCGCGAGCAGGAGCAGCGCGACCCACCAGGCGAAGGGCCGGCCGACCGCGAGCACGCGCTCCCCGGGCTCGTAGATGATGCCGCGAGGGTTCCTGATCTCGGCCTGGGACATCGTGCGGATGCTAGTGGCTGCCGCTCCCGACGGGCTCTTCAGCGCCGGTCGCGGACGCGACGAGCTGCTCGAGGAGCCCGAGCGGCTCGCTCGCTCCGGCCAGCGCCCCGATGCCGTGCAACGCATGCAACGCGCGGGTCCGATGCGAGGCGATCTCGCTCTCGAGCTGCTCGCGCGCGCCGAGCTCGTCGAGGATCTCGCGGATCCGTTCGACGCTCTCCGCAGCGAGCGGCGCGGGCGGGTCGAACAGCGCGGCGAGCTCCGCGCGCACGCGGGGCGAGGCCTTATCGAACGCGATGACGACCGGCAGCGTCTTCTTTCGCTTGACCAGGTCGTTCATCTCGAGCTTCCCGGTGCGCTCGGTGGTGGCCCAGATCCCGAGAAGGTCGTCGTACGCCTGGAACGCCTGGCCGAAATCGTCGCCGAAGCCCGCGAGCGCCTCGCGGACCTGCTGGTCCTCCGTCGCGAGCGCGGCCGCCCCTTCGGCGCACGCGGCGATGAGCGCGCCGGTCTTCTTTGCCGCCATCGACCGGTACCGCTCGACGGTGATGTCGGTGCGGTCCTCGAACGTGATGTCCAGGAACTGGCCTTCGCAGACCCGGACGCAGGCCCGGTCGATGAGGCAGGCGAAGTCGAGGATCCGCTCGGCCGGGAGGCCCCGCTCGCGGAGCCGCTGCACCGCCAGCCGCGACGCCGCGTACATCCCATCGCCCGTGTTGATCGCCTGGGGGACGCCCCAGACGGACCACACCGTCGGCCGGTGGTGCCGCTTCGGGTCCTGGTCCTCGATGTCGTCGTGGATGAGGGTGAAGTTGTGGAGGAGCTCGAGCGCGGCGGCCGCCGGGAGGATGCCCTGCGGGTCGCCGGCCAGAGCTTCGTACACGAGCACGCACATGAGGGGCCGCATCCGCTTCCCGCGCCCGGGGCGCTCCACGTCCAGGCCGAGGTGGTACAGCATCATGCCGTAGAAGGGCTGGAGCGCCGGCTCGGCCTGCGCCAGAACATCGCGGATCTCTTCGTCGATCGCCGCGATGCGGGACCCGAATCGACCGGAAGCCGTCACCGAATTCCGATGGTAGCGGGTACCATTCACCTTCGATGGCATCACGCACGTACCGTGCCGAGGCGATCGTGCTCAAGACCATTGACTTCGGCGAGACCGATCGCATCCTCACGCTCCTCACTCGTCACTTCGGGAAAGTGAGCGTCGTCGCGAAGGGCATTCGGAAGCCGACGAGCCGTCTCGCCGGTCATGCCGAGCCGCTGACGCACGCCATGTATCAGCTCGCGCGCGGCCGGAACCTCGACGTGCTCACGGGCGCGGAGTCGTTCGCGCTGTATCGCGCGCTGCGCGAGGACCTGCACGGCATCGCCGCCGGGTGGTACATCGCCGAGCTCGCGGACCGATTCGCGCTCGAGAAGTCGCCGTCCGCGCCGCTGTTCGATCTCGTCGAGAGCGCTTTGCGGCACCTCGCGGCCGGCTACGTTCCGGCGCTCGTCTGCCGGTGGTTCGATCTCCACCTCCTCGATCGCACCGGGTTCCGCCCCGAGCTGGGACGCTGCGTGCAGTGCGGGAGCGCGCCGGCCGAGACCACGAACGCGTGGATCGTCGACGCCGGCGGTCTCGTGTGCGCGGCCTGCGCGCCGACGGATACGCACGGCCCGCGCGCCCTGACGGTGCGCGCGCTGAAGTCGCTCCGCTACCTTCTGGTCAGCAACTTCGAGGGGGCCTCGCTCCTACGGGTCGACGACGCGTTGGCCACAGAGCTCGAGCGGCACCTGCGGTCGTTCCTCCAGCACGTCCTGGATCGCGAGATCCACGCGTCGCGCCTGCTCGATGAGCTCGCGCGGATGCCGCGTCCGGTCCCCGCGACCACATGACCGAGGCGCCCTCGCCGGAGCTCTTCGACAAGCTGGTCTCCCTCGCGAAACGTCGAGGCTTCGTGTTCCCGTCCAGCGAGATCTATGGCGGCGCGGGCGCGACGTGGGACTTCGGCCCGCTCGGCGTCGAGCTCAAGAACAACGTGAAGCGCGCGTGGTGGCGCTCGATGGTCCAGCTCCGCGACGACATCGTCGGGCTCGACGCGGCGATCCTCATGCACCCGCGGGTCTGGGAGGCGTCCGGCCACGTCGAGAACTTCACCGACCCGATGGTCGAGTGCGCGAAGTGCCAGCACCGCTACCGCCTCGACGAGCTGCCGAACGGCCCCGACGGGCCCTGCCCGAACTGCGGCGAGAAGAAGCTCGGCGCGCCGCGCAAGTTCAACCTCATGTTCAAGACGTTCGTCGGGCCCGTGGAGGACGACGCCTCGATCGCCTGGCTGCGCCCCGAGACCGCGCAGGGCATCTTCGTGAACTTCGACAACGTCCAGCAGTCGATGCGCCGGAAGCTCCCGTTCGGGATCGCGCAGGTGGGGAAGTCGTTCCGGAACGAGATCACCCCGGGCAACTTCATCTTCCGCTCGCGGGAGTTCGAGCAGATGGAGATGCAGTACTTCGTGCGGCCGGAGGACGCCCCGCGGATCTACGAGGAGTGGAAGGAGACGCGGCGCCAGTGGTTCCGCGACCTCGCCGGCCACGACGAGCTCTTCCGGTTCCGGGAGCACTCGCCCGAGGAGCGCGCCCACTACGCGGCGCGGGCCTTCGACATCGAGTTCCGTTACCCGTTCGGCTGGAAGGAGCTCGAAGGGATCCACAACCGGACCGACTTCGATCTCAAACGGCACGCCGAGTACTCCGGCAAGAAGCTGGAGTACTTCGACGACGCGACGAACGAGCGGTTCGTCCCCTACGTCGTCGAGACCGCGGTCGGCGCGGATCGCGCCACGTTCGCGTTCCTCTGCGCCGCGTACGACGAGGAGCCCGACAAGGACGGCGTGCGCGTCGTGCTCCGCCTGCACCGCGACCTCGCGCCGTACAAGGTCGCGGTCCTGCCGCTCTCGAAGAAGCCGGAGCTCTCCGAGCTGTCGCGGAAGGTCTGGGCGATGATCCGGCCGCACCTCCAATCGACCTACGACGAGACCCAGGCCATCGGCCGCCGATACCGCCGCCAGGACGAGATCGGGACGCCGCTCTGCGTCACCGTCGACTTCGATTCGCTCACCGATCAAGCCGTGACGATCCGGGATCGCGACGACATGTCGCAGGTCCGCGTGAAGATCGAGGAGCTCGTGCCGGCGCTCCGGGAGAAGCTCGGCCTCGCCTGATCCCACCCCGCTCGCGCCGGTCGCGCTCGCGGTCCTGTTCTTCGCCGCGGGGCTGCGGACGCCGCTGCTCGCCCTGCTCGCGCTCCGCCGGATGCGCAACCTCGCCCTGGTCCTGCTGCCATATGGCGCGGCGCTCGCGGTGGTGTCGGTCCTCGGCCCAGCGCTGGGAGACGCCGATCGGATCGGACTGACCGCGATGGCGATCGCGCCCGCGCTGTTGACGGCGCCCGCGCTCGCCGGCGCGATCGGCGGACGGATGGATCGGGCGGGAGCGTTGGTCATCGGATCGATCGCCGTGTGGCTCGTGCTCGCGTTCACGCGCGGCACGGGCGCGGCGGCCGCGGCGCAGGGGGCGATGCTCCCGTTCATCGTCGGCGCGGGGATCACCTCGGCCGTCCCGATGCTGCCGGAGATCGTGCGGACGGCGGTCCAGCGCGCCGGCGACGTGGCGTTCCTTGTGCTCGTAGCGGTCGCGGCGTCGGGCGCGGGCGGACTGAACGCGGCGAACGGCGTCGCCGCCATCGTGCTGTTCGCCGCGGTCGCCGGGACGGCGGCGATCGTCGCCCGCATCGGTGGCGTCGACGCGCGCTCGGCGGTCGCCGGAGCCGGAACGCGCGATCCGGCCGTCGCGACGGCACTCGCGGTCACGCTCGGCGGGAGTACGGCGATACCGCTGTACTCGGGGATCCTCCTGCTCGCGGCATCCGCGCTCTTGACCCTGCAGAACCGCCGCAAACCTCGGTAAGCGCGTTGCGCGGGGCCGGTGACCGGGCGACCATCGGCGGGTGACCCTCCTGCCGGCGCTCACCGCGATCGTGGCGGCGGTCTTCGCCGTCGTCGTCTTCCGCCAGTACAGCGGCCATCGCAAGACGTACCAGCTCATGTGGGCGACCGGCTTCGCGATGTTCGCGGTCGCGGCCTTCGCCGGGTTCCTCGCCCAAAGCGGAGGAGCGACCGAAGCGGAGTACCGGCTCTTCTACCTGTTCGGAGCGATCCTCAACGTCGCCTGGCTCGCGCTCGGCACGATGTACCTGCTCGCTCCACGGCGCTGGGCACGCGTCGCCCTCGCGGCGGTCGTGCTCCTGTCGGTGGCCGGGGCGTACGCCGTCGTCGCCGCGCCGATCGATCTGGTGGCCGCACAGGCGGGCCATCCCGCGTACCCGAATGG
>DATCOD010000163.1:0-17102 GCA_036564905.1 Candidatus Limnocylindria bacterium
GTTGTCGGCGACCCGCGAGCTGGCGGTGCACGCCGACGCCCAGGTCGTCGGGAACCTGCCCCAGACCTTCACCGTGCGTCCGAACGCGCTGAAGGTGTTCGCCCCACGGCCGGGCTGACTGTTAAGCGCGTGTAAGAGACCGCGTTCGGCCGCAACACCTCGCGGCTCCATCCGATAGCCCATGTAGAAGTCCGCACCGAGCGGGCAGATCTTGGGAGAACGATGGACATGAACGCAGTCTCGATCCTTCGCTCGAAGACCGCGGCGATCGTCAGCGTCGGCGTCCTGGGCGCAGGGCTCCTCGGAGGCGTCGCATTCGCCGCCGCGCCGACCTCGACCGACAACGCGGGGACCACCGCTCCGAACACGACCGCGGCCGACGCGACGGCGGACAAGGCCGCCGGCAAGCTCAAGGCGGCCCTCGACGCGCTCGTCGCGAAGGGCGTCATCACGCAGGCCCAGGAAGACGCGATCGTCGCGGCCCTCACGGCCGACCGCAAGGCTGACCACCCGAAGCTCCGCGAGTTCGTCGGCGACGTGGTCAAGGAAAGCATCGACTACATCGGCCTGCCGGCCGATGCGGTGAAGGCGCAGGTCAAGGCCGGCAAGAGCCTCGGCCAGATCGCGGACCAGCGGCCCGGCAAGTCGCGCGACGGCCTGATCCAGGACCTCGACGCGAAGGCGGCTGACCGCATCGCGGCCGCCGTCGCGGCCGGCACGCTCACCCAGGCCCAGGCGGACCAGCTCACCCCGAAGGTGGACGCCGCGATCGTGAAGATCGTGGACCACACCGGATCGCGGACGCCGAAGGCCGCGAACTAAGCCACCACCACCTCCTCCTCCTTACCCGACAGGCGCCGCCACGAGCGGCGCCTGTCGCGTGCTAGTCGGGTTCGAGGACGGCGGTGGCCGCGCGGTACGTGCCGAGCACCTGCACCCACGCGCAGCAGGTCTTCATGAGCGCGATCGCCTCGGTCGCGGGCGTCCGGGTCGGATCGCCTTCGAAGTCGAGGTAGAAGACGTAGTCCCACGGCGCCGCGCGACTCGGCCGCGATTCGATCTTCGTCAGCTGCAGCCCGGCGGTCGCGAACGGCTGGAGCGAGCGGGTGAGCGCGCCCGGGGTGTTCGCCGTCGCGTACGCGAGGCTCGTCTTGCGCGGGCCGGCCCGCAACGCCTCGGGCACGCGGCCGCCCGGGTGATCGTCGCCCCGCCGCGCGAGCGCGAAGAAGCGGGTGAAGTTGTCCGGCGTCGTCTCGATGCCTTCGGCGAGCACGGCGAGCCCGTACTCCGTCGCTGCGCGTTTGCTCGCGACGGCGGCGACGGTCGTGTCGGTACCGGCGGCGACCTCGGCCGCGGCGCCGGCCGTGTCGTAGGCGACGACCGGCTCGATCCGGTGCGCGCGGAGGTAATCGTCGACCTGCGCGAGGGCCTGCGGGTGTGACCGCGCGCTCGTGATCTGCTCGAGCGTCGCGCCGGGTCGCGCGAGGAGGCAGTGGCGTACCCGGACGATCGCCTCGGCGATCACCTGCAATCCCGAGTGGCCGCGAAGGAGGTCGTACACGTCCACGACCGAGCCGACGTGCGTGTTCTCGACCGGCACGACCGCCGCGCCGACGGCGCTCGACTCGAGCGCCGCGAAGACGTCTCCGAACGTGCGCGATGGGACCGGGGAGTCTTCCGGAAAGAGCGCGACGGTCGCCGCCTCCGAGTACGCGCCGGCCAGACCCTGATACGCGACCTTCATCGTGTGTAGACCGCGGTCCGCCAGGTCGGGTGCGACGCGTCGTCGCCGCGGGCGATCGCGAAGTACCGGTCGCCGATCGCCGTGGCGATCGGGCCGACCGTCCCGCGGCCCACGGCGCGGCCATCCACCTTCACGCACGGCGCGACCTGCGCGCCGGTGCCGCAGAAGAACAGCTCGTCCGCGATGAACAGCTCGGTGCGATCGATCGGCCGCTCGACGACCGGGTACCCGAGCTCGGCCGCGAGCGCGACGATCGTCTCGCGGGTGATGCCCTCGAGGATGTCCTCGGTCACCGGCGGCGTCACGAGGGTCCCGTCGCGGACCAGGTAGAGGTTCGAGCCACCGCCCTCCGACACGTGGCCGGCGCTCGTCAGGAAGATCGCCTCCTCCGCGCCGTGCTCGCCGGCCTCGTCGACCGCGAGCGCGGTGTTGATGTACGCGCCGCTGATCTTCGCCCGCGCGGGGATCGCCTCGTCGGAGATGCGCCGCCAGCTCGTCGTGTGCGCGACGAGGCCGCCGGTCGAGAGGTAGCCGCCCATCGGGAAGGCATAGACGCCGAAGCCGTCGCGCAGCCCGTGCAGCGCGACCTTCACCACGCGCGCGGCCTTGTAGGCGAGCGGACGGATGTACACGTCGCTCTCGAACGCGTTGCGCCGGAGCAACTCGACCACGATCGCCGAGAGCTCGTCCGGATCGCCCGGGAGCCCGATCCGCACGATGCGGCACGACCGGGTCATCCGCTCGAAGTGCTCGCGCAGCCGGAACACGTAGAGCTGTTCCTCCGCGGCGTTCCAGTAGGCGCGGATCCCCTCGAACACGCCGGTCCCGTATTGCAGGGCGTGGGTGGCGATGCTCACCTTGGCGTCGGCGAACGGCACGAACGCGCCATCGAGGTACGCCGTCCCGGTCTCCGGGATCTCGTTCGCCGGGCTCGGTCCGGTCTTCATAGCCTCGCGACCGCTTCCCCGCGGTCCCAGAGCCGGCGGGCGAGCTCGAGCGCGACGAGATCGGAGAGCAGGAACGCGACGATGACCCCGATCACGAGCTCCGCTGGAAGGTTCTGAAGCAGACCCCCGACGGTGGTCAGCGCGACGATCATCCCGCCGAGGACGAAGCCCGCGATCTGCTGTGCCGTCCGCTGGCTACCGACGCGCGCCGAGACGACCATCACCCACGCACCGACGGTCATGATGAAGAAGACGGCGAGCGCGAACAACCCGTAGAGCGTCGTCGGCGTCAACAGGCGCGCGACCCGGTCATGACCGAACACGGTCGAAGCAGCGATGTCATACGCGACGAGCGAAACGATCGCGAGGCCCGCCGCCGGCGCGAGCACGGCGACGAGCTTGCCCGCGACGATGTCGATGTCGCGGATCGGAGCCGCGAGCAGGGGCACCAGCGTCTGGGCCTCCTTCTCCGCCGCGAACGAGCCGGCGGCGGCGGTGATCGCGGTCGCGGTCGGCAGGAGCGCGGCCTGGAGGGCGAAGAGCAGGATGATCGCGTCGAAGCCGCGTGCTCCCTGGCCGCGGTTCAGGATCACGAGCGCGATCGGCAACGCGACGAAGAACACCGCGCGGAATGCCGCACCGCGGTCGCTGTACTGCTCGACGATCTCGCGGCGCGCGAGGAGCAGCGCTTTCCTCATTCGCGGCTCTCCTTGATGATCGCGAGGTAGGCGTCCTCGAGCGAGCGGGTCTCCGCATTCAGGCTGACCACGCGCGCACCCGCGTCGAGGAGCGCGCGGAGCGCGCGCGTGTTGTTCTCCGCCGGATCGTCGGTCGTCCACCGGACCTCGAGTCGGCCGTTGGAGGCGCTCACGCCGTCGATCGTGACGCTGGCCGCATGGAGGGCCCCGCGGATCGCCGCCTCGTCTCCGATGAGCTCGGCTCGGAACGATGGCCGGCCGGCGGAGCGCAGCTCCTCGGTCGCGCCCTCGCGCACGATGCGGCCGCGGTCGACGATGACGACGCGATCGGAGATGCGCTGCGCCTCATCGAGGTCGTGGGTGCACAGGAGGATCGCGCGGTGCTGTGCGCGCAGCGACACGATGAGCTCGCGGAGGGTCTGGGTCATCTCGGGGTCGAGCGCGGTCGCCGGCTCGTCGAGCAGCAGCACCGGCGGATCGTGGACGAGCGCGCGCGCGATCGCCGCTTTTTGCTTCATGCCGCGGGAGAACGCGGCGAGCTTCTTGTCGAGGACGGCGGTGAGGCCCATCAGCTCGACGAGCTGCTCGACGCGCGGACCCGGGGATCCCACGTCGTAAAGGCGGGCGAAGTACGTGAGGTAGGCGCGGAGCGTCATCCGCTCGTATAGGGCGGGGGAGTCGGTCACGAAGCCGCAGTGGGCCCGCACCCGGTCGGCCACCTCGCGGACGGACAGGCCGTCGACGATGGCGTCGCCCTCGGTCGGCGCGAGGATGCCCGCGATGATCCGGCTCGCCGTCGTCTTGCCCGCGCCATTCGGCCCGAGCAGCGCCACGATCTCCCCGCTGCGCACCACGAAGGACGCGTGGGAGAGCGCGGTGAACGAACCGAAGCGACGTGTGACGTCGCGGACCTCGATCACGGTGACGTTGAGGATATGGGTTAGCCTCAGCACGTGGATGTCGTGCTTTCGCTGCACGGCCGGGTCGCGACCGCGATCGTGCTGTACCTCACCATCGTCGGACTCTGGGGCCTCGGCCTCGGTGCGCGCGGGTCCGGACCGACGCGGAACTTCATCGGCGCGCTCGTGGTCTTCGAGATCGGCGCGGTCGCGCAGGGCCTCCTCGGGATCGCCGTGTTCCTCTTCCTGCGGCCGCCCGGGCAGTCGCTCCACGTCCTCTACGGGTTCGCGCTCGCCCTCGCCCTGCCGCTCGCGGCGACGATCGTGCGCAAGCGTGAACGGCGGACGGCCTCGCTGACCTTCGGGCTGATGGCCCTCTTCGCCGCCGGCCTTGCGATCCGCGGGATCACCACCTCATGAACCTCGTCGACGACCGCCCCGATGTCTCGATCGACGCCCTCCAGGCGCTCAACGACGACTTCCTGTACTTGAACGTCGCCGGGTCCGGGCCGACCTTCCCGGTCGCGCAGCGTGCGGCCGAGGCGTACCGGACCTGGATGAACGGTGTCGGCATGTTCTCGCATGTCGGCTACGACTCGTACAACGCGGAGCTGAACGCGACCCGCGCGGATCTCGCGGCGTTCATCGGCGACCCCGACGGCGCGTCGCGCATCGCGCTCACGCAGTCGGCGACCGATGGCCTGAACACGCTCATCGCGTCGCTCCCGCTCGGGCCCGACGCGCTCATCGTCACGACGGCCGAGGAGCACCCCGCGGCGCTGCTGCCGGTGTACCGGCGCCAGGACCGCGGCGACCGGGTCCGGGTCATCGCGCTGCACGACGACGAGCGCTTCCTTGCGGACATCGCCCAGGCGTTGAAGGACGGGGCGCAGGCGATCGTCCTGTCGCTGGTGTCCTGCCGCACCGGGCGGCGGCTGCCGGTCGAAGCCACCTGCCGCCTCGCGCGCGACGCCGGCGCGCTCACCGTGGTCGACTGCGCGCAGGCGCTCGGGCAGATCCCGATCGACGTGCGGGCCCTGGGGGCGGACGCGACCGTGTTCCTCGGACACAAGTGGCTGCACGGCCCGCTCGCGACCGGCGCGACCTGGATCGCCGACCCGGGACGGTGGACACCGAGCCGCGTCGGCTGGCGATCGCGCGCCGACCACGACCTCGAAGGCCACATGCAGCTGAACGACGACGCGACGCGCTTCGAGATCGGGACCGTCGACGTCGCCGCGTTCGTGGGCGTCCGGCAAACGCTCGCGGTGCATCGCGCGCTCGGCGCCCGCGCCGGTCAGCGGGTCAAGGAGCTGCGGGCGCAGGTCCTCCACGTGGTCAACGAACTTCCATTCGACCTCCTCGGCCGCGCGGACGACCCGACCGGCATCATCGTCGTGCAGCCGCGGGCCGGTGGCGCGGCGGAGATCGTCCAGCGCGCGTGGGACGAGGATCGGATCGTCATCAAGCACGTCGGCGATCAGTCAATGGACGCGATCCGCATCTCGTTCTGGGCGCTGCATCGCGATGCCGACGTCGCGCGGCTCGGCGCGGTGCTCGCGAAACAGCTGGCGGTCCGCGCGTGACGGACGCGCTGCTCGCGAAGCAGGTCGCCATCGTCACCGGCGGCGGGCGCGGCTTCGGCCGGGCCATCGCCGAAACCCTGGCGGCGCTCGGCGCGAACGTCGTCATCGCGTCGCGCAATGCGCCCGAGCTCGACGAGGTCGCGAACGCGATCAAGAAGCAGGGCGGCAAGGCGCTCGCGCAGACCGCGGACGTCGCGGACGAGCGGCAGGTCCAGGAGCTCGTGCTCGCCGCGGAGCGCTGGGTCGGCCCGCCGACGATCCTCGTGAACAACGCCGGCGTCCTCGACCCGGTCGGGCCCCTGGCCGAGACCAGCGGCGCGTCGTGGCTGCGGAACATCGCGATCAACGTCGGCGGCACGTACCTCGTGACCCGCGCGGTGCTGCCGGGGATGCTCGACCGTGACTACGGGCGCGTCGTCAACATCTCGAGCGGCGCCGCGGACCGCGCGAGCGCCGGATGGAGCGCGTACTGCGCGTCGAAGGCCGCCGTCGACCAGCTGACCCGCGTCCTCGCGCTCGAGCTCGAGGGCACCGGCATCTCCGCCGCCGCGTTCCACCCCGGCTACATGGAGACGGGGATGCAGGAGCGGATCCGCCAGGCCAGGCCGGAGGACTTCCCGCGCGTCGAGGAGTATCGCGAGGCGCACCGCCAGGGGCGGGTGAAGGATCCGCACGACCCCGCCCGCATCGTCGCTTACCTCTGTCTCCCGGCGACGGAGCGCAACGGAGCGATCCTCGAGATCGGCGACGCCGAGATCGTCGGCGCGGCGGAGACGGCGCTCCGCTAGCGGGCTGACGCCCTCCCGGCCGGCGTGTAGCCACGCCGCTTCGCGATGGCCGCGGTGAGCAGCGTCCCCACGCGCTCCGGGTCGGTCGCTGCGCGCCGCTCGAGCTCCGTCGCGGGCCGGCCGATGAGGCCGCAGGTCGCGCAGTCGCCGTTCCCGTCGAGCCGAGCGTGGCAGTGCGCGCAATGGACCTCGAACGCGCCGTGGGGCGTGAACAGGTCGAGACCTTTCGCCTCCGCGAGCAGCGCAGCGGTGTCGCTGGCCATCCGATCTCCTCCGGTAGCAGCATGCGGCGGACCATCGTTCCTCGAGCGTCCCGGCGCCGCCGACGCTAACCCTAGACGAGGTCGATCCTCCCGTCCCGCGGTCGCGCCATACCGAGCCGGCGTAACCGAGCGGCCGTGGCGCCGGTGATCGCGAACGCGAGGCTACCGGTCTGCACGCCGTTCGCGTTGCGGACCGGGTCTTCTTCCTCGAATTCCTCGACCAGCGCCTCGAACGCATCGGTGAGATCGCGAAGCCTGCGTTGCACCGAGCCGACATCGTCCGGCGGCCCTGCGGTCCTGTTCGCCCTGGGGCGTGGGACGTACGGATCGTCGAGCCAGCTCCCGGACCACTCGATCCGCCGTACGCCGTCGGCCGCGATCCCCGCCACCACCTCGCCTGTTCGGGTCCGGCCGAGGGCGAGCAGTGCGTCGCGCGCGTCGTCCAGCAGGGCGCCCGCCCGTTCGCTCATCGTCCCTCTTCGCACGCGATCAAGACTTTACTATCGGCGGCGACTCACCGAGCGAACGGGAGAACGAGGCATGGCCACACGGATCCGCGTGACGCTCAAAGATCATCGGTTGTTCAGCGCACCCGGGGACCTCACCTTCGCGAAGCACCTGCGGCTGCACGCCCAAGAGAAGCAGCGCTACTTCGAGGAGATCGCCAGCCTCCCGGACGACAAGCGCACGATGGACCTCGACCCGGCCTACATCCAGGCGATGCGACGGCGTTGGGTCGTTCTCTTCTACGGCGAGCTGTCGTCGGCCCAGTACATGGGGACGGCTGCTTCGCACGCGCCCCTCGAGCTCGGCGCATTCATCACCTGCTGCGTGTGCCAGCAGATGGACGAGCTGCATCACTCGGAGATGGATCGTGGCGTGCTCGAGATGATCGGTCTCGGCGAACGCGAGCGGCGCGCGATCTACGAGGAGACCAAGGCGAAGGCGGTCTTCGATCACCTGCTCGCGATCGACGATCCGTTCGAGATCGCGGTGAAGGGCGGCCTGTTCCTCGAGAGCTCGAGCGCGGTCGTCGCGTTCCCCGCGCTCATCAAGATCGCGGAGTCGCACGAGGACTATCTCACCGCGGCCAACCACCGCACGCGCCTCACCGATGAACCGCGGCACATGGCGCTCGGCGTGGCGACGATGCGCGCGCTCGTCGAGGACGATCCGCGCAACCAGGACGTCGTGCAGGAGTGGCAGGACGAGTTCGCGCCGATGCTGCGCGCGTTCGTCGATGCCTCGCGTGACATGACGGGACTGCCCAACGGGGGGTTCTCGGCCGACGGAATGTGGGGGGCGATCGTCGGCCACCACACGAAGAACGCCCAGAAGTACGGCCTCAGGCCCACGCTGTCGCTCTGAACCTCGCATCCGTTCCGGCGGCCGGGACCGTCGCGGTCGTGACCGGCGGCGGTCACGGCATCGGCCGGATCATCAGCCTCGCGTTCGCCGGAATCGGCGCGCGCGTGGTGATCGCCGAGCTCGATGGAGCGGCGGCCGGCGTCGTCGCCGACGAGTGCCTCGCCGCGGGCGCGGACGCCATGGCGATCCCGACCGACGTCGCGGACGAGGCGAGCGTCCGGCGGATGGCCGAACGCGTGGGGGAGCGCTTCGGCGGGGCCGACGTGCTGGTGAACAATGCCGCGATCTTCGCGACCGTCGCGATCGCGCGCGATCGGCTCGAAGCCCTCGACCCCGGCGAGTGGGACCGCGTGATGGCGGTGAACCTCCGCGGGCCGTTCCTCTGCGCCCGCGCCCTCGTGCCGCAGATGCGGGCCCGGGGAGCGGGCCGGATCGTGAACATCTCGTCCGGGACGGCGCTCCACGGTGGCGGCGCGCCCATCCATTACATCGCCTCGAAGGCCGGGGTCATCGGCCTTACTCGCGCCCTCGCGCGCGAGCTCGGGCCGGCGGGGATCACGGTGAACGCGATCGCGCCGGGGGCCACGCCCACCGACGCGACCAGCCCGGATGAGCGCCGCCGTCAGGAGGCGACGGTCGCCGCCAGAGCGATCCCGCGGATCCAGACGCCCGAGGACATCGCCGGAACGGTGCTGTTCCTCTGCTCGGCCGCCGCGGGATTCATGACCGGGCAGACGCTTTCGGTCGACGGCGGGCGGATGATGCGTTGAGCGCCGCCCGGCGCGCGTAATGCGCCCACGCCCGCAACGGCTCGTCGGTGCGGTCCATCGCGAGGCGAGCGGCGATCGCGCTGGCGGGATAGAAGCGCGGCCTGCCGAGCAGCGCGGCCTGGTATCCGATCCACGCGGCCTCTTCGAGCACGATCGCTTTGAACGTCGCCTCGGCGATGGTGGCGCCCGCAACGAACGCGCCGTTCCCGCGGAGGATGAGCGCCGGGCCGTCGCCGAGCGCGGCCGCGACGCGCGTCGCGAGCTTGCCATCCGCGACGAGCAGGGTCGTCTCGAAGACCGGCACCCGTGATCCGAGCCACGTCCCGAACCCGTGGACCGGTCTGATCGGCCGGCCGAGCGCGCCGAACACCGCGACCATCGGCGAATGCGTCCGACAGATGGCGCCCACATCCGGACGCGCGCGGTAGATCGCCAGGTGGAGTGCGGCCTCGAGCGGCGGCCGCCCGCGCAGGGTGTCGCCGGTCGCGAGGTCGAGGGTGGCGAGGTCGGCGGTCCCGACGAGCGACAGCGCTCGCCGAGGAGTGATGAGCACGAGCTCAGTCCCGCGGCCATCGCGGGCCCGTGCGCTCACATGGCCGAACGCCTCGACCAGCCGCTCGGTGTCGAGGATCCGCGCCGCCCTCACGACCGCCGCGCGGAGCGCCCGGTCCGCGGCGGGTACCGCCGTCGCGCGCGCCGTCCCCGCCCGCCGGCTCGCCATCGGCGCCAGCCTATCGCGCTCGTTCCGTTGAACGTCGAGCGAAGACGCGACGACGATGCCGCCCCTGCTGAGCTCCTTTCGTCGTGCGGCACGACCGTCGCGAACGCGGATCGCGACCGATCGGCGTCGCGTGCTACGCGATCTCCTTCACCCACGGCGCCTGCTGCCCTCGGGTCGAACGCCAGCGAGGGACACCTGCCGGGCCGCATTCGGGCCGGTTGACGGCGGTCCAGCGTCCTATGAGGAAGCGTTCGACGGTCCCTTGCGGCCAGCCCGGAGCCGCCCTATCGTCCGCAGGTCTTGGACGAATGGTTTGACCATTCGAACCATTGATGCACGACAGCACGCGTCGAGGAGGACCACATGATCCGCGCCATCGCGATCGGCTGCGCAACGCTGCTGGCCGCGGCGAGCTGTGCTTCGCCCGCGGCGGCGCCATCATCCGCGCCGGCTAGCACCGCGGCAGCCACCGCGACGGTGGCCGCGACGGCGGCGACGCCGTACGAGCTCCACGTCATCCTCCCGCTCACCGGCAGCGCTGCCTTCCTCGGAAAGCCCGAGCAGCAGGCCCTCGACGCGCTCCAGGGCGTCGTGAACAAGAGCGGCGGCATCTCCGGCCGGCCGGTCAAGTTCACCTACTACGACGACGCGTCGACGGCGGCGACGGACGTGCAGCTCGTGAACCAGATCATCGCGAAGAACGTGCCCGTCATTCTGGGCCCGTCGCTCGCCGGCTCGTGCAACGCGGCGTCGCCGGTCGTGGCCAACGGACCGGTCCTCTACTGCTTCTCGCCGGGGATCCACCCGGACAAGGGCAGCTATACCTTCACGAGCTCGGTCTCGACGATCGATCTGAACCGCGCGCTGTTCAAGTACTTCAAGTCGAAGGGCCTGACCAAGATCGCCACGCTCACCTCGACCGACGCGACCGGTCAGGACGCCGACAGCGCGATCAAGACGGGCGTGTCCGAGGCGTCGGGCGTCGAGCTCGTGGCGCAGGAACACTTCAACACGACCGATGTGAGCGTGTCCGCGCAGATCAGTCGCATAAAGGCATCGGGCGCGCAGGCGCTCGTCGCCTGGAGCACCGGCACGCCCATCGCGACGGTGCTGCGGGGAGCAGCGCAGGCCGGGCTCGACATCCCGATCGCGACGACCGACGGCAACATGACCTACGCCCAGATGGACCAATACGCCGCGTTCCTGCCGAAGGACCTACTCATCCCGGCGCCGGAATGGCCGGCCGCGGCGACCCTGCCGGCCGGATCGGTGAAAGACGCGCTGAAGGTGTACACGGACGCGCTCGCCGCGGCGAATGTGCAGCCGGACATCGGCACCTCGCTGGCCTGGGACCCGGCGCTCATCGTCATCGAGACGCTCAAGAAGCTCGGTCCGCAGGCGACCGCGAGCCAGCTGCGCGATGCCATCAACGGCCTTAAGGGCTTCTCCGGTGTGAACGGCACGTACGACTTCACAGTGGAGCCGCAGCGGGGCTTGACCTCCGCGCAGGCTCTCGTGACGCGATGGGACGCGACGAAGAAGGCCTGGGTGCCGGTGAGCACGCCATAGGCGTAGCGACGCAATAGGACCGATCGGCAGATGAGCCAGGCCATCGAGATCCTCCTCGGCGGCCTGCTCGTCGGGGCGATCTACGCGGTCATCGCGATCGGCTTCACGTTGGTCTATCGCGTCGCCGGGGTCCTCAACCTGGTCCAGGGCGCGTTCGTGGTCATGGGCGCGCTCGTCTTCTACACGCTCGAGGTCACCGCCCGATGGCCGCTGCCGTTGGCGCTCGCCGCCGCGGTCGTGATCCTTGCCGCGGTCGGTGCGATCGTGGAATGGCTGGTGGTCCACCGCGGTCTGGGGCGCCTGTCGACCGCAGGCATCCTCATCCTGACTGCGGGCCTGCTCACGTTCTTCGAGGGCGCGACGCTGCTCATCTGGGGGAGTCAGCCGTACGCGGTGCCGTCGTTCTTCGGCGAGGCGCCGATCGTCGTTCTGGGCATCCACCTACCGACGCAGGCGCTCGTGATCCTTCCGACCGCCGCGCTCGTCGTCGGTGCGCTCGCCTACACGTTGGAGCGGACGACGGTGGGGAAGGCCCTTCGCGCCTGCGGCGAGAATCCGCTGGCTGCGGCGCTGATGGGCATCGACGTCCCGCGGCTGACACTGCTGAGCTACGCGGCGGCGGCGGGGGTCGGTGCGCTCGGCGGAGCCGTCGTCGGGCCACTCGCGTCCCTTGCGTTCGATACCGGCCGGTTCTTCACCAACGCCGGCTTCATCGCGGTCGCCCTCGGTGGGATGGGGTCGTTCTTCGGCGCGGTCGTCGGCGGCATCACGCTCGGACTTGTCGAGCAGGTCGCCGCCGGCTACGTCTCGTCGCTGTTCGCTCCAACGATCTCGTTCGTCGTCCTCCTCGCGGTGCTGGTGTGGCGCCCCACCGGCATGCTCGGCGCGCGCGCCCGGCGGGTCGACGTCCCCGATGCGTTCGAGCGCAGCGTGCCGGTCGTGCGCTTCTCTGGGCGCCGTGGTCTGCTCATCACGCTCGCCCTCGCGCTCGCGGTGGTCCTCGCGCCGGTGGTCCTGCGCGAGAGCGGGCTCACGGCCGCGTTCGTCATCGCGGGCGTCTTCGTCGTCGCGATCCTCGGGCTGGACCTTCTGATGGGGTACGCCGGACAGGTCAGCCTCGGGCACGCCGCGTTCATGGGGATCGGCGGCTACGTGACGGCCATCCTCATGGTCCGAGCGCACATCGAGCCGCTGGTCGCGGCGGGGGCGGGTCTCGTCGTCACCCTTGCGGCGGCGCTCGTCGTCTCCGCCGTGACCGCGCGGCTTCGCGGCGTGTACATGGCGCTCGCCACGCTCGCCGTCGGTCTGCTCGTCGACTCGCTGCTCGTCGGCCTGCCCGACCTCACCGGCGGGCCCTCGGGACTCACCGGGATCCCACCGTTCTCCGTCGCCGGCATCGTCGTGACGGGCGACGTCGCGAACTACTACTTGGTCTGGGGTGTCGCGGGGATCGTCGCCGTGGTGCTGGCGAATCTCGCGCGGTCCGATTTCGGTCGCGCGCTCCAGGCCATCCGCGCGGATCCGATCGCCGCGCGATCGATCGGCATCCCCGTCGCCCGCTACAAGGCCGCGGCGTTCATGCTCGGTGCCGCATGCGCGTCGCTGGCGGGCAGCTTGTACGCGTTCGACTTCCGCTATCTCGCGCCGGAGCTCGTGAGCACCCCTCGATCGCTCGAGCTTGTGACGATGCTCGTCCTCGGCGGCCAGGGGACGCTGATCGGTCCGATCCTTGGCGCGACGTTCCTCTCGGTATTGCCGGCGCTCGTGCAGCCGCTCGCGACGTACAAGACGCTCGTCGAGGGTGGCCTCTTGGTGGCCGTTCTCCTCTACCTCCCCGGGGGTCTGGCCGGACTGGTCGCGGGCCTCACCCGCCGCCGGCGACCGTCGTCGCGTCGCCGCCCGGCGTTCTTGTGACCGGCGCGCCGCCAGCGCTCGAGGCCCGCGGGCTGTCGAAGGCGTTCGGCGGGGTGCGTGCGGTCGACGACGTCTCGTTCAGCGTGAGGATGGGTTCCATCACCGCGATCATCGGGCCGAACGGCGCCGGGAAGACGACGCTCTTCAACCTGCTCACGAACCTCGTGGCGCCGGACGCCGGTGAGGCGCTGCTCTTCGGCCGGTCGCTCGCCGCGATGGATCCGTCACGTATCGCCGCGCACGGGATGGTCCGCACGTTCCAGATGGCCCGGGTGCTCCCGGGTACCACCGCCCTCGAGAACGTGCTTGTCGGCGCGCATCGCCGCGTCCGGGCCCGCCCGTGGCGGCAGGCGCTGCGCTTGGGGGCGGCGACCCGCGAGGAAGCCACGCTGCGCACCGAGGCCGCCGCGCTGCTGGAGGCGCTTGGTCTGGGCGCGCGCGCATCGGATCCGGCGACCGAGCTGCCCGTCGGATCGCAGAAGCTGCTCGAGCTCGCCCGCGCACTGATGGCCGCGCCGCGCGTGCTACTGCTCGATGAGCCCGCTGCCGGGCTGAACGACGGCGAGGCCGGTGAGCTCGCCCAGGCGATGCGCGACATCCGGGCGGCAGGCATCACCGTCGTGGTCGTCGAGCACAACATGTCCCTGGTCATGGGCGTCGCTGACGACGTCGTGGTGCTCGATCTCGGCAAGCGCATCGCGAGCGGATCGCCCGCGGCGATCCAGACCGATGAGCGGGTCATCGACGCCTACCTCGGGAAGGCGATGGCGTGACCGAGGGTCTTGCGCTCCGCGGCGTGCATGCCGGCTACGGGAAGTTCGGGGTGCTGCACGGCGTCGATCTGGTGGTCGAGGCCGGATCGCTCGTCGCGCTCATCGGCGCCAACGGTGCGGGCAAATCGACCCTCCTGAAGTGTGTGTCCGGGCTGATCCGTCCGACGGCCGGCGAGATCCACACCGCCGGGCGGCGGATCGATCGCCTGGCGCCGGCGGCCATCGTCGGGCTCGGGGTGAGCCACGTGCCGGAGCGCCGGCAGGTATTCGCCGAGCTCTCGGTCGCGGACAACCTACGGCTCGGAGCGTACCGCGCGCGGCTCTCGCCGCCGGAGCTGGCGCGGCGGATCGATGACACCCTGGCGCTGTTCCCTGCGCTCGTCGCGCGGCTCGCCGACGACGCCGTGGCGCTGTCCGGCGGCCAGCAGCAGATGCTCGCGATCGCGCGGGGCCTCATGTCGAAGCCGCGGCTCCTCCTGCTGGATGAACCCTCGCTCGGGCTCGCGCCGGCGCTCGTCCGCGAGATCTTCGCCGCGCTCGTGCGCCTGCGGGAGGGCGGCCTCTCCATCCTGCTCGTCGAGCAGAACGCGCGCGGCAGCCTGGGCATCGCCGACCGGGCGTACGTCCTCGAGACCGGCCAGGTGGCGCTCGAAGGCAGCGGGCAGGAGCTCCTTCGATCACCCGAGGTCGTGCGCCGCTACCTCGGGGTCGGCGCCGCTGATCCCGGGAACGTCGCGGACCGGCCGGCGTCACCGCTCGCCGAACGGCTCGGCGCGATGCTTCGCGCGGCCGACGGTCAGGCCGGGTCGAACACCACCGGATAGGAGTCGATCGTCTTGAGATCGGCGTGGGCGATCGTCGGCCGGCTTCGCGCGGGTCGATCGGGGTCCGGTCTGATCCCCGCCGCATAGAGCCGCCGCACGAGACAGACCAGGTTGCCGTCGATGCCATCGTTGCCCATCACCAGCGGAACGCCGTAGCACATGTGCGGGCCGCTGCCGAAGGCGACGCCGTACGGGTACACCGCGGGCGGGACCTGCCGGTGTGGATCGAACCGATCGGCGTCCGCGCCGAACACCGTGCGATCGCGGTTCGCGTATCCGGTCCGCAGGGCGACGAACTGGCCGGCCGCGATCCGCGTGCCGCCGCGGAGCGTGAGGTCAGTCGTCGCGCGCCGGATCTCCGCGGGGTTCGCGGAGTGGAGGCGCAGCGTCTCGTTGATCGCGCCGAGCAGGAATGCCGGGTCCTCGCGACGTCCGAGATCCTCCGGATGCGCGCGGAAATGGCGGTCAAGCTCGTCGATCGCGCGCACCAGCGCGCCGACCGTCGTGCCGGTGCCGGCGTGCAGGAGATCGACGATCGCGTGCCGGACGGCGAGGTCGGGCTCGTCATCGAGCCGCGGGTCGCCGTGCGCCGCGACGATGGTGAGGAAGTCATCGGGCAGCTCCGCGTCCGCAGGATCGCCCTGCTCGTGACGCGCGACCAGCGCCCGCCGCGTCTCCATGGCCGGGCGGTAGAAGCGTTCGACGAACTCGCGCTTCGCGGCCTCGTGCCGCTCCAGCGCGCGTTGCCGCCCGGTTTCGCCGTCCACGAGCGGTGGCGCGACCGCGCGGAGCTGCGTCTGTAGCCGCGGGAACGCGACGAGCTCGGTGTGCAGCCGCACGAGGGAGTCGAGGCCGGTCGGCGTCTTCGCCGCGTCGAGCCCGATCATCGAGGCGACGAGCTCGACGAGCAGACGCGTCGCGAACGGGATGAGATCGACGCGGACGACACCGTCCGGATCGGGGTCCCTGCGAACGCGCGCGAGCTCGCGTTCGAGGCCCGGGCGGAGCACCTGCTCGCGGAGCCGGGTATGGCCGTCGTGGAAGACGATGCGGTTGAGCAGCCGCCGCCGTTTCGCGTGGACCTCGCCGTCGATCCGGAGGACCGTGCCGCCGCGGACCGGCTCGCTTTCCTCGTCCATGACGACGGCCAGCTTGGCCGAGGCGCGGAGCGCCTCGACGACCTCCGCGTACGTCGTGACCTCGACCACGTCGTCCATGCCGCGTCTATTGTGCCGACGTGATGCGCTTCGGGCATCCGCGCCGCGCCTCATGACGACGCTCCTGACCGGCCACGGGCTGGTCGGGGCACGCGTGGTCGCGCAGCTGCGCGCGAGCGACGAGGAGGTCGTGGTCTACGACCTGGCCCCGCCCGAGCCGGGGCCGGGAGTCGTCCCGATCGCGGGCGACCTGCTGGACCTCGCTGCGCTCGTGTCGGCCGTGCGGCGGCACCGGCCGGAGCGGATCCTCCACACGGCCGGGCTGCTGACACCGGACGGCGTGACGCGGCCGCACGACACGGTCCGAGTGAACGTGCTCGGGACCGCCAACGTGCTCGAGGCCGCGCGGCTCGAGCAGGTCCCGCGCGTCGTCCTGACGAGCTCCGTCGTGGTGTACGACCCGACCGTGGCGGCTGACCGGGTGTCCGAGGACCATCCATGCAGGCCGGCGACCGTGTACGCGGCGACGAAGCGCTCCGCGGAGCTCCTCGGCGGGACCTACGCGCGGTCGTTCGGGCTGTCCTTCCTCAGCGTGCGATTCGCCGCGGTGTATGGCCCGGCCCGGCGGCCCGGCGGCGGGGTGTCGCGGCTGATCCACGAGGCCCTCGGCACGGCGATCGCGGACGGCCGAGCGAGCCTCAAGCGGCGCTGGCCCGGCCGGCAGGAGCTGCTGTACGCCGATGATGCGGCGAGCGCGCTCATCGCCGCGGGAGCCGCCGTCGCGCCCCCGCACGCCACATTCAACATCGGGTCGGGAGAGCCGGTCACCGTCGCCGAGCTGGCGACGGCCATCGGCAGGGCCGCCGGTGGCGCGGCGATCGAGGTCGTCGAGCCAGGTGCCGACGCGAACCCCGACGTCGTCGACGCGCCGCTCGATCTCAGCCGGGCCGCGGACGAGCTCGGTTGGCGGCCGCGCTTCGGCCTGCGCGCCGGTCTGGCCGAGCACGCCGCGTGGCTGCGCGCGCACGAGGGTTAGCCCGCCGAGAGGACCACGGACTTCTTCTCGAGGTACCCGTCGAGG
>DATCOD010000164.1:0-14436 GCA_036564905.1 Candidatus Limnocylindria bacterium
TCGTAGTACTGCGGGTTCACGTTCGGACCCTGCCCGTACACGGTGTCGAGATCGAAGTACGGCACGCGCGCGTTCGGCATCGTGGACGGATCGGTGGGAACGCCGAGGGGCGACCGGCTGTCGAACGTCATGTCGAGATCCATGAACTGGCCGAAGAACGTCACGCCGGCGGTGTGCGTCGGGTTGTCGGGGTTGGTCGCGGGGCTGTTGCCGTTCACGGTCGCATCGGCGATCAGCGCCACGGGGCCGGCGCTCAGCGCGTCGTTCGCGTCCAGCAACCCGCCAAGCTTGCCGAGGTCACGCAGGACGTCGCGGAGCGGATCGGTCGCGCCGGCCGGATCGAGCTGCTCGAAGAACGGCGGAAGGTCCGGGAACAATCGCGTGAAGTTGCCCGGTACGACCGTATGGTCGCGCACGTCGATCCGCCCGAGGCTGACGCCCGTCGCAACGCCGGCGGCGCCGGCGGCGCCGAGGCCGAGCCCGAGACCGGTCAAGAACGTGCGCCGGCTGTACCCGCCGCCGGACGTCCGCTTGGGTGTCGCCATCAGCCGCCTCCTCCAACATCGATCGCCCCTTCGGGAAGTGGGATGCCACCCTCGGTCACCGGCGCCGGCGCGACGGGCGGGATCGCGACGTAGCTGAGCAGCAGCCCAGAGATCGACGCGAGGAGCGTCGTTCCGAGCCACAGATCGAACGGCCACTCGACGCCATAGACGAACCGCAGGATCAGGAAATAGGTCGTCCACAGCGCGAGCGGCGTCACGCCGGCCATGACGCGGTGCCCGTGGGTCTCGTGCGTGTCCGGCTGGAAGTGGTCGATGATCGTGTCGGCGACCAGTCCACCCACGAGGGCGGCGGCGACCGTGGCGCCCAGGTCGAAGCTGGTCAGCGCGCTCATCGAGAAGCTCACGCCGACGAACAGGAGCGTCGCGCTCCCGAAGGGCAGCTGCCACCGCCGGAGTCCGAGGAAGAGCGGCGCGAGCAGGATGAGATTGGTGGCGAGGATCCGGGCCGCGCCCGCGAACTCCGTGGTACCGCGGACGCGCGCGTTGCCGGCCAGCTCCGGCGGGATCCGTCCGATCACGACCGACGGCGTCCAGTCGATGAACGCATTCAGCCACTGGAACATGAACGCGGCGACGCAGGTGACGAGCGTCAGCGCGATCAGCGGCGGCAGCAGCCGCCGGAACGACGCATTGCTCGGATAGAACCGCGGCGCGTACCAGGCCGATCGCAGTGGCGCGGACGAAAGCCCGGCGGCGCCGGCGAACAGGAGCAGATGGAAGGGCGCGATGACCCGCGCGACCCCGGTCTCTTCACCGAACACCGTGTGCCACGCGAGATCGCCGAACAGGCCGACCGTCGCGAGCGCAAGGCCGCCGATCGCGAGCGGATAGCGGAGCGGGATGCCGAGGATCGGATGGAAATATGGCGCCGGTCTCACGCCGCGTGTGTACAGCTGCGGGTTGCGCGTCACGACCCACAGCGCGGTCGCGCTGAAGCCGGCATAGAGCAGCGCGTGCCAGATCGTGAAGAAGCTTCCGAGCGCGCCGTTCTGCAGGTTGATGTGATTCCAGCCGTCGAGGAACAGGCCGGCCACGAGCAGGGTCGAGAGCAGGCTGGTGACGAGGTCCTCGCGCCAGATCGCCTTCAGGCCCAACCGTTCCTCCCGCTCGCCGTCGCGAGCGGGAAGCCTACCTTGGCTCGCCCGGGTGTGCCGAACGATCGGTCAGGTCACGTGGTCGCGCGCCGCCTCGACCTGCCGCCAGATAGGGACCGAGCCGAGCTCGAGGAGCATGCGCCCACGACAGCGCGGGCAGTGCGGGATCAACGAGCCGTCCCAGATCGGCCGCCACGCCGCGTCCGTGCCGTCGAGCGCCCGGCGAACGGCGTCCCGGGTCAACGCGTCGATCCGGATCTCGACATTCGGCGTGTCGAGCCCGCACATCAAGCAGCTGAACGACACTTTCGCCAGGCGCGACGTCGATCGGGTCATGTTCCGCCGCCTCAGACCACGGTTGGGGTCGCCAGTTCCCGTCGAGCAACGTCTGCAGGAACTCGCCGTCGATGACCGGGTTCATCCCGAGGTCGGCACCCATGTACCACGGCGGGAGCAGTGGACTCACGTTGACCACACGCACGATCTCGCGTGCCAGGAACGGCCACTCCGCGACGAGCTGCTCCGCGAGCAGCGCGCTTTCGGATCCATCGTGCCCGAGCACGATCGGCCCGAGGGTCGAATTGCGCGCGATCAGCACCGGGCACGGCGCGTGGTCGACGACCTCGGCCGCGACCGACCCGAGGGCGAACGACACCAGCGCGCCGTGGTTGTGGCTGCCGACGATCACGAGCTCGGCGTCGATGACCGGCGGCCCCGAGATCGATGGGTTGATCATCATCCCGGCGGTCCTCACCGGACTGGTCCTCGGGCTGCTCGCCGACGCGTTCGTTCGCTACATCGCGCTCGAGCCGGCATAGCCCGCCACGGAGCACGGTCCCGCCTCGCGACGCCGCCGCCACGCCGACGGCGTCGCACATCTGGTCGCCGGATCGAGCTGTTCGGGGTCATGACGCCGTTCCCGCTCGCCGTGTCCTGCCCGGGACCGAGCCATTCGAAGGGTGATCGTGGGCCGTTCGACCCTAGCCAGGGGCCGCTGCGGGGGCGCACCATCGGCGAAGGCATTGGGCCGATGTGTCGGCCGACGGAAGATGCGATGAGCGATATCGAGTGGTACGGATGTCGCACGTGCGGGGAACGACGGCGGTTCCCATTCGAAGCGAACAACGATGACCCAGGGTGTCGCTGCCCGCCGGCCGACCGGGTGCGGTCGGTCGAGGTCCCGGCCCCGCCGTCGGGACGTCCGCGGGTCGCCGGTCCCGATCGCGGTCTGAGCCCTGATAGCCACATCGGATCAGCGCACCACGAGAGCGGCCGCGGAACGCCCTGATCAGATGACGATCAGCGATCCACTTGAGGTCCTGGCGGAGGACGATTGTCTCGCGCTCCTCCGCTGCCGCAAAGTCGGTCGGATCAGCTTCGAGTTCGAGGGGAACATCGAGATCTTCCCGGTCACCTATGGCATGGAGGGAAAGATCATCGTCTTCCGGACCGGCCCCGGCACGAAGCTGCACGCGATGCCCGAGACGATGGTCGCTTTTGAGGTCGACGGTTGGGATCCGGATCCGCGGATCGGCTGGAGCGTCGTCGCGAAGGGCCCGGCCGAAGAGATCACGCTGAATCCGGGTCGGGCCGCGGAACACCTCCGACGCGTGCCCCTGGATCCGAGCGCTCCGGGCGAGAGGTGGCGCTGGATCGCGATCAAACCATCGGAGATCACCGGACGGCGCTTCCATGCGCCGTCGGCCAAGGGCGAGCGCTCCTAGGCATCGCCCGCAGACGTCTTGACCCACCGATGGCAGTGCTGACAAGCACTCAGCGAGACGATCGCGCGGTCCGCTCCGTCGCGACCGGAAGCTCGAGCGTGAACGCGCTGCCGGCCTCAGAGCTGTACTCCAACCAGAGGCGGCCGCCCTGACGCTCCGCGAACCGCTGACTGAGATGGAGGCCGAGACCGGTGCCCGGGATGTCGTGACTGGTCGACGCGCGGTAGAACGGAGTGAACAGCCGGGCCTGCTCCGCCGCCGGAACGCCCAGACCATGGTCCGCGACGCGTACCCGGACGGCGGTGCCGGACGTCGTGAGCGTCACCTCGATCGGCGCGGTCGCGGCGCTGTACTTGCGCGCATTCCCAAGTAGGTTGTCCAGGATCTCCGCGGTCCGTTCGGGGTCACCGCGCGCCGGCACGGGACCGTGGGGCGCCCGCAGCGTGATCGATCGCGTCGCGCGCTCCTCGTGCCTGGCGATGGCGTCCGTGACGACGGGCAACAGATCGAATGTCGCGACCGCGACACCGAGGCCGTTCGTGACGAAGGTCCCGGCATCCAGCAGTGCGCCGAGGAGCTTCTCCAGCCGGTCGACCTGCGCGATCGCCAGGTCGACCGCCTCACGCTCGCGCGCCTGATCCTTGCCGATCTGCCGCAGACCGAGCTGCAGCTGTCCTCGAATGACCGTGAGCGGCTGACGCAGCTCGTGGACGACGATCCCGAAGAGGTCCGTCCCGGGCGATGCGGCAGTGCGCCGCGGGACAGGGATGGTCACCGCGGGCGGCACGCCGATCCACGCTTCGGCGAACGTGTGGCCGTCCGACGTGATGCGATCGCGCGCGAGCTCGGTCCGCGCCTCACCGATCTGCTCGCCGTGTCGAACGTCGTCTTCGATCGCGAGTACGTGCTGCGCGCCCATCGGTCCCTCCGTCGGATCGGCGGCTCGAGCCGACCGTCCGCTCCAATGGGTCGAACGCCGGCGGTCCCTGTGGCAAGCCCTCGGGACCCCGACATGGTCGCGCGCGTTCCGCCCCGCGGCGAGGGCCGATGGTCACCTTCCGCGAGGCCGAATGTCAGCTATCGGTGGAGCCGCGGCAGGCTCATCATCGGGTCGTGAAAGACGACGTCGCCCGCTGGCGGGCGAACCTCCAGGGCGAGGTCGACGGGATCGCCGCCTACCGCGCGATGGCCGAGGCGGAACATGACAGTCCGCTCGCGACGGTCTACCGGCACCTCGCGCAGACCGAAGAACGGCATGCATCGTTATGGGAAACGAAGCTCCGCGACGCCGGCGCGTGGTCAGGCATGCCCCGTCCCTCATGGCGCGCGCGCGTCCTTGCCGCCGTGGCGCGCCGGTTCGGCGCGGGCGCGGTCGCAGCGACGATCGGGGGCCGCGAAACCCGGGATCAGGGTGCGTACGACAGCCAGCCGGAGGCGGCCGGGACGTCGCTGCCGCGTGATGAGCGATCGCACGCGCGGCTCCTGCGTGAGATCGCGGGGAGCGGGATCGCGGGCCCGGGGATCGCGACGCTCGAGGGTCGGCATCGGACCGGTGGCAACGCGCTCAGGGCCGCGGTGCTCGGGATGGACGACGGGCTCGTGTCCAACTTCTGCCTCGTGATGGCCGTTGCGGGCGCATCGGCCGACAGCCGGACCATCGTGGTGGCCGGCATCGCCGGGGTCCTCGCCGGATCGATCTCGATGGCGCTCGGCGAATGGCTGTCCGTCCAGAGCACTCGCGAGCTGTACCTGCGGCAGATCGGGATCGAGTCGGAAGAGCTCGCCGCGGCGCCGGAGGAGGAAGAGGAGGAGCTCACGCTCATCTACCGGTCCAAGGGTGTCGCCGCCGATCAGGCGCGCGCGATCGCGCGCCAACTCGTGAGCGGAGACGCGCGCACGGCCATTGACGCGCTCGCGCGTGAGGAGCTGGGGATCGATCCGCAGGACCTTGGCGGCTCCGCCTGGGTCGCGTCCGGAACGTCGTTCGCGATGTTCGCGACCGGCGCGCTCGTCCCGCTCGTCCCGTTCGCGTTCACCACCGGAACGCCGGCGGTCGTGTTGGCGGCGGCCCTGAGCGCGCTCGCGCTCTTCGGGGTGGGCGCGCTCATCACGGTCATCACCGGCCGATCCGCGCTCCGCGCTGGACTCCGTCAGCTCGCCATCGGGATCGCCGCCGCGGCGGTGACCTATGGCATCGGCAAAGCGCTCGGGACCGCGATCAGCTGACGCGGTGCGGACCGGACGTCAGCGCGGCTTCCCCCCATGGCCCCCGGTCACGCTCGCTCGTCCCGCGATCAGCGCACGACGACCGGGCGTCCGAGGGCGGCGGTGGGCCGGCCGCTTCGGCGGCGGCCCGAATTCGTGCGCGACGGCGAGGAGCGCGTCCTCGATGAGCGCAAAGTCGCGCTCGCTGATGAGCCGTGGCGAGCCGAGCACCTCGGCCCGACGCTGGGCCGACCATCCGCGTGCCGCGACGAAGCGCGTCCCGAGCGAGGTCACCGAGAGCTCATGACCCTCCACGGGCGACACGCGATGGCGGAGCCGCAGCTGGTGAGCATCGCGAGAGAGCTTCGTGACGGTCGCGGTCCCGGCGAGCGTCGGCCGCCGGTCGACGCCGCGGTCGGGCCAGGTGATGACCGCCACACCGTCGCGGAGCGCGAGCTCATCCGCAAGGGGGCGCAGCTCCACGAACCAGTCGTGGTCGCCGAACGAAGGCGAGGCCGTCGGGGTGACGACGAGCCAGGTGCGGCCGGTCATGTGGAACGACGGTAGGCACGGACCCCCTGACCGGCGAGTGCCATCCGCCTCCAGCCGATGGTCCGGTCGGCCCTATCGGGGCCGGCGCGCCGACCCGAGCCTCGACTCGGTATGACCCTCGTCGAGATACCCGTGGTGCGCCCGACACCCGGGCCGCCCGGCCTGACCACGGCCGAGGCACAGGTGCGCCTCGCCCGCCACGGACCGAACGACCTGGTGCCGCCGGCTCGTCCGCCCGGGGCACTCACCTGGCTGCGCCGCGTGCTCACCGATCCGATGGTGGTGCTGCTGCTCGTCGCCGGCACGGTCTACGTCGCCGTTGGCGACTTTGGCGACGCCACGGTCAGCCTGATCGCGCTCGTCGCGATCACCGCGGTGAGCGTCGTCCTCGAGCTGCGGACCGAACACGCGCTCCAGGCCTTGCGACAGCTCACCGACCCGATCGCCTCGGTCTGGCGCGATGGCCGTCTCCGGACGATCGGGGCCAACGAGATCGTGCCGGGCGATGTCGTCTTCCTGCGCGAAGGTGACGTCGTGCCGGCGGACCTCACGCTCCTTGCGGACGGGCGGCTCCTGGTCGACGAGTCGTCGCTCACCGGCGAGTCGCATCCGATCGAAAAGGAGCGCGACAGCACGGCCTGGGCGGGGACAACCGTCCTGTCAGGTCACTCCGACGCGATCGCCATCGAGACCGGTGCTCGAACGCGCTACGGGAAGATCGGCGTGCTCGTCGCGGGGATCAGCGAGCCACCGACGCCGCTCCAGCGCGGGATCCGCCGGTTCGTCACGTCGCTCGGCGTCGTCGCGCTGGTCGCATCCGTCCTGGTCATCGGGGTGGAGCTTGCGCACGGGGCCGGGTGGGCGGCCTCGATCGTCGCCGGCATCTCGCTCGCGATGGCGGCGATCCCGGAAGAGTTCCCGATGGTCTTCGCGCTGTACCTCGCGCTCGGCGCGTGGCGTCTCGCACGGCATCACGCGCTGATCCGACGATTGGCAAAGGTCGAGACCCTCGGCTCGACGACGGTCATCGCCACGGACAAGACGGGAACGCTCACCGCGGGCCGGCTCGAGCTCCAGACCATCGCGTCAGCTGACGGGCGGATCGTCGACGGCGCCGACCGCGCGGCGTTGCTCGAGGCGGCGATCCTCTCGAGCGAGCCGAGCGGACACGATCCGTTCGACGCGGCGATCTTGCGAGGTGGCACCGGCCGCGGCGAGCTCATCGCGAGCTACCCGTTCGACCCACGGGGCCGGCACACCGTGCAGGTGTGGCGCCGTGACGGCCGGCTCGAGTCGTACGCGAAAGGCGCGCTCGAGCCGATGCTCGATCGGACGGCGGCGCCACCGGCCATCCGAGCCGGCGTCGAAGCGGCGAACGCGCGCTTCGCCGAACGGGGCATGCGGGTCTTGGCGTTGGCGTCGGGTGAGCCGGCGACGGCAGCGACCCGCGCGGACGCGGAGACAGGACTCGGGTTCCTCGGGCTGGTCGCCTTCGCCGATCCGATCCGCGACGGGGTTCGCGAGGCGCTCGACGAATGCCGCTCGGCCGGGATCCGAGTCGTCATGATCACGGGCGACCACCCGGCCACCGCCTGCGCGGTGGCGCGCGACCTTGGCCTTGCCCGGCCCGACCGGGCGCTGACCGGCGAGGAGCTCGATCTGCTGTCAGAGGACGCGCGCGTGGAAGCGGTGGCGGGCGTGACGGTGTTCGCGCGGATCGAAGCCGCGCAGAAATACGAGCTCGTGCGCGCGCTGCACGCTCGTGGCGCGGTCGTCGCGATGACCGGAGACGGCACGAACGACGCGCCGGCGCTCCGCGAGGCTGACATCGGCATCGCGATGGGTCGGCGCGGGACCGAGGTCGCACGAGCGGCCGCGACGATGGTGCTGCTCGACGACAACTTCGCGACCATCGTGCGTTCGATCGGCGACGGCCGGCGGATCTTCGAGAACCTTCGCCGGGCATTCGCCTATCTCATCGCGTTCCACATCCCGCTGCTGCTCGCCGCGGTCACGATCCCGTTCCTCGGTGCGCCGCTGTTCCTCTTGCCGGTGCATCTGGTCTGGCTCGAGATCGTCGTTCACCCCACGTCGTCGCTCGTGTTCGAGGCCGATCCGGCACCGGCCGACATCATGCAACGACCGCCGCGGGCGTCGGCCTCGGAGCTCGTCGCCATCGCGGACCTGCGTCGGCCGGTCGTTCTCGGTCTGAGCCTCACGGCAGCGGTGCTCGCGGCGTACCTCGGCGATCTTGGGCGCGGCTCGGCCGTCGAGCACGCGCGCGCCATCGGGCTCGCCGCGCTCCTCTCTGGTCAGCTTCTCCTCGTGCTCGTGACACGATCGCCACAGCGCGCGTTCTGGCGTACGCCGGCCGTGGGCAACCGCGCGCTCCCGTTCGTCGTGGGGGGTGCCGCGGTGTCGCTCGTGGCAGTGGTGCAGATCCCGCTCTTCGCCCGCTTCTTCGAGGTCGCCCCGCTCGGGCCGCTCGAGTGGGCGGCGGCGCTGGGCATCGCGGTCGTCGCAACGCTGTGGACGGAGCCGTTCAAGCGATCGGCGCCCGCGAGGCTGGGTCCGGGTCAGGTCGTCACGGCTTGAGCGAAGCGGTGGGGTGCCAGACCCACTGCGTCACGTCGGGCGCGTCCTCGCCGTGCTCGCGGGTATAGGCGCGACACGCGCTTCGCGCCTCCACCATGAGCTGCCGTACGTCCCCGGCGCGCTCGCGCAGACCGGGCACCCGATCGATGACATC
Organism: Candidatus Limnocylindria bacterium; assembly: GCA_036564905.1. Classification (GTDB taxonomy): domain Bacteria; phylum Chloroflexota; class Limnocylindria; order P2-11E; family P2-11E; genus UBA4735. The sequence continues at coordinate 8,891 of DATCOD010000164.1, forward strand.
CATGACGAGGTGAAAGCGGTCGAGGTCGTTGAGCATCACCATGTCGAACGGGGTGGTCGTCGTGCCTTCTTCCTTGTACCCGCGCACGTGCAGGTTCGCGTGGTTCGTCCGCCGGTACGCCAGGCGGTGGATGAGCGACGGATAGCCGTGGTAGGCGAAGATCACCGGCTTGTCCGCCGTGAACAGGGCGTCGAAGTCAGGATCGGCCAAGCCGTGCGGGTGCTCGGTGTCGGGCTGCAGGCGCATGAGGTCGACGACATTCACCACGCGCACGCGGACGTCCGGAAGATGCTGTCGCAGGAGAGCGGCCGCTGCGAGCGTCTCGAGCGTCGGCACGTCGCCACAGCAGGCGAGCACCACATCCGGCTTCGTACCGGCAGCGCTGCTCGCCCACTCCCAGATGCCGGCACCTCGTGCGCAATGCGCGATCGCCTCGTCGATCGACAGCCAGTTGGGCTCCAGCTGCTTCCCGGCGACGATCACGTTCACGTAGTTGCGGCTCCGCAAACAATGATCCACGACCGAGAGCAGCGTGTTCGCGTCGGGCGGCAGGTACACGCGGATGACCTCAGCTTTCTTGTTCGCGACGTGATCGATGAACCCGGGGTCCTGGTGCGAGAAGCCGTTGTGATCCTGGCGCCACACGTGCGATGAGAGGAGGTAGTTGAGCGACGCGATCGGCCGGCGCCACGGCAGCTCCCGCGTGACCTTCAGCCACTTCGCGTGCTGGTTGAACATCGAGTCGATGATGCGGATGAACGCCTCGTAACAATTGAACAGGCCGTGGCGTCCCGTGAGCAAGTAGCCCTCGAGCCAGCCTTCGATCATCTGCTCCGACAGCACCTCCATGACCCGCCCGTGCGGGGCGATGTGCTCGTCGGTCGGGAGGATCAGGTCGCTGAAGACGCGGTCGGTCACGTCGAACACCGCGTCAAGCCTGTTGGACGAGGTCTCGTCAGGCCCGAGCAGTCGGAATCGATCCGAGTTGCGGGCGATGACGTCGCGCAAGAACGTCCCGAGGACGCGCGTGGGTTCTGCTTGCGTCGCTCCCGGGGCCGTCATATCGACCGCGTACGCACGAAAGTCGGGCAAGTCGAGATCGATCAGCCGAACGCCGCCGTTCGCCCGCGGATTCGCGCTCATCCGGCGCTCGCCGCTCGGCGGCAGGGCGGCGAGGTCCGCCACGAGCGCTCCGTCGTCGTCGAACAGCTCATCCGCACGGTACGAGCGCATCCATCGCTCGAGTTGGGCCCGGTGCTCGCCGTTCGTACGCACGGCATCGATCGGTACCTGATGCGAGCGCCAGGTCCCCTCGACCGGTTTGCCATCGACGATCTTCGGCCCTGTCCAGCCCTTCGGCGTTCGCAGCACGATCATCGGCGAGGGCTGCCGGAGCAGGTGCCCGGCGTCCGCTTCGGCTTTGATGCGCCTGAGCTGCATGACGGAGCGATCGAGCGCCGCGGCCATCAGCTGATGCATGACGGCCGGGTCGTCGCCCTCGACGAAGATCGGCGCGTGCCCGTACCCCTCGAGCAACGCGCGCAGCTCGCGCTCGGGTAGTCGTGCGAGCACCGTCGGATTGGCGATCTTGTACCCGTTCAGGTGGAGGATCGGAAGCACCACGCCGTCGCGGACTGGATCCAGGAACTTGTTCGAGTGCCATGACGCGGCCAACGCGCCGGTCTCGGCCTCGCCATCTCCGATCACGCAGCACACGAACAAGGCGGGATCGTCGAGCGCCGCCCCATACGCGTGGGCGAGCGAGTAGCCGAGCTCGCCGCCTTCGTGGATCGAGCCGGGGATCTCGGCCGAGACGTGGCTCGGAACGCCACCGGGGAACGAGAACTGGCGGAACAGCTTTGTCATGCCCGCGATGTCACGCGAAACGTCGGGATAGATCTCGCTATAGGTGCCCTCCAGGTACACGTTCGCGAGGACCGCTGGACCACCATGCCCGGGACCCGTGATGAAGATCGCGTCGAGGTCCCACTTTCTGATCGCGCGGTTCATGTGCGCGTAGATGAAGTTCAGTCCCGGGGTGGTACCCCAGTGGCCCAGGAGGCGCGGTTTGACGTGCTCAGGGCGGAGCGGTTCGCGCAGCAGCGGGTCGTCCAGCAGATAGATCTGACCGACCGAGAGGTAGTTCGCGGCCCGCCAGTACGCGTCAATGCGCCGGGCTTCGTCAGCCGTCAGCGGTCCCGAACCTCCCGCTTTCGCCTTGGCCACCGTCGTTAGGCCTCCCATCGGCCGCTCTGCGTCGCACGGCGTCACGACCTAGGCTCGTCGCATGCGAGACCGCGTGCTCGTGCTGAACGCCGGCTCGTCGACGCTCAAAGCAAGTGTGCTCGCCCGAGGCTCAGAGCACGCGGAAGCCAACCTGACCGCTCCGATGCAGGGTGCGAGCCAGGCGACCGACGCACTGAGCCAGGTGCTCGCTGGAGTCGTCGCTGCTGGGGTCGATCTCGACTCGATCGGCGCCGTCGGTCATCGCGTTGTCCAGGGTGGCTCGCTCTTCACGCGCACGACCCTGCTTGACGACTCCGTGCTGCAGCGCATTCGCGATCTCGCCCGGCTCGCGCCGCTGCATAACCCCGTGGCTGCGGAGGTCATCGTCGCGGCACGTCGGGTGCTGCCCGGTGTGCCGCATGCGGCCGCATTCGACTCCGCGTTCCATGCGAGCCTGCCGAAGGAGGCGTACCTGTACGCGCTCCCATACGAGTGGTACTCCGAGTGGGGATACCGGCGCTACGGCTTTCACGGACTTTCCGTCGCATGGTCGATCGAACGCTGTGCCACGCTGCTCGCGCGCAACGTCCTCGGAGTGGTCGTCGCGCACCTTGGGGCAGGCTGCTCGGTGACCGCGGTGTGGCAGAACCGCTCGGCCAGCACATCGATGGGGATGACGCCGCTCGAGGGTCTCGTGATGGCAACGCGCGCCGGGTCGGTGGACCCTGGTGTATTGCTGGCCGCACAGCGGGACCATGGACTCGACGTGCCGGCGCTCGACGACCTACTCGAGCATCGCTCAGGTCTGCTCGGGCTCTCCGGTCGGAGCGGAGACATGCGCGAGCTCCTCGCCCACCGGGCGTCTGACGAGCGTGCCGCGCTCGCGATCGACGTCTTCGAGCGCTCGGCGGCGGCGGCGATCGCCGCCGCGGCGACCGCGCTTCCGCGCCTGGACGCGCTCGTGTTCACCGGGGGCATCGGCGAGCACGCCGGACCCGTCCGAGCCGGCATCGTCCGCCGTCTCGCGGCGATCGGCGTCCCGGCCATCGAGGAGGCATCCGTCGACGGTGAGCGCGTGCTCGCGGAGGGTCCGGTCGCGGTGCTCGCGATCGTCGCTCGTGAAGATGTCGTGATCGCGCGCGAGGTCGGCGCGCTGATGTCCTGACGCCGGCCGCGGGGGGCTACCGGCCAAAGACCGTACGGGCGGGCCACTGCAGCCAGAGGAGCGTGACGAACACCGCGGCGTTGACCGAGAGCGCCGCGATGGTGTTGAACGCCGGCCACGTGCCGAAGAAGAGCGCGATACCGAGGGTGGACGCGATCGCCGAGGCGTCCGCCACGCCTCGCTCGGAAGGAGCACGCCCCAGAACGAGCAGGCTGCCACGATGAATCCGATCAGCGGCGAGCGAACGACCGCGCCGGCGGATCGCCGACGCGGCTCGGCGGCGCGAGGAAGCGATCAGAAGATGACGGCGAGGTTGTTGGTCAGGTCCTTCACGCCGCGGGTCGCCCAGGTGATCGTCTCGGCCTCGCGGCGGATCCGGTAGGTCGGGACGCTGCCCTGAAGGATCGCGATGCCCTTGTCGACGGCCACGTCGATGTGCTCGAACGGGAACCTGCGCACGAGCGCGGCCTTCAGCTCGTCGTGGATCTCGCTGTCCGTCCGGACCGGCGGAGCGAGCACGATGTGGTTGTTCACGCTGACGACGCCGGTGAGGTGGGCGACCGCGTCCGCCACCGCCTTCCGCTGATACCAATAGTCGACGGTGCCCTTGAGCGTGACCACGCCGTTGCGGACGATGGACTCGATCTTCTCCTCGGGTACCGTCACGTCCCACTCCAGGGCGTTGCGGACCGCTCGGGCGATCGCCGTGTCATCACGCGGTGCGCCGAAAAGCGTGACGGTGAGCCTGTTCGCGACGTCCTTGACGCCCGGTGCCATGGACGCGATGTTCGCGGCCTCGCTGACCTTGAGGTAGCTCGAGACCGTCCCGGTGAGCGTGACGATCCCGTCGTCGACCTCGACACCGATCTCCGCGGGCTTGAAATAGAAGTCGCGCTCGATGTCGGCCAGCACGTCGAGCTGGATCTGCCTGTCCGTCCTGCTGCGTGTCTGCGTGAGCGTCATGTCCTTACCCCCTTGCTCTGAACGCGACAGTGCCTCAAGCGGCCGGCCGGCCATCGACGAAGTGTTCATGACACACCTCCTTCGCGGCGGAGCCGGTCGTTGATGCCATCGCTGACCGTCTTCGATGCCGCTCCCGAGATCTGACCGTTGATGGGATCTCCGGCCCTTGATCCCGGCCCTTGGATCTCTGATGGCAGGTCCCTTGAGGCTCGCTCATCTTCGCGCGCGCTGTCCGGATCCGGTAGGGCCACTCGTCACAGGCCCGCAGGTCGAACGGCCCATTCCGGTCGGCGCCGGCCGCGTGCCACCTGGAGGCCCTCCGTCCTCGGAACACGGGTCGTTCGGCCCTCTTGCGCGACTGACCTGCGGCCTACCTTCGCGTTTCGGAGGTTCGAGCCGATGAAGGTGCTGTTCGCGACCGATGGATCCAAGCACGATCTGCAGGCGCGCGACTTCGTGGCCTCAGCTCCATGGGCCGCCCGCACGGAGATCGAGCTGTTCGGCGTCATGCGCCCGGTCGGCCTCGCGGTGACGGGCGACCTGGTCGACCGTAACGCCCGTGACTTCGAGCACGAGCTCGATCACCTCGCGATCTGCCTCCCGCAACGTGACTGCACGGTGACGTGGCGCACCGCGGTCGGCGAGCCGGCCAACGAGATCACGGCCCGGGCGCGCGCGATCGGAGCCGATCTCATCGTGGTCGGCAGCCGCGGACGCGGACCACTGGCCACGAGCATCCTCGGCTCGGTCTCGGCGGGCGTGATCGATCGCGCGACCTGCCCTGTTCTCGTCGCACGTAGGGGCGAGGTCAAGCGGATCGTGCTCGCAGACGACGGCTCGGCGGGAGCGGCCGCGGCGGCGGAGCTCCTCGACCGGTGGCCGATCTTCGCCGACGCGTCGCTGCAGGTCGTATCCGTCGTCGATGTTGGCCGTCCGCTCCTGGCCGCCGACGAGACGCCGATGTTCTTCGCAGCCGGCGAGCTCCTCTACTCCGAATCTCTCGAGCTGGAGCGCGAGCGATCGCACCGGACGGTCGCTGCGCGGGCGAAGGCACTGGCGGCACGTCCTCGTGGCATCAGGACGAGCGTCCGAGAGGGCGCTGCGGCGGACGAGATCCTTGGCGCAGCGCACGACTTCAGCGCCGATCTCATCGTCACGGGTTCGCGGGGCGAGACCGGTCTCGCCCGGTTCC
>DATCOD010000165.1:0-14009 GCA_036564905.1 Candidatus Limnocylindria bacterium
GTTTCGTGATGTAGTCGTCGGCGCCGAGCTGCAGGCCCCGAAGGATGTCCGACTCGTCCTGCCGGGCCGAGAGCAGGAGCACCGCGACGTGCTCGTCGACGTGCCGGATGCGCTCGAGCACGACGAATCCGGCCAGCTTGGGCAGGTTGATGTCGAGCACCACCAGATCGGGGTGCTCGCGGTTGAGCGTCTCGAGCGCGGCCTCGCCGTCGTACGCCCGCACGACCTCGTAGCCCTCTCGACGCAACGCGTAGTCGAGCAGCTCCACGAGATCACGGTCGTCGTCCACGACCAGCAACTTCACGCCGATCCAGCCTCCTGCGCGAGCTCGCGTGCCTTCGGGACGGTGAAGTGTACCGACGTGCCGCGGTCCGGCGCGCTGTCCACGCCGATCTCGCCGCCCTGGGCTTGCACGATGGCGCGGCAGATCGTGAGCCCGAGCCCGAGACCGCCGGCTTCGCCGCGCACCGTCCGCGACCGGAAGAACCGCTGGAAGAGTCGGGCGAGCTCGTCCGGCGGGATGGACGGGCCGTCGTTGTGGATCGTGACCTTCACGTAGCCGGCGCTCATCTCGGTCCGGAGCGTGATCTCGGAGTGCTCCGTGCCGTACTTCCCCGCGTTCCCGAGGAGGTTCGCGAACACCTGACCCGTGCGGCGTGGATCGCAGACCACGCGGTCGGTCCCGCGGCCGAAATGCGTGACCAGCTGCTGGCCCTTCGAGTCGAAGAGCGAGCGGACGAACAGGAGGCTGTCCTCGAGGATGTCCTTGATGCTCGTTGGGACGGCGCGCACCTCGAAGATGCCGGCCTCGATGCTGCCGGCGTCCAGCAGGTTCTCGACCAGGTGCTCGAGCCGCAGCGCCGAACGGCGGAGCGTGCCGACCATCGCCCGCAGCTCCTCGCGGGGCATCGAGATCGCATCCTGGTGCACGAGGTCCAGCGACGCGGTGAGCGCCGCGATCGGGGTGCGCAGCTCGTGCGCGACGTCCAGCAGGAACTCCTCCTTCAGCCGGATGAGCTCCGCGCTCGCCGTGACGTCGCGCACCGTGTGGATCGTCGCCCGGGGCGTCGATCCGGCGAGCGGCGTCGACACGATCTCGAGCACGCCCATCCGATCCTCACGCGGGAACCACGCCCGCCGGATCGCCTGGCCTTCGGGATCCTGCACGGTGAGCGCGCCGGATACGAGGAGCAGGTCCTGGAACAGGCGGCCGATGAGCGTGTCCTCGCCGAGGATGCGGAATGCGGCGGGGTTCGCCGACAGCACCTTGCCGTCGCCATCGCTGATGAGGATGCCGTCGGTGAGCGCGACGAACGCATCCTCGAACGCGACGCCGGTGATCGAGTCGGCGGACCGCCGGCCGCTGACGCGGCGCCGTTCTCCGGCGGTCACGTGGCGCGACCGGGGCCGGCGTGGGGGATCCGCAGCCGGATCCGCGTCCCGTTGCCGGGCGACGAGTCGATGGTGAGCTGCGCGCCGATGAGCCGCGCCGCCTCGCGCATCTGCAGGAGGCCGAGGCTACCGCGTCCGGAGTAGCTCCCGAGCGTGGCGGCCACGTCGAAGCCGGACCCGTCGTCCTCGACGAGGCCGACGACCGCGCCCGGGTCGTCGGTGACCTCGAGGGCGACGTTCGGGGCGCGACCGGTCTTCACCGCATTGTTGGCCGCCTCGCGCAGCACCGTGAACGCGCCGGCCTCCACCTCGACGGGGAGCCGCTGCGTCGACGTGGCGGCGCGCGCGAACACGTGCGAGCCGTTCAGCCCGTCCATCCGCTCGGCGAGCGCGCGCACGGCCGCCGCGAGGCCGTCCTCGGTCAGTGCGACCGGGCGGAGGGCGAACAGGATGTCGCGGAGACCCTTCTGCGCTTCGAGGACCCGTTCGCGCAGCCGGTCGAGCTCGCCGATCGCGGCGTCGACGTCCAGGCGCGCGCGCTTCTGCGCGAGCTCGATGCCGATCGCGGTGTTCGCGAGCGTCTGCGCGACGCCGTCGTGCAGGTCGCGGGCGAGCCGGTGCCGCGTCTCCTCCGTGACCTTCACGACGCGCAGCCGCTCTTGCGCGAGCTGGGCGTTCAGCGCGACGTACTCGAGCGCGATCCCGGCCGACCCCGCGAGGGACATGATCACCGACTCGTCCGCGAGACTGAATGGATCGTCGCCGCGCTTGTTCACCGCCTGCAGGACGCCGAGGCGGGCGCCGTCGCGCGCGTCGACGGGCGCGACGAGCATCGACCGCGTGCGGTAGCCGGTGCGTGAGTCGATGCTCGCGTCGAAGCGCGGATCTCCATACGGATCGTCGATCCGCAGCACGCCGCCGCCCCGCGCGACCTCGGAGGCGAGGCCCCGCCCATCGAGGGGCAGCCGGATCTCGCGGAGCTCGCTCTCGGTGAGCGCGCGCGACCAGACCTCCGAGCGCTCACGGTCGACGACGTAGACGGTGGCGCGTTCCGCGTCGAGCAGGGTCGTGGCCGCGTCGGCGATCCGGCGGAGGACCACGTCGATGTCCGTCTCGAGCGCGAGCTCGCGTTGCAGCCCGAGCAGCAGCGCGAGCTGTTCGGCCTCCCTTGGCCCCGTCATCCGCCGTCAGTATCGGGCTCGGCGCCGGGAAGAGAGAGGCTCCGCACCGTTTCGAGCGTGTCGATCTCGCCGACCGGTTTGTCCGGCCGCAGCCGCACGATCCGTGGGAACCGCAGCGCGAAACCCGACGCGTGGCGCGCGCTCCGCTGCACCTGGTCGAACGCCACCTCGATGACGGTGTCTGGCGCCACGAGCCGGAGCCGGCCGAAGTCCTTCACCGTTCGGGCCTTGAAGTGGTCGGTCAGCTCGGCGAGCTCAGCGTCCGTGAGGCCGGAGTACGCCTTGCCCACGTTCAGATGGCGGTCGCCGTCGCGCACCGCGAAGGTGTAGTCGGACAGGACGGCGCGGCGCTTCCCATGGCCCCATTCGACGGCGGTCACGACGACGTCGAGCGTACGGAGCGCGCGCTTCACCTTCAGCCACTCCATCCCTCGGCGACCCGGGCGATAGGTGGAGCGCGGGTCCTTGACCATCAGGCCCTCGTTCCCGCGGCCACGCGCTGCGGCGAACTCGCCCTCGAGCGCGGCCACGAGCGCGTCGCCGGTCGCCGCGATGGTGACCGAGCGGGCGAGCAGGAGCGGCGACCGCAGCGGGAGCGTCCCGAGGATCGCCTGCCGCTCGGTCAGCGGCACATCGAGGAGCGGCCGGCCGTCCCGCTCCAGGATGTCGAACACCACCAGCGTCGCCGGCAGGTCGCGCCGCAGATCGTCACTCACGACCTTGCGTCCCAGGCGCGTCTGGAAGTCGGTGAACGGGATCGCGCGTCCGGTCGGGTCGAGCCCGAGCACCTCGGCGTCGAGGACGAACGCGCCCGGGATCGCGCGGAGCGGATCGATGAGCTCCACGAAGCGCGTCGTGACCCGGTCGAACGTCCGCGAGTACAGCTCGACGCGGTCACCGTCTTTGTGGACCTGGGCCCGCACGCCGTCGTACTTGTCCTCGACGTCGTACGGCGGCGGGAATCGCTTCTCGACCTCGGCCAGATCGAGCACCGGCGTCGCGAGCATCATCCCGATCGGCGCGAAGTGGACGAACCGCGCGTCGTCGAGCGTGCCGTTCTTCGCCCGCACCGCGGTCACGCCGATGTCGCCGCCGAGCATGTGGGCGCGACCGACCGCCTCCCGGTCGCGGCCGAAGGCGCGCGCGATCGCGTCCTCCAGCAGACCTTCGCGCAGCCCGATGCGCGGCTCGCCGCTCATGACCTTGATCAGGTAGCGCACCTCACCGGCGCTCGCCCGTGCCAGCAGCGCCGCAAGGAGCCGGCCCTTCGGCGCCACGCCGCGCGTCGCGGCGATGCGCTCGAAGGCGTCGTGCACATCGTGGAGGAGCAGTGGCGGCGGCTCCGCCTGGCGCCCCGACCGCTCGGTCAGCTCCGCCGTCGCGTCGCCGAGGTCGGCGTGGGTCTGGTACGCCGCGCTCACGTCGTCGCCGGTCGCGCCCGTGAGCGCGACGACCGCGTCCAGCAGGGCCCGCCACCCGACCGCGAGGACGCGCTCGTCGGTCCGCGGGAACGGGACGCCGGCGAAGAGCCGCGCGGCGATCGCGAGGTCGGCGTCGTCGAGCCTGGGGAAATAGGCCCCCAAGGCTGCCAGCTTCTCGAGTTTCTTCGTGGTCGCCCGCACGGCATCGGCCGTGCTTACCCAATCGCTGAAGCGGCCGCTCACTTTGACGGCGGTCGTCCGGAGGAACCTATGGGTCTCATCGAGCTACTCATCGTTGTCCTGCTGCTGCTCTGGCTGTTCGGGTACTTCGGTCGCGGACGCCTGTACGGTGACCGTAGCGGCACGTCGGTGGTCGGGAGCGCCGGCGGCGTGATGGCCGGGGGCAGCTGGGTGCACATCCTGCTGGTCATCGCGGTCATTCTCATCGTGCTGCGTCTTCTCGGCGCCATGTAGGTAGAGTCGGGGGCGTGCAGCGCGCCCCCGACAGCCACGAGCGGATGCGTCGCGTCCCGTACGGCCACGAGGAGCTGGAGTTCATGGTCCAGCCGTGGTTCGACCTCGACGTGGTCGAGTCCGCGCCCGCGACCCCGGTCGGCGATCTCGCGCTCGCCGCGCGGAACAGCCTCGACGCTCCGCTCGGCTCGAAACGCCTGCGCGATCTCGCGGCCGACGCGAAGCGCGCTGCCGGGTCGCGGCGGCCGCGCGCGGTCATCGCGGTCACCGACCTCACGCGCGCGTGTCCGGACGATGTCCTCGTCCCGCCGCTCCTCGATGAGCTGAACGCCGGCGGCATCGCCGACGCGGACATCACGATCATCGTCGCGGTCGGGCTGCACCGGGCGACGACCGAGGCCGAGAAGACCGAGAAGCTCGGCGCGGCCGTCACCGCGCGGGTCAGGGTGACCGACTCGAACGGCCGCGATCCCGCGATGTGGGTGGAGCTCGGATCCATCCCACCGTACGGGGTGCCCGGCTCGACCCAGCGGATCATCAAGGATGCCGACCTCGTCATCGCGACCGGCATCGTCGAGCCGCATCAGTACGCCGGGTACTCCGGCGGGCGGAAGACGGTCGCGATCGGCTGCTGTGGCGAGCCCGTCATCACCGCGACGCACGGCATGCGGTTCCTCGAGGACCCAGGCGTGCGCCTCGGCCGGATCGACGGCAACCCATTCCATGAGACCGTCCGCGAGATCGCGAAGCGCGCGGGGCTGCGGTTCTGCATCAACGTGGTCACCGACGACCGAGAGCGCGTCGTCGCGGTCGCGTCGGGCGATCCGGACGCGGTGCTGGGCGAGCTCGTCGCGAAGGCGGCGGCGATCTACACCCGGCCGATCAGCAAGCAGTACGACATCGCGATCGCCGGCGTCGGCGCGCCGAAGGACGTGAACCTGTATCAGGCCTCACGCGCCGCGACGTATCTGCAGTTCGCGCCGACGCCGGTGGTGCGCGACGGCGGCTCGATCATCCTGCCGGCCAAGCTCGACGAGGGTGCCGGCGAGGGCGCGGGGGAGCAGCGGTTCCTGCACGCGCTCGAGTCGGCGGAGTCGCCCGCCGCGGTGGTCGAGGCCGCGCGGCGGCACTTCGAAGGAGGGGAGCAGCGCGCGGTCATGGTCGCGCTCACGCTCCAGCACTGCCAGATCATCGTGGCCGCGTCCGAGGCGCCCGAGATCGTGCGTCTCGCGAAGCTCCGCGCGGCGGTGGACGTCGAGGAGGCGCTCGACATCGCGTACGAGCACATCGGGAGGCCGGAGCGGGCGAGCGTGCTGCTCGTCCCGCGGGCGATCCATACGCTCCCGGTCGTGGCATGAGACTGGCTGCGTAGCGGGACATGGGCTGCTGTTTGGGCGGATGCCTCCGACTGATGTTCTTCACCTTCTGGCGGCTCGCCCTCGCGGCGCTCACCGCGATCGTGCTCGCCCGGGTGGACGACTTCGTCGAGGGCTCCGACCACCGCGACGCACTGACCGGCCGCGCCTGGCGCGCGTACCGGACCCGCGGCGGGAAGAAGATCGTGAAGCGCGGGACCCCGCCCGACGCGGGCAGCGCCATCGACACGACGGGGAAGCCGAAGCCCTAGCGGCGGTTCCTCTCTAGACTCGCGCCGTGCCCGGCCGGATCGATGTCTTCCGCATCCCGACGCGCATCCAGTTCGGCCGCGGCGTCGCCCTGACGCTCGCCGAGCCGCTCCGTCAGGTCGGCGCGAAGAAGGTGCTCCTCGTCACCGATCCCGGCGTCATGAAGGCCGGGCTGGTCGCGCCGCTGGAGGAAAAGCTCCGCGAGGCGAAGATCCCGTACGAGATCTACGACCAGGTCGTCCCGGACCCCGGCGTCGCCGAGGTCCAGCGGGCCTACGAGCGCGCGAAGGCCGTCGGCGCCGACAGCTTCGTGGCCATCGGCGGCGGCTCCTCGATCGACACGGCGAAGATGGCCGCGGTGCTGCTCGCGAATGGCGGCACGGTCCTGGACTACATCGGCATCGATAAGGTCCCGAAGATGGCCGCGCCGGTGATCGCGATCCCCACCACGGCCGGCACCGGCGCCGAGATCACGATCAACTCGGTGATCGCCGATCCGGTGCAGCACAAGAAGCTCGTGATCATCAGCCCGAACGCGACCGCGCTCTTCGCGCTCGAGGACCCCGAGCTCACGACCGGCCTACCGCCGTTCCTCACGGCGATCACCGGGATGGACACGCTCGTCCACGCCATCGAATCGTTCACCTCGAAGAACGCCTACCGCATGACCGAGCTGCTCGCGCTCGAGGCGATCCGCGACGCCGCGTGGGCCCTCCCGCGTGCGGTGAAGGATGGCCTGGACATCGACGCGCGCGAGGCGATGATGCGCGCGGTCGTCACCGCGAGCCTCGCGTTCAGCAACACCCGGCTCGGGAACGTGCACGCGATGGCCCTGCCGCTGGGCGGCTGGTGCCACGTGGCCCACGGCACCGCGGTCGCCGCGCTGCTGCCGCACGTCATGGACTTCAACCGGAGCGCCGCGCCGGATCGCTATGCGATCGTGGGCGAGGCCATGGGCACGAAGAAGGACGCGAAGGCCGCGGTCGACCACGTGTTCGCGCTGAACGCGACGATCGGCATCCCGGCGCATCTCGGACCGATCGGCATGGAGGAGGGACTGATCCCGAACATGGCGAAGGACGCGATGCTCTCGGGCAACATCCTCGTGAACCCACGCGCGACCGCGCAGCCCGACATCGAGGCGTTGTACAAAGCGGCGCTCTGATGAACCCTGATCCGCTGCGCCGCCTTCGGCGGCTCCGCGTCTCGGGGGCCCTGCGGCTCGGCCGGGCGAAGCCCGGTCTCGCCTAAATGCCGGTCGCGATCTTCGACATGGACGGCGTCCTGTATCGCGGCAACGTCGTGATGCCCTATGCCCGCGAGGCGCTCACGCGGCTGCGCGCGGCCGGCTGGCAGGTCTTCTTCGCCACGAACAACTCAACGGCGTCACGGGCCGAGTACGTCGCGCGCCTCACCGCGCTCGGCCTCGGCGGCGACCTCGAGCACGTCGTGACGAGCGCGTACGCGACCGCGCACTACCTCGAGCGGCTCGATCCGAATCCGAAGGACGTCTTCGTCGTCGGCGCGAACGGCCTCCGCGACGAGATCCGCGCCGTCGGCATCGCCGTCCGGAGCGCCGAGGACCAGCCCGGCGCGCACCCGCCGCCCGAGGCGGCCGCGGATGGCGTGAGCCCTGGCGCGATGCGCGAGTACCTGACCCACCTGGACCTGCCGCCCCTGCCCGACACGGTCGTGGTCGGGCTCGATCTGCACCTCACCTACGCGCGGCTCGCCGAAGCGCAGCGCGCGCTCCTCGGCGGCGCGCGGTTCATCGCATCGAACAAGGACCGCGCCTATCCGGTGGAAGGGCGCCTGCTCCCGGGTGCCGGCAGCATCGTGAAGGCGCTCGAGATCGCCAGCGGCCGCGAGGCGCTCTGCATCGGGAAGCCGGAGCCGTTCCTCTTCCAGGAGGCGATCCGCCGCTCGGGACCCGGATCCGGCCCGGTCGTCGTGGTCGGCGACGCGCCCGAGTACGACATCGTCGCGGCCCACAAGGTCGGCGCGGTCGGCGTGCTGATCACCACAGGGCTCACCGAGGAGGGGGCCGTCTCGGCGGCCGCCGGGGACGCGGTCCCCGATCACGTCATCGCGTCGCTCGACGAGCTCTTCGCGCTCCCGTCGTTCGCCGGAGCGCGCTAGGAGCGCGAGGGTGCGAATCGCGCCGGTGACGCCGCAGCGCAACGGGGGCGGCCGCGGCCGGCCCCGTGCGGAGGACGAGCTACGCGCTAAACGTGGATCCCGATCGCGTGCATGAGCGACGCGGCGATCCAGCCGAAGATGAAGCAGCCGGGGATCGTGAGGACCCACGCGACCACGATGCGTCCGGCGATGCCCCACCGGACCGCTGAGAGCCGGCGGGTCGAGCCGACGCCGAGGATCGCTCCGGAGATCGCGTGAGTGGTCGAGATCGGGATGCCCAATCTGGTGGCGACCTCGATGACCGCGCCTGCGGTCGTCTCGGCAACGAAGCCGTTCACGGGCTTCAGCAACGTGATGCCCATGCCCATCGTCTTGATGATCCGGTAGCCGCCGGTCATCGTGCCGATGCCGATGGCCGTGGCGCACGCGAACTTCACCCAATCCGGGATGAACCCGGCCGGCTGGCCACCCAGCATCCCTCCGGCGAAGAGTGCGAGCGAGATGATGCCCATCGTCTTCTGCCCGTCATTGCCGCCGTGGGTGAACGACATCCACGCACTGGACAGGATCTGCGCCTTGCCGAAGAACCGGTTGACCTTGGATGCGGCGGTATTTCGCAAGAGCCAGTAGAGGCCGAGCATCAGCATGTACGCGACGACGAGCGCGATGGTCGGTGAGATGACGATGGCCCCACTCGTCTTTTCGACCCCGGGCGCGATGATGACTCCCCAGCCGTGCACGGACACCGCGGCGCCGATGATGCCGAAGATGAGCGCGTGGCTCGAGGAGGTCGGAAGCGCGGCGTAGAACGTGATGAGGTCCCAGACGATCGCGGCGAGCAGTGCCGCGAGCACGAGGTCCTGGGTGACCTTGGTGCTGTCGACGATGCCCTTCGCCACGGTGGCCGCGACGGCCGTTCCGGCGAGGGCGCCGGCCAGGTTCAGGACTCCGGACATGAGCGTTGCCTGGAGCGGCGTCAGCACGCGGGTCGCAACGACGGTCGCGATGGCGTTGGCTGCGTCGTGGAAGCCGTTGACGAACTCGAAGACGAGCCCGAGGACGACGACCGCGACGACGATCATGGTCCCGCTGTCCATTACTTGTGCTTCACCACGATGGTCTCGACGATGTTCGCGACGTCTTCGCAGCGGTCGATCGCCACCTCGATGAGACCGTGGAGATCCTTCCACTTGATGATCTCGACCGGATCGGTGGTCTCGGCGAACAGGTTCCCGACGGCGGTCCGGAACAGCGTGTCGCCCTCGTTCTCGAGGGTGTGGATCTTGATCCAGTGGGTCTCGAGGCCATCGAGCTTGTCGAGGACCTTGAGGGCGGTGACGAGGTGCTCCGCGGCGGCGACCAGCACCTTCGCCTGCTGCACGGCGAGCGGCCGGATGCTGCGGACCTTGTAGAGCACGACCATCTCGGCCACGTCGTGGCAGACGTCGGTGACGTCGTCGAGCTTCGACGCGAGGCCGACGATGTCCTCGCGGTCCAGAGGTGTGACGAAGGTGCCGTTGAGCTCCTTCATGATCTGGTGGGTCAGCTTGTCGCCGTAGTGCTCGATCGCGTGGATCTCACGGGCCTTGTTGTCCACGTCCGTGAAGTCCGACAGGAGCTGTTCGAGCGCCTGGGCGGCCTCGAGCGCGTTCTGGGCATGTTGGCTGAACAGCGTGAAGAAGATGCTCTTCCTGGGCATGAGCGAGAATCGCATGGGCTCCCTCCTATTTCTTTCCGCCGAGGTCCGAGCCCCGCGTCGGCAACAAAAAAGCCGCGCTCGAAGCGCGGCCACGTGTTGCGAACGACGGCGGACCGCCTCGGCGGACCGGGACCCCGCAGGGTCCATTCTCATTCCTCAAGCTGGGTCGATTGTACGTGGCGGTGCCGCGCGCCCATCCCCCGAGCGGGGGACTCACGCGACCTCGCGGCGGATGGAGAGGACCGCGGCGACGGCCATCACCAGCGCGAAGGCGGCGAGGATCCCGATGTCCCGGACGATGAGCGGGTCCGTGAGCGCATACCCCTTGACCATGACCGAGCGTAGCGCCTCGTTCGCGTACGTGAGCGGCAGGATCGTCGAGATCGCGCGGAGGACGTCGCTCAGCTGGTCCACCGGCACGAGCAGACCGGAGAGGAAGATCTGCGGCAGGAGGACGAGCGGGACGAACTGGACCGCCTGCAGCTCGTTGCGCGCGAATGCCGAGATGGCCAGACCGAGCGAGACCGCACCCACGACGAGCACCGCCTCGACGACGAAGATCGTCGCGAGGTTCCCGCGGTACTGCACCTTCAGGACGAAGACCGTGAACGCGAGGATGACGAGTGCCTGGAGCAGCGCGAAGAGCGCGAACCCACCGAGATAGCCGAGGACGAGCTCGCCGCGCGTCAGCGGCGTCGCGAGCAGGCGCTCGAGCGTGCCGCTCGTGCGCTCGCGCAGGAATGAGACGGCCGACAGCAGGAAGATGAAGAAGAACGCGAAGACCGCGATGAGCACCGGGGCGAGGTAGTCGAGCAGCGTGTAGCTCGCGCCGCCGTACAGGTAGCTCACCTTCACGAACGCGGTCAGCGGCACATCGAGGATGAGGTGGGTGAGCGCCGCCTCGACCTGCCCGACGATCGATCCGGTGCGCGTCGGGTCCGAGCCTTCGACCGTGACCGTCGCCGCGTTATCGGCGAACTCGATCATCGCGTCGGCCTGTCCGTCCTTCAGCGCCTCGATCGCCGCGTCGCGATCGAGCGCGGTGAGCTGGATCTCGGTGCCCCGCAGCGCCTCGAAGAGCTGCGGGTCGACGTCGCCCACCGCGACCACGCGCACCTGGGCCGTCGCCGACGAGCCCCAGAGCGCGCCGACGAGCGTGAGCACGACGATCGGCGCGACGAACAGCAACCCGAGCGTGCGACGGTCCCGGCGGAACCCGAGGACGATCCGCCGGGCGACGGCGCCCGCGCGCCGCAGGCTCATGCCGCCTCCGCCGAGAGCGCGAGGAAGGCGCCCTCGAGATCGTTCGTCCCCGCGCGCAGGATGAGCTCCTCGGACGTGCCCTCCGCGAGGAGCCGTCCGGAACGGATGAGGCCGAGCCGGTCGCACCGCGAGGCTTCGTCCATCACGTGGCTCGAGACGAGGATGGTGACGCCGGTCGCCGTGAGCGAGCGGAAGTGCTCCCAGAACTCCCGCCGGAGCGCGGGATCCACGCCGACCGTCGGCTCGTCCAAGAGGAGGAGCCGTGGCTGGTGCAGAAGCGTCGCGGCGAGCGACAGGCGGGTGCGCATCCCGCCGGAGAGCGTGCCCACGGTGGAGCGCCGGCGGTCGAGCAGATCGACGCGGCGCAGCGCGTCTTCGACCCGTGCGCCGGCGTCGGCCACCCCCTGGAGCGCGGCGAAGAACCGGAGGTTCTCCTCCACGGAGAGATCGGCGTAGAGCGCTGCGGTCTGGGTCATGTAGCCGACGGTGCCGCTCGACACCGCGGCGCGCGGTGGCGCGCCGAAGACGAGCACCTCACCGGAGTCCGGGCGAACGAGGCCGGCGAGGGCCCGGATGAGCGTCGTCTTGCCGGAGCCGTTCGGGCCGAGGAGCCCGTAGATCTCGCCAGGCCGGATCGCCAGGCTCAGCGCGTCGAGCGCCGTTACCGATCCGAAACGTTTGCTGACGTAGCGGGCCTCGACCGCCAGCGGCTCGTCCATTCCCTCCGCCATGGTGGCACGTCCCGTGCAACTCGGTCGTCCGGAATACGGACCGCGCCGGGTGCGCGGAAAGGCAGACCGGAATGCTCATTTTCGCCCTCGGGATGGTGCTCGGTACCGCGGTCGGGATCGTCGTGATCGGCTTCCTCGCGGTGGGTTCCTACGCCCACGGGTACGACGAGGCGCTCGAGCGGCGCAAGGCCTGGCGCGGCGAGCTCCTCGCGCGGCAGACCGTCGCGATCCGTGCCCACCGCGGTGCGCTCAAGCGCGCCAGCTGAGCACGCGTTTCCCCTGACCGTCAGGGCCCGAAGAACCGTCGCTTGAGATCTTCGACGTTCCGCTGGAGCTGATCGAACAGTCCCGGGATCCCCGTCGGCACGATCTCGACGCTCCCATCGCGCGCGATCCGGAGCCGGTCGCCGGGCTTCACCAGCGCCTTCACCGCCGCGCGCGGGGCGGTGACCGTGAACACGACCTCGTCCGTCTCTTCGACCACCGAGCCGACGGCCAGCGTCCCGTCGGGCATCGCCCGGATGAGCGCCTTCAGCTCCGCGTCGCTGCGGAGGTCCGGCTGGGGCTGCGGCGCGAGCCGCGCGACGCTCCTCCCGAGCTCGTCGAAGAACGCCGTCGGGCCGCGCACCGCGGCTCCCAGGAGCGCGGCGAACAGCGCGACGGCGACCAGGACGATCGCCAGGCCGACGCCGAACTGGACCGCCCAGGCGGGAACGTGGCGGCGCACGGACCCAGCGGAAGCACGGCGCATACCAGACTGCTATTGGCCGGTGTGGACGGCTGAGGCATGATTCCCCCCATGCCGGTCGGCCGACCGACCGGTCGCGGAGGAGAGTCAGCCATGCGTTCCGGACGCCGCCTCGTCGTGTTCTTCGCGTCAGTCGTTCTCCTGGTCGCCCTCGAGCTGATCGGCTCGCCGGTCGCGTCCGCGGGCAGCTCCACGCGGGTGTGTGGTCCCGCGGGCGTCGATTCCGCGCGTTGCCACGCCCAGGTCCGTGCCGATCGGATCGGCAACCTCGCCTCCACCAGCCCGACCGGCCTGTCGCCGGCGACGATCCAGGCCGCCTACGGCTTCTCCACGAGCGCCACGGGGGCGGGCACGACGATCGGGATCGTCGATGCCTATGACGACCCGACCGCGGAGAACGATCTCAACGTCTTCAGCACGCAGTACGGGCTACCGGCCTGCACCACCGCGAACGGCTGCTTCCAGAAGGTCAACCAGTCCGGCGGCACCAAGTACCCGAAGGCGAACGCCGGCTGGGCGCTCGAGATCTCGCTCGACGTGCAGTGGGCCCACGCGATCGCGCCGGGCGCGAAGATCTTGCTCGTCGAGGCGACCAGCAACAGCTTCGCGAACCTGCTCGCGGCCGAGGACTACGCGAGCGCCCACGCCGCCTATGTCTCGAACAGCTGGGGCGGCAGCGAGTCCTCCGGCGAGACCGCCTACGACTCGCACTTCGTCCAGAGCGGCGTGAGCTTCTTCGTGTCGTCCGGCGACGCCGGGCTTCCGGCGGAGTACCCGTCGGCCTCGCCGAACGTCATCTCGGTCGGCGGCACGACCTTGACCTTCAACGCGGACGGCACCGTCACCGAGACCGGTTGGTCGAGCGGCGGTGGTGGCTGCAGCGCGTACGAGACCGCGACGTCCGCGCAGTCGAGCTTCGGCGAATACGGGCACGTGAACTGTGGCGGCAAGCGCGCGACGCCTGATGTCTCGCTCGATGCCGACCCCGCATCGGGCGTCTCGGTGTACGACAGCACCCGCTACCAGGGCCAGAAGGGCTGGTGGACCGTCG
Organism: Candidatus Limnocylindria bacterium; assembly: GCA_036564905.1. Taxonomy (GTDB): domain Bacteria; phylum Chloroflexota; class Limnocylindria; order P2-11E; family P2-11E; genus UBA4735. The sequence goes on from DATCOD010000165.1 coordinate 13,725, forward strand.
GTGGCACGAGCGCGAGCTCGCCGATGTGGGCCGCCCGGTCGGCGGATGCCGGCGTCGTCGTGAACGCGGCGACCGTCTACGCCAACGGCATCACGTTCCGCGACATCATCAATGGCAACAACGGGGCGCCCTGCCTCGCCGGGTACGACCTCTGCTCCGGTCGCGGCAGCTGGCTCGGCTCAACGCCGTAAGGCCGGTCACACGCACCGCGAGCGATCGAAGGGCCGCGCGGATGCGCGGCCCTTCGTCTTGTCTAGAGCGGAAAGCGCGCGATGAGCCGCTGGC
>DATCOD010000166.1:0-5110 GCA_036564905.1 Candidatus Limnocylindria bacterium
ATAGCCGTGGGCGATCGCGACCGCGATCTCCTCGTGGGTGCAGGTGATGATCTCGGGCTTGTTCCCGCCGTAGTTGACGAGCGAATCGTGGAGGCCGCGGTAGGTGGCGCCCGGGTTCAATGCCGCGTACTCGATGCCGAAGCCCTGGAGCAGATCCACGATCACGTCGGAGCCGTAGCGCGCGGTCACCAGCACCCTCCTGCCGAAATCATCTGATTGTTATACCTTTACCGCCGGCCAAAGGTATAACTGTTAGACGTCCCAGCGAGCGAGCGAACACGGCGACACAGGCGATGCGAGCGTCCCGCGGGAAGAGCAGTCAGAAGGGGGCTCGGCCGTGCCGGAGGACATCCCAGCGCTCGTCGTATTCGGGATCGTTGACGCGGCGGTCCTCGCGATCGCCGCGGTCGGCTTCACCCTGCAGTTCGGCGTCACCAACTATTTCAACTTCGGCTATGGCGAGTGGCTCACCTTCGGCGCATTCATGGCCATGGTCTTCAACACCGAGCCGCTGCAGCTGAACATCTGGGTCGCGATGGCCCTGGCCGGGCTGGCCACGGCACTCCTCTCGTTCGCGATCAATCGAGGGGTCTTCATGCCGTTCGTGAAGCGGCGACCCGAACCGCTATTCATCCTCATCGTGACCCTCGCCGTCGGCCTGCTGCTCAACAACCTCTACATCGCGATCTGGGGCACCGCGTACCACGAGTACGTGACCGCCGCCCGTGACGTCCATCAGATCGGATCGGTCACGCTCGCCACGGACCAGTTCGTGTTCCTGCTCATCGCTGTCGCGCTGATGCTGGCGACGCACGCCGTGCTCGCGTACACGAAGCTGGGCAGATCGATGCGCGCGATCGCCGACGACCGGGCCCTGGCCACGGTGTGCGGTCTCGACGCCGCGCGGCTCGCGGATGTGACCTGGCTCATGACCGGGTTCATGGCGGGCGTCGCCGGCGTCATCCTTGCCATGCAGGTCCACACCTTCGGAACGGACATCGGTGGCAACTTCACCTACCTGATCTTTCCGGCCGTGATCATCGGCGGGATCGGGCGCGCCTACGGGGCGATGGTCGGCGCGCTGATCATCGGGCTGCTGACCGCGCTCGGGGTGCTCGTCATTCCCGCGGCGCTCACGCCGACCCTCATCTTCGGCGCCATCGTCGCGATCGTCCTGTTCCGGCCCCAGGGCCTCCTGGGCGGCATCGGGCACGGACGGATGCAGGAGAGCTGATCGGATGAGCGGGATGGGGTTCTACCTCACCACGATCGCGATCTACGCGGCGCTGAACGGCATCCTCGTCCTCGGGTTGAACATGCAATTCGGCGTGACCGGCATCTTCAACTTCGCGTACATCCTCCTCGTGGCCGTCGGCGCGTATTCGACGGGCATCGCGTCGTTGCCGCATCCGGTGCCGGGAGGACCGCAGTACATCGGTGGCTTCGGCTGGGCCTTTCCGTGGGACGTCCTGTTCGGTGTCGGTGTGACCGTCGTCTTCGCCCTGGGGCTCGCCCTCATCGCGTTCCGGCGGATCTCGAACTGGTACCTCGCGCTCACGCTCTCGGCGATCTCGTGGGCGCTCTTCGTGCTCGCGACGAACGACCTCGGCCTGCTCAACGGCGAGATCGGCCTCGCCGGGATCCCGGGACCGTGGCAGGACGTGCTCGACCCGGCGGCGTATCAGTTCGTGTTCCTCGCGATCGCGCTCGCGCTGCTCGTCGTCACCTACCTCGTGATGTGGCGGGTCGAGCACTCTCCGCTCGGCCGGGCGCTCCGGGCCACCCGCGAGGACGGGATCGCCACGGCGTCGCTCGGGAAGAACCCGGTCAGGTTGAAGACCGTCGGGTTCCTGCTCGGCGCCGCGGCAGCCGGGCTCGGCGGCGGGCTGTCGGCGGTGTACCTCGGGGGCTGGAGCCCCCAGGCGTGGGCCTCCGGCGAGACGTTCGTGCTCCTCGCCGCCGTCATCGTCGGTGGCCGTGGCTGGGCCAACGGCGCCTTCCTCGGGTCGATCATCGTTCTCGAGGGGATCATCGAAGGCAGCCGGTTCCTGCCGGACATTGGCGACCGGCCGGACCTCCTCCCCGCGCTCCAGTCGGTCGCGATCGGCATCCTGCTGCTCGCCGTGCTGTGGTGGAGGCCGCGCGGGATCTGGCCCGAGCCCAAGGAGCGGTTCCGCAAATGACGGCTGCCGCGGTGAGCGATCGGCCGACCGGCGCACCGGAGCCCATCCTCCGGGTCCGCGGCGTCACCCACTCGTACGGTGGCGTCCAGGCCGTCGCGGGGGTCGACCTCGATGTCGATGCCGGTTCGTTCGTCGGCCTCATCGGGCCGAACGGGGCCGGAAAGACGACGCTCCTGGACTGCATCTCCGGCGCGGTGCGGCCGGCCGGTGGCACCGTGAGCTTCCGCGGTCGCGACGTGACCGGACGGCCGCTGCATGCGATCGCGCGGCTCGGGCTCGTCCGGACGTTCCAGACCGCGCGGGTCTTCGGGCGGATGACGGTCCTGTCGAATCAGATGAGCGCGCCGTCGGGACAACTGGGGGAGCGATTGATCCGTGCGGTGTTCGGCGGATGGCGGGTCCAGGAGGCTGGGCAGCTCGTCGACGCGCTCGAGATGCTCGCCCGATTCGACATCACCGACGCGGCCGATCAGTACGGCGCCGCGCTCTCCGGCGGGCAGCGGCGGCTCACCGAGCTGTCCCGCAGCCTGATGGTGCGGCCGGCGGCGCTCCTGCTCGACGAGCCGTTCGCCGGCGTCAGCCCCACGAATCGACGGCGTCTCGCGACCCACCTGCAGGCGCTGTCGCGGGACCACGGCATCACCGTGCTCATGGTCGAGCACCGGCTCGAGCTCGTCGAAGAGCTCTGCGAACGGATCATCGTGATGGCCGAGGGTCGCGTGATCGCGCAGGGGAGCATGGCCGACCTGCGCCGGAACGCGACGGTCGTGTCCGCATATCTCGGCGCGGTGGCCCCCAGTGCGTCTTGAGGCCCGGGCGATCACCGCCGGGTACGGGGAGCAGCCGGTCATCTTCGACGTCTCGGCGACGTTCGGGGAGCGGGCGATCACCGCGATCATCGGTCCGAACGGAGCCGGCAAGTCGACGCTGCTCAAGTCGATCTTCGGCTTGGCCCGGGTCTACGCCGGCACGGTGGCGCTCGGTGACGAGGTGCTCACTCGGCCCGGGGCGCGCGAGCTCGTCCAGCGGGGGATCGCGTACGTGCCGCAGCTCGGCAACATCTTCCCGTCGCTCAGTGTCCGAGAGAACCTCGAGCTGGGAGCCTATGTGCGGTCCGGGCGATCGGGGGGATCGATGGAGCGGGTGCTCGCGATCTTCACCGATCTCGCGACGGTGCTCCGCAAGCCGGCCGGAAAGCTGAGTGGTGGCCAACGCCAGATGCTCGCGGTCGGCCGCGCGCTGATGAGCGATCCCCAGGTCCTCCTGCTCGACGAAGCGACAGCGGGCCTGTCGCCGATGATCTCGGCGTCGTTGTGGCAGCACATCCGCCGGCTTGCCGATGACGGCCTCGCGATCGCCGTCGTCGAGCAGAACGTCGGTCTCGCGCTGCAGTTCTCCGATGCGGTCTACCTCCTCACCAGCGGACGGAATCGGCTGAGCGGTCCGGCATCCGTGTTCCGCGCGCGAAGCGACCTGGACCAGCTGTTCCTCGAAGCCGGGCCGGCAGAGGCCGAGCCCCGCGCGGGCGCCGGGAGGTGATCGCAGGGCGGGGATGACCTGGTCTCGCGTCGCGTGAACAAGGAGGATCACATGACCGGCATTGCCACACGTACGTTCGGTCGCGGAGGTCGGGGCGCTCGGGCCGCGTTGGCCTTCGCGGCCGCGATCGCCATCACCAGCTGTAGCGCATCGTCCGGGTCCGCGCCGGCGGCGTTCGCAGCGGGATCGGCGGTCGCCGCCGTGTCACCGACGGCGGGCCCGCCGCTCAACGTCGGGCTCATCGCGGCCCTGACCGGGCCATTCGCCGCGAACGGGACCAGCAAGCTCGAGGGCGCGAAAACAGCGGTCGAGGAGATCAATCAGGCTGGCGGCATCCTCGGTCGCCAGGTCAGTATTACGACCGTCGACACCAAGAACGATCCGGTCGACGCGGTGCCGGCCGCCCGCCAGATGCTCGCGACCGACAACGTGAGCCTGGTCCTCGGCTTCAGCGTCACCGACTACCAGAACGCGCTCCCGATCGTGAACGCCTCGAAGATGGTGAGCTTCACCTACATCGGGAGCCCGAGCATCGACCACACGCTGTTCCCGTATAGCTTCCGGATGCAGCCGTCCGACGCCGTCGTCGGCGCCGCGATGGCCTACTACGCGAAGCAGAAGGGCTACAAGACCCTCGCGCTCGTCTTCGACGCGGCCGAAGGCGCGCAGGACCTCATCCCGCCGATCGAAGAGGCGGCGAAGACCCTCGGCCTCACGATCGTGGCGAAGCCGTCGGTCCCGGTGAACGTGACCTCGTATGAGGGCGAGATCCTCGAAGTGCTCCGGGCCAAGCCGGACGCGATGCTCATGCAGCTTCAGCCCCAGGAGGCGGGCACGTTCTTCAGCCAGCTCGAAGGCCTTGGCGGACAGGCGATCCCGATCGTGGGTAGCGACCTCACGGCCGCTCCCGAGTGGATCAAGGCCATCGGCGCGGCCCGGGCCGCGAGTCAGCTCGTGTCGATCATCCCGTCGTCCGGAGAATCCGGACCATCGGGGCAGACCTTCCTCGCCACCTACCAGCGGCTGTTCAACCACCCGCCGCGCACGTTCTCGTCGCACTTCTACGACGCCATGAACGTGGCTGCGCTGGCCATGGTCGCCGCGAAGTCGGCGGACCCGCAGGTGTACGTCAACTCCATCGTCGACGTGACGACACCGGGGCCGGACCACACGGTGGTCTACAACTATGCCGACGGCATCAAGCTCCTGGCCCAGGGGAAGAAGATCAAGTACTTCGGTGCGGGCAGCCCGATGATCTTCAACCAGTTCCACGACGTGACCGGTTCGTTCGAGGCGATCCAGGCCAGCGCCGACGGCAAAACGAGCGTGCTCGGCAACATCGCGGGCGACGCGCTGGTCGATCTCGTCAAGTAGCTCGGAACGTGGCG
>DATCOD010000167.1:0-17484 GCA_036564905.1 Candidatus Limnocylindria bacterium
GACGACGCTCACCGCGGCGATCACCAAGACCCTCTCGCTCAAAGGCGGGGCCGAGTTCCGGGCCTTCGACACGATCGACAACGCGCCCGAAGAGAAGGAGCGTGGGATCACGATCTCGATCGCTCATGTGGAGTACGAGACCGCCAAGCGCCACTACGCCCACGTCGACTGCCCCGGACATGCCGACTACATCAAGAACATGATCACCGGCGCCGCCCAGATGGACGGAGCGATCCTGGTCGTGTCGGCGGCCGACGGCCCGATGCCCCAGACCAGAGAGCACATCCTGCTCGCCCGTCAGGTGCAGGTGCCGCAGATGGTCGTGTTCCTCAACAAGGTCGACATGGTCGACGATGAGGAGCTGCTGGAGCTGGTCGAGCTGGAGGTCCGCGAGCTGCTCTCCAAGTACGGCTTCAAGGGCGAGGAGATCCCGATCATCCGGGGCAGCGCGCTCAAGGCGCTGGAAAGCACGAGCACGGACGTGAACGCGCCCGAGTTCAAGAGCATCTTCGAGCTCATGGACAAGGTCGACTCGTACATCCCGACCCCGGTCCGGCCGAAGGACAAGCCGTTCCTGATGCCGATCGAGGACGTGTTCGGGATCAAGGGCCGCGGGACCGTCGCGACCGGCCGGATCGAGCGCGGGATCGTGAAGGTCGGCGAAGAGGTCGAGATCCTCGGGATCCGTGACGCCAGGAAAGTGGTCGTCACGGGCGTCGAGATGTTCCGCAAGCTCCTGGACCAGGGCGAGGCCGGCGACAACGTCGGGCTGCTCCTCCGAGGGATCGAGCGCGAGGACATCGAGCGCGGCCAGGTGATCGCCAAGCCCGGCTCGGTGAAGCCGCACACGAAGTTCACCGCCGAGGTCTACATCCTCTCCAAAGAGGAAGGTGGCCGGCACACCCCGTTCTTCAACGGCTACCGGCCTCAGTTCTATATCCGAACGACCGACGTGACGGGGTCGGCCGACCTGCCGAGCGGCACCGAGATGGTCATGCCCGGCGACACCGTGAACCTCACGATCACCCTGATCACCCCGATCGCCCTGGAAGAGGGCCTCCGGTTCGCGATCCGCGAGGGCGGCCACACCGTGGGTGCCGGCGCGGTGACGAAGGTCATCGAATAAATGGCGAAGGACAACCGCCCGATCATCACCCTCGCGTGCGGTACCTGCCGGTCGCGCACGTACGCGACCACGAAGAACCGCAAGAACGACCCCGACCGTATCGAGCTATCGAAGTTCTGCCCGCGGTGCCGTAAGCACACGGCGCATCGGGAGACGCGATAGGTATACGGCGGTAGCTCAATTGGCAGAGCAACGGTCTCCAAAACCGTAGGTTGAGAGTTCGAGTCTCTCCCGCCGTGCCAAGGCGAGTGAAAGGGAGCGAGTAAGTGGCGACAGCGACACGTCCGGCAGGCGGGATCGTCCGCTTCGCGCAAGAGTCGTGGTCAGAGCTGCGGAAGGTCACGTGGCCGACGCAGGAGCAGGTCATTCGGTTGACGCTCCTCGTCGTCCTGATCTCCGTCGCGATCTCCGCGTACATCTACGCGTTCGACAACGTCTTCCACGTCGTGATCGACAAGGGCGTCCTGAACATCCCCGACGCGACCCCGGCGCCAGCGGTCCAGTAAGGAGCAGCGATGACCGACGAAACGACCGAGCCGACCGAGCCGAGCGACACGGCCGCGCGTGAGGCGCCGCAGCAGCCCGACGCCGCGAAGCTCTCCGATGAGGCCGCGGCGGAGGCGGCGCGCGCGTTCCTTGGGACCGCCGAGCCGGAGCCCGAAGGCGTGTCGCCCGAAGAGGCGAAGGCCGCGTTCCGCCGGGCCGGCGCGGTCGCCGAGGCCGAGCCTGAGCCGGCCATCGTCGAGCCCGAACCGGAGCCCGAGCCCGTCGCGGCCCCCGCCGCGGGTACGGCAGTCGAAGAGAAGGACGACAACCGGCGCTGGTACGTCATCCACACCTACTCCGGCTACGAGAACAAGGTGAAGACGAACCTCGAGCACCGCATCCACTCGATGGACATGGGCGACAAGATCTTCCAGGTCCTCGTGCCCACCGAGGAAGAGATCGAGATCAAGAACGGCAAGCGCCACCCGGTCGAGCGCAAGGTCTACCCGGGCTATGTGCTCGTCGAGATGAACATGGGCGACGACTCCTGGTACGTCGTGCGCAACACGCCTGGCGTCACAAGCTTCGTCGGCATGGGGACCACGCCGACCCCGCTGTCGGACGCCGAGGTGAAGGCGATCCTGCGGCAGATCAAGCTCGACGCGCCGAAGTACAAGGTCGCGTTCACGAAGGGCGAGGCGGTCCGGGTCACGGATGGACCGTTCACCGACCTGCATGGCGTCGTCGACGAGGTCAACCCGGAGCGCAACAAGGTCAAGGTCCTCGTGTCGATCTTCGGGCGTGAGACGCCCGTGGAGCTGGACTTCCTGCAGATCGAGAAATTGGTGAAGTAATGAAGAAGATCAAAGCGGTCGTCAAGGTCCAGATCCAGGCCGGCAAGGCCACCGCGGCGCCGCCAGTCGGCACCGCGCTCGGCCCGCATGGCATCAACATGGGTCAGTTCATCAAGGAGTACAACGAGAAGACCGCGGCCCTGACCGGCACGGTCGTCCCGGCGGTGGTCACGATCTTCGAGGATCGCTCGTACACCTTCGTGACGAAGAGCCCGCCCGCCGCGGACCTCATCCGCAAGGAGCTCGGTCTCGAGAAGGGCTCGCCGACCCCGAACAAGAACAAGGTCGGCACGCTCTCGAAGGCGAAGGTCCGTTCCATCGCCGAGACGAAGATGGCCGACCTCAACGCGAACTCCATCGAGTCGGCCATGCGGATGGTCGAGGGCACCGCTCGTAGCATGGGCGTCGAGATCGCCAACTAGCGCGACCAGCGAGTCACGGCCGACCACGGCCGCAGAACGTGGGAGACCCGTGTACGGGTCGAAAGGGGACAGGACATGAGCCAGGAGACCGAGCAGGACCCGACGCCGGCGGCCCCCGCGAAACCGAAGGGCCCGCAGAAGGCCGGCAAGGGCCAGAAGCGGGGCAAGCGCTATCGCGCCCTCGCGGTGAAGATCGACCGCGCGAAGACCTACAGCCCGGCCGAGGCCGTGAAGCTCGTGAAGGAGACCTCGCAGGCGAAGTTCGACACCTCCGTCGATCTCCACCTGCGCATGGGCGTCGACCCACGCCACGCCGAGCAGATGGTCCGCGGCTCCGCCGTCCTTCCGAACGGCACGGGCAAGACCGTTCGGGTCGTCGTGTTCGCGCAGGGCGACAAGGCCCGCGAGGCGCAGGCGGCCGGCGCGGACATCGTTGGCGCCGACGATCTCGCGAAGCGCATCGAGGGCGGCTGGCTCGACTTTGACGTCGCGATCGCGACGCCGGACATGATGGGCGCCGTCGGTAAGCTCGGAAAGGTCCTCGGTCCGCGTGGCCTGATGCCGAACCCGAAGTCCGGCACCGTGACGTTCGACGTGACCAAGGCCGTTCGCGACTCCAAGGGCGGCCGGATCGAGTTCCGCGTGGACAAGACCGGCGTCGTGCACACCGTGGTGGGGAAGTCGTCGTTCAGCGAGCAGGCGCTGCTCCAGAACCTCGCGACGCTCATGGATGCCCTCAACCGCGCGCGCCCGGCCGGGCTCAAGGCGAACTACATCGAGAGCGTGTATCTCACGAGCACCCAGGGACCGAGCGTCAAGATCGACCTTGGCGAGGCGACGGCGCTCGCCGGGCGGGCGACCGGATGAGTCGTCCTGCGCCGGTGGGGGTGGAAGGGGCGCAGTCCCTGCGATAGACTGACGACAACTTCATAGCCAAAGAAGCCGGTTCCCGACCCGACGCCCTGAGGGCTTCGGACCGGGCTTGAATCCGCCGCGAGGCGGGGCCAGCGGAGGCAAGGATCTGCGCAAGGCGTCGCCTTGTGTCATGGCCTTCGTCCGCTCGGGACGGAGGCTTCTTCTTTTCCCCGCACCAACCGGAAAGGAGGACACATGGCGAAGGTCAAGACCGGACCGAAGACCAAGCGCAAGGGCGGCGGCGTCCCCGCGAAGGCGAAGGCCGTCGAGGGGCTGCAGGGCCAGCTCGAGCGCTCCACGGCGATCATCGTCACCGAGTACCGCGGCCTCACGGTCGCGGAGCTCCAGGACCTGCGTCGCAAGCTGCGTCCGAAGGGCGTCGAGTACCACGTGGTCAAGAACAGCCTGTTCAGCCGGGCCGCGGAAGGGAGCGGACGTGGCGCGCTCCGCTCGCTGCTCAGCGGCCCGACCGCGGTCGCGCTCGGCACGAGCGACGAAGTGGATCTCGCGAAGGGGCTCATCGACGAGACGAGGACGTTCAAGACGCTGAAGATCATCGGCGGGTTCCTCGGCGGTCGGACGATGAGCGCGGAAGACGTCCAAGCGCTCGCGAAGCTTCCGTCCAAGCTCAACCTCCAGGCGACCCTCGTGGGCAGCCTGACCGCGCCGCTCGCGCAGACCGTCGCGGTACTGCAGGCGCCGCTCGCGCAGCTCATCCGAGTGCTCAACGCAAAGGCCGAAGCCGCGTAAACACGTACGTCCAAAGACGATGGAGAAATAGAATGACCGTAGACACCGACACCGCGAAGTTCGACAAGCTCGTCAAGGAGATCGAGGGCCTCTCGATCCTCGAGATCGCGCAGTTCGGCAAATTCCTCCAGGAGCGCTGGGGCGTGTCCGCGGCTCCGGTCGCGGTCGCCGCGGCCGGCGGTGCCGCCGGCGGCGCCACGGCTGAGGCAGCCGAGGAGAAGACCGAGTTCAGCGTCATCCTCAAGGAAGCCGGCGCATCGAAGATCAACGTCATCAAGACGGTCCGCGAGATCACGGGTCTCGGCCTCAAGGAGGCGAAGGACCTGGTCGACGGCGCGCCCAAGCCGGTCAAGGAGAACGTCGGCAAGGACGAGGCCGCGGCGATCAAGAAGAAGCTCGACGACGCGGGCGCGACGACCGAGCTGAAATAGCGGAAAGGCCTGATTTCAGGCCTTTTGCCACGCGATCGGAGCCAGCCGCATCCAGGTTCGGTATCGGCGTCGGACGCCTGCCTGCCTGCTGCGGGCAGGGCGCTAGAGTCTCCCACGCGGGACCGCCTCGGCGGGATCGCGAAAGGTGCCGGACCGGGACCACGCAACGGGCGGGGTCCCGGTCTTGGTTTTCAAACGAGGTACGACCCCAGCGAGCGCTCGTCGAGCAAACGCGCGCCGGCCGCGCGTCCGAGCAGGAGCGCAGTCTTCGCGAGCACTTCGGCGTCCGCGCCAGTGGGCGCGAGGACCGAGACTTCCGTCAGATCCGTGTCGGCCGGCAGTCCCGTGCGCGGATCGATGAGGTGATGGAGGCCGGCGCCCCAGCGCCGCCCGCCGGTGCCGCTCGTCGCCGCGCCGATATCGCGCAGCAGGACGGTCGTCGTACCGAAGCCGACCGGCCAGCCGTCGCCGTCGGGCCCGGCGCCGCGCGCCCGCAGGTCTCCGGCGAAGTTCGCGAGCGCGTTCGGGCCGACGCGCTCGACCGCGCGATCGGCGAGCCAGCCCTTCGCGATGCCGCCGAGGTCGATCGCTCTTCCCGGCGCGATCCGCGCGCGACCGGCTTCGACCTCGAGCATCTCGGGGAGCGGGGGCGCGATCAGGATCTCGCCGGTCGGGGCGCTCTGACCGGCGGCGAAGTCGCGCGTGTATCCCGCCGCGAGCAGCGCCGGCAGGACGCCGATGTGCACGAGCCCAGCGCTGGCCGCGTACGCGGCCAGCGACCGTCGCAACAGCGCCTCGAGCTCCGGGCTCACCTCGATCCACCGGCCCGCCGCGGCGTTGAGGCGGGAGAGCTCACTGTCGGGGGTGAATCTGGTGAGGCGGTCGTGCATCGCGTGGACCCAGCCTCGCACGCGCGCGAGGTCGGCGGATCCGCCCGCCCCCGTCGCGAACAGCTCGCATTGGCCTCCCAGGGCCTCGAACCGCAGGGCCTCGAGTGCGGCCATTCGCCGCCAACCGTAGCGCCGGTCGGGCCGGGCATTCGCCCGCTTTTCGGCCAGCATTTGTGGATATCCGACGAACTTGCTCTCTTGACACGAGCCCCCCGCGGGCAGAAACTTCACCGTTCCCAGTTGACCCAGGCCCCCCGTCGTCCTACGATGACGTTCTTGCCACCCGTCTTTCCACTGCCTTTCCGCGCGCCCACGCGCCATTAGCTCTGAGGAGGGCCCCGAATGTCCTTGACCCTCGACCGCCCTGCCGCGTCCCCGATCGAGCTCCAGCGCCGCAACTACGCCTCGCTCCCCGAGGTCCTGCCGCTCCCCAACCTCATCCAGACCCAGATCGACTCGTTCAAGTGGTTCTGCGATGAAGGCCTCGGCGAGCTGTTCAAGGAGATCTCGCCGATCCAGGACTTCACCGGCAAGAACCTCGACCTCCGCTTCCTGGGCAGCGAGTTCCGTGAGCCGAAGTACTCGGAAGAGGAGTGCCGCACCCGCGACCTCACCTACAGCAAGCCGCTCTGGGCGCGCGTCGAGCTCGTGAACAAGGAGACCGGCGAGGTCTCCGAGCAGGACGTGTTCCTCGGCGACTTCCCGTGGATGACCGACAAGGGAACCTTCGTGATCAATGGCGCCGAGCGTGTCGTCGTTTCGCAGCTCGTCCGGTCGCCCGGCGTGTACTTCACCGCCGTCGACGACCCGACGACCGGCCGCCAGCTCTTCTACGGCAAGCTCATCCCGAACCGCGGCGCGTGGCTCGAGTTCGAGACGTCGAACAAGGACGTCATCTCGGTGAAGGTCGACCGGAAGCGCAAGCTGCCGGTGACGACCCTCCTGCGCGCGATCGGGTACTCCACGAGCGAAGAGGTCAAGGCACTCTTCACGAGCGTCGATCTGGACCCGGAGCACCAGTACATCGCTTCGACCCTCGACAAGGATCCGACGCAGAACACGAACGAAGGTCTGGTCGAGGTCTACAAGCGTCTGCGGCCGGGCGACCCGCCCACGATCGACAACGCCCGCAACCTCGTGAATGCGCTGTTCTTCAACTTCCGGCGCTACGACCTCGCGAAGGTCGGCCGCTACAAGCTGAACCGCAAGCTCGGCCTCGACCTGCCGATGGAGACGCGCACGCTCACGAACGACGACCTCGTGAAGATCGTCGTTCGGATCATCGAGCTGAACCGCGGCCTCGGGAAGGCCGACGACATCGACCACCTCGGCAACCGCCGGGTGCGCGCGGTCGGCGAGCTCATCCAGGGTCAGTTCCGCGTTGGCCTGCTGCGCATGGAGCGCGTGGTCCGCGAGCGCATGTCCATCGTCGAGCCGGAGAAGGCGACGCCGAAGGAGCTGATCAACATCCGTCCGGTCGTCGCCGCGATCAAGGAGTTCTTCGGCGGCTCACAGCTGTCACAGTTCATGCAGCAGACGAATCCCCTCGACGAGCTCACCCACAAGCGGCGCCTCTCGGCCCTCGGGCCGGGCGGCCTGTCGCGTGAGCGCGCCGGCTTCGACGTCCGCGACGTGCACTTCAGCCACTACGGCCGGATCTGCCCGATCGAGACGCCGGAAGGTCCGAACATCGGCCTCATCGGCTCGCTCGCGACGTACGGTCGCGTGAACCCGTACGGCTTCATCGAGTCGCCGTACCGCCGGATCGTGAAGGATCCGAGCGGCAAGCCGCGCGTCTCCGACGAGATCGTCTATCTCACGGCCGACGAGCAGGAGCTCGCGACGGTCGTGCAGGCGAACGCGAGCCTCGACCCGAAGGGCTACTTCATCGACGAGCGCGTCCAGGTCCACCGTGGCGCCGAGTACCACGAGGCCCTGCCCGCGCTGGCCGAATTCATGGACGTCTCGCCGAAGCAGATCGTGTCCGTCTCGGCGGCGCTCATCCCATTCCTCGAGCACGACGACGCGAACCGGGCCCTGATGGGCTCGAACATGCAGCGTCAGGCGGTCCCGGTCATCCGTCCGGAGTCGCCGATCATCGGCACCGGCATCGAGTACCGCGCCGCGAAGGACTCCGGTCAGGTGATCGTCGCCCGCGCGGCCGGGACGGTCCGGTCCGTCTCGGCGACGGAGATCTGGGTCGAAGAGGACGAGGGCGACGCGTACCGGTACAAGCTCCAGAAGTTCGTCCGCACGAACCAGGGCACCTGCTACAACCAGCGCCCGATCGTCTCGGTCGGCGAGCGCGTGACCGCTGATTCGGTGATCGCCGACTCGTACTCGACCGACAAGGGCGAGCTGGCGCTCGGCCAGAACATCCTCGTGGCGTTCATGCCCTGGGAGGGCGGCAACTACGAGGACGCGATCATCCTCTCGGAGCGGATCGTCCAGGAGGACAAGTTCACTTCGATCCACGTCGAGAAGTACGAGGCCGAGGCCCGCGACACGAAGCTCGGCCCCGAAGAGATCACCCGTGACATCCCGAACGTCGGTGAGGAGGCCCTCGCCGACCTGGACGAGAACGGCATCGTCTATATCGGCGCGGAGGTCGGCCCGCAGGACATCCTCGTCGGGAAGATCACGCCGAAGGGCGAGACCGAGCTCACGGCCGAGGAGCGCCTGCTCCGCGCGATCTTCGGTGAGAAGGCCCGCGAAGTGAAGGACACCTCGCTGCGGCTCCCGTCGGGCGAGCACGGCAAGGTCGTCGACGTCGCGATCTTCTCGCGCGAGAACAACGACGAGCTGCTGCCCGGCGTGAACAAGCTCATCCGCATCGCCATCGCGCAGAAGCGCAAGATCAGCGTCGGCGACAAGATGGCCGGCCGCCACGGCAACAAGGGCGTCATCGCGAAGATCCTCCCGGTCGAGGACATGCCGTTCCTCCCGGATGGCACGCCGGTCGACATCGTGCTCAATCCGCTCGGCGTGCCGAGCCGGATGAACATCGGGCAGATCCTCGAGACCCATCTCGGCTGGGCCGCGCAGGCCCTCGGGATCAAGGTCGCGACGCCGGTGTTCGACGGCGCGAAGGAAGCCGCGATCAAAGCCACCCTGCGCGATGCCGGCCTCCCGGAGAGCGGGAAGATCCAGCTCCGCGACGGCCGCGACGGCCGGGCGTTCGAAGAGGAAGTCACGGTCGGCTACATCTACATGCTCAAGCTGCACCACCTCGTCGAGGACAAGATCCACGCACGCTCGACGGGTCCGTACAGCCTCATCACCCAGCAGCCGCTGGGCGGCAAGGCGCAGTTCGGTGGCCAGCGGTTCGGCGAGATGGAAGTGTGGGCGCTCGAGGCCTATGGGGCCGCGTTCATCCTCCAGGAGCTGCTGACCGTGAAGTCCGACGACGTCATGGGCCGCGTGCAGACGTACGAGGCCATCGTGAAGGGCGAGGACATCCAGCCGCCGGGAGTGCCGGAGAGCTTCAAGGTCCTGATCAAGGAGCTCCAGTCGCTCGGCCTATCGGTCGAGGTGCTCAACGAGAACGAAGAGGAGATCCGGTTCATCGAAGAGGCGAACGCCCTCGCGACGCCGGACCTCGGCATCAACATCTCCGGCCTGGAGGCGGGTAACTAATGCTCGAAGTCAACGAGTTCAACGCCATCCGCATCTCGCTTGCCTCGCCGGACCAGATCCGGTCATGGTCGAGCTGGGAAGTGACGAAGCCGGAGACGATCAACTACCGCACGCTCCGTCCGGAGAAGGACGGCCTGTTCGACGAGCGGATCTTCGGTCCGACCCGCGACTGGGAGTGCTACTGCGGGAAGTACAAGCGCATCCGGTACAAGGGCATCATCTGCGACAAATGCGGCGTCGAAGTGACGCGCGCGAAGGTCCGCCGCGAGCGCATGGGCCACATCCAGCTCGCGTCGCCGGTGTCGCACATCTGGTTCTTCAAGGGCACCCCGAGCCGGCTCGGGATCCTGCTCGACATGTCCCCGCGCAACCTCGAGCGGATCCTGTACTTCGCGCTCTACGTCGTGACCCACATCGACGAGCACCAGAAGGAGCGCGTCCTCCAGACGATCGAAGAGGAGGCGGAAGGTAAGATCCGCCGTCTCGAGCAGACCATCTCCGACCGCACCGGGGCCGTCGAGAGCCGGGCGAACGCGGAGATCATGCGGATCCGGACCTCGACCGAGCAGAAGGTCCGCCAGCAGGAAGAGGAGCTCGCCGCCGAGCTCGAGACCCTGACCCAGGCCGCGACGCGGGTGAAGGAGTCGCTCGAGGAGTCGCTCCAGAAGCCCGCGCCCAAGGACATCGTGTTCAAGCCGACCGATCTGACGATCGTCGAGAAGGGCGAGAACGTCACCCGCTCGATGCTCACGCAGATCCAGCGCGCGCTCCAGAAGGAGACCGACCGCCTCGTGAAGGCGGGCCGCGCCGGTGAGGCCGCGAGCCGCACCGAGGCCGACAAGCGCATCGCCGACATCCGCGCCCGCGCCGATCAGGACCTCGGCGTCGTGCGGCAGGAGATCGCCCCGGACGTGCAGCAGGTACGCGACGAGGCGAAGGGCAAGCGCGATGAGGTCGACGCGATCAAGTGGATGCAGAACATGACGGAGACCGAGTACCGGCAGTACGCCGACAAGTACCGGTACTTCCGCGCGCAGATGGGCGCGGAGGCGGTCCTCGAGATCATCCGCCAGCTCGACCTCGAGAAGCTCGCGCTGCAGCTGCAGAACGACATGCGCTCGACGACCGGCCAGCGCCGCAAGAAGTCGATCAAGCGCCTGCGCCTCATCAAGGCGCTCCTCCGCTCGGGCTCATCGCCGGAATGGATGATCCTCACGATCCTCCCGGTCATCCCGCCGGACCTGCGCCCGATGGTGCAGCTCGACGGCGGCCGCTTCGCGACGTCCGACCTGAACGACCTCTACCGCCGCGTGATCAACCGCAACAACCGGCTGAAGCGGCTCCTCGAGCTCGGCGCGCCCGAGATCATCATCCGCAACGAGAAGCGGATGCTCCAGGAGGCGGTCGACGCCCTCATGGACAACGGCCGTCGCGGCCGGGCGATCTCCGGCACCGGCAACCACAAGCTGAAGAGCCTCTCGGACATGCTCCGCGGCAAGCAGGGCCGGTTCCGTCAGAACCTCCTTGGCAAGCGGGTGGACTACTCCGGCCGCTCGGTCATCGTCGTCGGCAACGACCTCAAGCTGAACGAGTGCGGCCTGCCGAAGAAGATGGCCCTCGAGCTGTTCAAGCCATTCGTCATGCGACAGCTCGTCGAGCGCGGCCTCGCGCACAACATCAAGAGCGCGAAGCGCTACGTCGAGCGCGTGTCGCCCGAGGTGTGGGACGTTCTGGAAGAGGTCATCAAGGACCACCCGGTCCTCCTCAACCGCGCGCCCACCCTCCACCGCCTGGGCATCCAGGCGTTCATGCCCAAGCTCATCGAGGGCAACGCCATCCAGATCCACCCGCTCGTCTGCGAGGCCTTCGGCGCCGACTTCGACGGCGACCAGATGGCCGTGCACGTGCCCCTCTCCGCTACCGCGCAGGCCGAGGCGAAGCACCTCATGCTCTCGAGCCGCAACATCCTGAAGCCGGCCGACGGCCAGCCCGTCGTCACGCCGCGGCAGGACATGGTGCTGGGCTGCTACTACCTCACGCTCGACTCCAAGAACAAGGACCTGCGGCCCCGCGTGTTCGGTGACTACGGCGAGGTCCAGTCGGCCTTCGACCTGGGCGTCGTCGGGATGCACGACCCGGTGAAGTTCCCGCACGACGGAAAGGTCATCGATACGACCGTCGGCCGCGTCATGTTCAACGCGGTCCTGCCCGAGGACATCCGCTTCCTGAACAAGACCCTTCGCCGCGACGCGATCCGCGACATCGTCATCGCCGTCTTCGAGCGGCACGGCAACGATGTCACGGCGGACGTCGTGGACAAGATCAAGAAGATCGGCTTCTCCGCCGCGACGCACGCGGGCGTCTCGATCTCCATCGATGACGTCACGGTCCCGGCCATCAAGGCGACCGCCATCGCGGCGACCGAGAAGAAGGTCGGCGAGATCGACCGCCAGTTCTCCCGTGGCCTCATCACCGAGGAAGAGCGCTACCAGCAGACCGTGGATCTGTGGACCAAGACCACCGAGACGGTCGTGAGCGCCATGATGGATTCGCTCGATAAGCGCGGATCCGTCTACATGATGGCCACGTCCGGAGCCCGCGGGAACCCGCGGCAGATGGGTCAGATCGGTGGCATGCGTGGTCTCATCGCGGACCCGCAGGGCCGGATCATCGACCTCCCGATCCGTTCGAACTTCCGCGAGGGCCTCACGGTCCTCGAGTACTTCATCTCCACGCACGGTGGCCGCAAGGGCCTCGCCGACACGGCCATCCGCACCGCGGACTCGGGCTACCTCACGCGGCGTCTCGTCGACGTCGCGCAGGACGTCATCGTCCGGATGGAGGACTGCGGCGACGAGGACGGCATCTTCGTGAACGCCGAGGAAGTCGGCATGATCGAGCCGTTCCCCGACCGGCTCTTCGGTCGCGTCGCGGCCATGGACGTCGATGACCCGAAGACCAAGCAGCGCATCACCTCGATCGGTGAGGACATCAACCGCGAGACCGCGAAGCTGATCGCCGCCGCAGGCGTGAAGCGCATGCGGATCCGCTCGCCGCTGTCGTGCCACGCGAAGCACGGCATCTGCCGCGCCTGCTACGGCCGCTCGATGGCGACCGGCAAGCTCGTGGAATCGGGCGAAGCCGTCGGCATCATCGCCGCGCAGTCGATCGGCGAGCCCGGCACGCAGCTCACCATGCGTACGTTCCACACCGGTGGCGTCGCGGGCGACGACATCACGATGGGTCTCCCGCGAGTCGAGGAGATCTTCGAGGCCCGCGTGCCCAAGGGGCTCGCGGCCATCGCGGAGATCGACGGAGTGGCCGAGATCGTCCGCGACCCGGATGGGTCACGCAAGATCGTCGTTCGCAATATGCAGGAATACACGGTCCCGATCAGCGTCCCGGGCGGCTACGTGCTCAACGTCGAAGACGGCGCGCACGTGACCGCGGGCGAGGCGCTCGCGAAGCCCGAGCGTCGCACGAAGGGCAAGATCGACATGCCGTCGCCGGTGTCCGGCACGGTCCACGTTCTGGGCGATGGGCAGATCACGATCGCGATGCAGGAGGTCGAGGAGCGGATCTACGAGGTCGCCCACCAGGCGCGCCTCCGGATCGACGACGGCCAGCAGGTCTCGGCCGGCGACTTCCTCACCGAAGGATCAGCGAACCCGCAGGACATCCTGCGGATCTCCGGCCGCGAGGCCGTGCACCGCTACATGGTCGCGGAGGTCCAGAAGGTCTACCGCAGCCAGGGTGTGACGATCAACGACAAGCACATCGAGATCATCGTCCGGCAGATGCTCCGCAAGGTCCGCATCGAAGAGCCGGGCGACACCGAGCTGTTGCCAATGGAGCTGTTCGACCGCTTCGAGTTCGAGGACATCAACGGACGCACGATCGCCGCAGGTGGCGAGCCGGCGACCGCGCAGACGGTGCTCCTCGGTGTAACGAAGGCGTCGCTGTCGACGTCCTCGTTCCTTGCGGCCGCGTCCTTCCAGGAGACCACGCGCGTTCTCACCGAGGCCGCGACGATGGGCCAGAAGGACCGCCTCCTCGGCTTGAAGGAGAACGTCATCATCGGCAAGCTCATCCCGGCGGGCACGGGTCTTCAGTCCAGGCGTGATCAATTGGACTGGATGCCCAAGCCGAAGGTCCTCGCGGGCCTGTTCGGCTCGGATGAGGACGAGGAGCTTCCGACCCTACCGCCCGACGAGGAGCTCAGCCTCGAGGATCTCGACGACGACGAGGAGGAGGAAGAGGACACCGACACGGACATCCTCGACCTCGAAGGTCCCGACGGCGAGATCAAGGAAGAGCCCCCGACCGCGTAGCGCTCGGTCAAATCCGGATATCGAGGAGGGCCGCCGTTCGGGCGGCCCTCCTTCTTATCGGTCCCGTCGTCCTCGACCGTAGGGGACCGCCAAGGGGGCGACCAAGCCCCGGGCTCGGCGTGGGTCCCCGGGCGGCCACCGTCGGGTGGTTTACGGACGATCCGCGGCTCGCGCGTTGACGACGAGGAGCCTCAACCGTCATACTTTCAATTCGGCTGTCTTTCGAGACGGTGACCGCCTTCCCGAGCGGGGTAGGGCGGTCATTTCGCGCATCGGCCAGTCGCTTGTTGTGACATCGGTCGCGCTGCGCCGGGGGCCTTCGCCGCAAGGCAGGCGCCCTCGTCGGGGGAGTTGTCAGAAAACGCGGACCTGTGTGAGGCGTGCGTTCGCGCGCGCCGCACACCGGAGGGAGTTACGACGCATGCCGACGATCTCGCAGCTGGTCCGGAAGGGCCGGAAGAGCCAGAAGCCGAAGGTGGATACGCCCGCGCTGCGCACGACCTGGAACTCGCTCGACCGCCGGTTCGTGCAGCTGCGGAAGGGCGCGCCCCAGAAGCGTGGCGTCTGCACGATCGTCCGCACGATGACCCCGAAGAAGCCGAACTCGGCCCTCCGGAAGATCGCCCGTGTCCGTCTCTCCAACCACATGGAGGTCACGGCGTACATCCCGGGCATCGGCCACAACCTCCAGGAGCACTCCGTCGTCCTCGTCCGCGGCGGCCGGGTGCCCGACCTACCGTCCGTCAAGTACCACATCATCCGCGGCACGCTCGATACCGCGGGCGTGAAAGATCGCATGCAAGGGCGTTCGCTCTACGGGGCGAAGAACCCGAAGGCGAAGAAGCGGGCGGCCAAGTAGTGCCACGTCGAGCTCGTCCCACCGACCGCGCGAAGTTGCCTGACCGCAAGTACGCGAACGTGACCGTCCAGCAGTTCATCAACAAGGTGATGCGCGACGGCAAGCGTTCGACCGCCGAGGGCATCGTCTACGACGCCGTCGAGCGGGCCGAGCAGGCGACACGCAAGTCGGCGGTCGAGGTCTTCGAGACGGCGATGAAGAACGCGACGCCACTCCTCGAGGTCAAGCCCCGCCGGGTCGGCGGCGCGACGTACCAGGTCCCCGTGGAGATCCCCCCGGCCCGCCGCGGCTCGCTGGCGATGCGCTGGCTCATCCAGTCCGCGCGCAAGCGGCCCGGCAAGTCCATGGCCGAGAAGCTCGCCGGTGAGCTGATGGACGCGATGAACAACACCGGGGCCGCGGTCCGCCGCAAGGAGGAGACGCACAAGATGGCTGAAGCCAACAAGGCGTTCTCCCATTACAAGTGGTGAGCGCAGCGGACCACGGTGCGAAGCTGAAGTGGTAATGACGATCGAAACGAGGGCCGGGAAGGCCTCGCCCGGACGCGAATATCCCCTTGAGCGGGTCCGCAACATCGGGATCATCGCGCACATCGACGCGGGCAAGACGACCGTGACCGAGCGGATCCTCTTCTACACGAAGAAGATCTACAAGATCGGAGAGGTCCACGACGGCGCCGCGACGATGGACTGGATGGAGCAGGAGCAGGAGCGCGGGATCACGATCACCGCCGCCGCCACGACCTGCTTCTGGGCGGATCACCGCATCAATATCATTGACACGCCCGGACACGTGGACTTCACGGTCGAGGTCGAGCGCTCGCTGCGCGTCCTGGACGGCGCGGTCACGGTCTTCGACGGTGTCGCCGGCGTGGAGCCGCAGTCCGAGACCGTGTGGCGTCAGGCCGACAAGTACGCGGTCCCGCGCATCTGCTTCGTCAACAAGATGGACCGCATGGGCGCGAGCTTCGAGCGGTGCTTCGACATGATCATCGACCGGCTGGGCGCGAACCCGGTGGCCATCCAGCTGCCGATGGGCGCGGAAGCGAACTTCAAGGGCGTCATCGACGTGATCCAGCGGAAGGCGCTGTTCTGGGAGCAGGACACGCCCGCCGAGGCCGTCGTGAAGGACATCCCGGCCGAGTACGTCGCGGCCGCGCAGAAGGCGCACGACCTGCTGGTCGAAAAGGTCTCAGAGACCGACGACGGCCTCATGCACAAGTACCTCGAGGAGCACGACATCACGACCGACGAGCTGATCCGCGGTCTCCGTGCCGCGACGATCGCCGGCAAGATCGTGCCGGTCCTCTGCGGTGCGGCTCTGCGAAACAAGGCCGTGCAGCCGTTGCTCGACGCGGTCGTCGCGTACCTGCCCTCGCCGCTCGACGTTCCGCCGGTCACCGGCACGGACCCGAAGACCGGTGACGAGCTCGTGCGCCGCCCGACCGACTCCGACCCGTTCAGCGCCCTCGCGTTCAAGATCGCGGCCGACCCGTTCAGCGGGCGACTCGCCTTCTTCCGGGTCTACTCGGGGACCATCCACGCCGGCGACCAGGTCTACAACGCGACCAAGGACCGTAAGGAGCGCATCTCCCGGATCGTCCTGCTGCACGCCGACAAGCGCGAGGACGTGACGGAGGTCGGTGCGGGCGAGATCGCCGCGGCCATCGGCCTGAAGCAGACCTTCACCGGCGACACGCTCTGCGACCCGGAGAAGCCGATCATCCTCGAGTCGATCAAGTTCCCCGAGCCGGTCATCCAGATCGCCGTCGAGCCGAAGACGAAGGCCGACGAAGAGAAGATGTCGCTCGCCCTCGCCAAGCTCGCCGAAGAGGACCCGACATTCCAGGTCAAGACCGACCCGGACTCCGGCCAGACCCTCATCGCCGGGATGGGCGAGCTCCACCTCGAGGTGATCGTCGACCGCATGTTCCGCGAATACAAGGTCGCGGCGAACGTCGGCCGGCCGCAGGTCGCCTACCGCGAGGCCATCACGAAGACCGCCGAGGGCGAGGGGAAGTACATCAAGCAGTCCGGCGGCAAGGGCCAGTACGGACACGTCGTCGCCGACTTCGAGCCGCTCGAGCGCGGCGCAGGGTTCGAGTTCGAGTGGAAGGTCAAGGGCACCGGACTCTCCAAGGAGTGGGCGAAGGCGATCGAGGCCGGGATCCGCGAAGCCCTGGCGAACGGGATCATCGCCGGCTACCCGATGGTCGACCTCAAGGCCACGGTGACCGACGGCTCGCAACACGAAGTGGACTCGAATGAGATGGCGTTCAAGATCGCCGGGTCGATGGCCCTCAAGGCCGCGGTGCCGCGGGCCGGCGCGGTCATCGTCGAACCGGTGATGCGCGTCGAGGTCGTCGTGCCCGAGGAGTTCATGGGCAACATCATCGGTGACCTCAACTCGCGCCGTGGCTCGATCAACGGGATGACCGAGCGCGCGAACGCGCGGGTCATCAACGCGTTCGTCCCACTCGCCACGATGTTCGGATACGCGACCGATCTCCGGTCCGCGACCGAAGGCCGTGGCGTCTATTCGATGGAGTTCGCGCACTACGAGACGCTTCCGGCGCACATCGCCGCCGAGATCATGAAGGGCAAGTAGAGGGGGGCTTAGGAGATGGCGAAGAAGAAGTTCGAACGCACCAAGCCGCACGTGAACGTCGGCACGATCGGGCACATCGACCACGGCAAGACGACGCTCACCGCGGCGATCACCAAGACCCTCTCGCTCAAAGGCGGGGCCGAGTTCCGGGCCTTCGACACGATCGACAACGCGCCC
>DATCOD010000168.1:0-3350 GCA_036564905.1 Candidatus Limnocylindria bacterium
CTGGGGATGCGTTCCACTTCCCGGCAAGCCTCGTCTTCAAGGGCCGCCAGCTCTTCGTCTCGAACCTCGCGTTCACGTCGTCGCTCACGCCGGACGGCGCGAACTCGAAGGTCTCGGTGCTCACCGCGCCGATCGCCGGCGCGCCGCTACGGCCGTGAGCCGAGCGGCGAGACCGGTGCCAGTCCGGCGGGAAGAGGGGAGAGTGACGCCCGCGAGCTCATCCGGAGAGCGCGTCCGCCGGCTGACCGCGTGCGGTGACACGTTTCAGCCGCCTCGGCTGGGGCGGTCCGATGCCCGCTCGGCCCACCGATATCGGGCCGTCTCCACCGATCGCGCGAGGCAGCTCGGGCGGGCGCTACGCCAGCCGGAACGCGAGCACCGTGACGACGCCTACGGCCGCCGCGAGGAGCAGGCTTACGACCGTCGGGAGCTTCGTGAGCACGAGCAGACCGATCGACACAGCGACGACGAGCCAGGCGACCGGCGTGCCGAGCGAGTCCTTCGCCAGATTCCAGGTCGTCGCGAGGACCAGGCCGACGGCGGTGCAGGCGAGGCCGCGGGAGAACCCGAACACGTAGCGGTTGTCCCGGAAGTACGCGTAGCCGCGCATGAGGCCGAGCATCAGGTAGGAGGGTGCCGCGATGACGACCATGCTGAGCGCCGCGCCGGGAAAGCCGAACATCATGTAACCGAGCGACGCGACGTAGAGGTTGGCCTGGCCCGGCGTGACCCTGGCCAGCGCGAACGCGTAGAGCAGCTGTTCGTTGCTGAGCATGTGCGTATCGGTCACGAACTGGTGTTGGAGCAGGCCCACCATGTACGTCCCGTTGCCGAACGACAGCACGTTGGCCACGGCCAGGAACACGAGCATCTCCCAGAGGCTCACGCCGGTGCCTCGCTCTGCCGGACGGTCAGAGCGCCGATGATCCCGCCGGCCACCAGCACGACCGGCGGGTTCAAGCCGAACAGCAGGACGGCGCCGAAGCCCGCGAGCGCGAGGACGAGCTCGACCGACGGCCGGAAGAACTCCCGTCCCAGCCTGAGCGCGGCAATGACCACCACGCCGAGCGCGGCGGGGGTCAGCGTGAGGTTCACGATCGCGAACAGCCGCGTGCCGGCGAGCTCCGTGTACGCCACGGTGAACAGGACCGTGAGAACGAACGACGGCAGGATCATCCCGGCGAGCACCGCGAGCGTGCCGGCGACCTTCTGATAGCGGTACCCCAGGCCCACGGCCAGGGCCGTCACGGTGCCGCTCGGAACGATGCGCGCGAGCCCGTAGAGGCTGAGGAATTCGGAGCGGGTGATCGCGCCTCGCTTGTCCGACAGCTCGCGCAGGAGCGCGCCGGCGATGGCCGTGCCGGCGCCGAATGAGAGCCCGGATCGGAAGAAGATGCCGAAGAGATCGCGCAGCGTGATCGGGGAGTGGTCCGTGTCCCTCACGTCAACAGCATGATGGGGCGCGCGGGGGGTCGGGTGCGCTAGCCGCGCCGCCGACCGGGGCTGCGGCCGCCGGTCCCGAGGTTCGTGCCGGGGTTGCTCGTGCGGGCGACGCTGAAGCTTGCGCCGTCGTTGCCGATCGCCGAAGGGATCGCCAGCGGCTGGTTCGCGGCATCGGCCATCGTCACGCCCTTCGCGCTCGCGCCGGCCAGGTTCTGACGCTTTCCATCGATGACGGTCGACGCGGCGCTGAACTTCACCGTGCCGAAGCTGTCCAGCGGCGCGATCCCGCGGCCGAGGCTCGGCGCCTCCTCGACCCACTCGGCCGAGGACTTCGATGAGTTGTAGCGGATCGTCGTCGTGAAGGTCTTGCCGGTCGTCACGTTCTTCAGGTCGACGAGCCAGAGGCCCGCGGACTGCTCGGTGATCGAGACGCTCACCGTGTCGCCGCCGCTCACCGGTAGCGAGATCGTCCGGGTCGACTGGGGGAGCGTCTCGGTCCAGGCGTCGTAGGTGACCGTGCCGTCACCGTTGACGGTGGCCTCGGTGCCGGCCTGGATGAGATCGGTCGTGTTCGCACCGCCGATGCCGACCCACGTCGCGTCGATGCCCTGCACGCTCGGGTCGGGCGTCGCGATCACCCAGGTGCCGCTCACCGATGTGTACCAGGTGCCACCGGTCGACACATAGCCGGACCAGTTGCGCGATGTGCTCCGGACGGTCGTGTTCAGCGGCGTCTGCGGTTGGGTCGGTGCGGTGACCCCGGTGTTCCCGGGTTGCGTGTTCGACTCGATCTTCCACGCGCCGTTCTGGAGGGTGAGGACGTAGTCGTTCTCGTCGGTGCTCTGGCTGACCGTGCCGTCGGCGTACGTGCTCCGCCAGATCTCGCTCGTGGTCGCGGTCGCGGTCGCGCCGTTCACCGCGATGTCGCCGAACGTGATCTTCACGAGCTCGATCTTCGTGACGCCGCCGTTCGCGAGGTCCGCGTTGATCTGGACCATCTCGGTGTAGTGGTCGTCGGTCGAGGTCGCGCGCATGAGCGTCGGATCATTCCTGGCGAACGCGGCAGCCTGCGCTTCGTTCGCGGTCTGCAGGGCGTCCTTGATCGCCGCCTGCGTTGCCGCGTCGGTCGTCGTCGAGGTCGTGGTCGCGATGGACGCGGGCGCACCGGTCACGCCGTCCGGCAGCAGCTTCGGCGCGAGCGCGCGAGCGCCGCCGATGCCGACCAGGCCCCCGATCAGCACGCCGACGAGCAGGAGGGCCACGCCGTCGTTGGTGCGCTTCGCTTTCGCGGGTGGTGCCGGCGGCACGGTGAGGATCTGCTGGGTCTGCGCCGCGACCGGGTCGGAGGGGTCGCGCCAGGGCGACGGTTCCTCGCGCCAGGGTGCCGGCGGCCGGTCGTCGAACATGGCCAAAGCATGGCCCCGGGGCCCTGCGCCAGCATGAAAAGTCCATGAGAAAGTCCATGAGAAGGAGGTAATGGATCGGTGAAGCCGCCGGAAGGCCTGTTTTTCGGGCCGTTCGTTGACGGACCCGCGGCCGTAGGCGGATAATCAATCCTGTCCAGACGCGGCAAGGGGTTGCGGAGAGCAACCTCTTTTTACTGTCCGGACGAACGAGACCGCCCACCTAGCTCAGTTGGTAGAGCACGTCCTTGGTAAGGACGAGGTCTCGGGTTCGATCCCCGAGGTGGGCTCAAGCCTCGATGGGATGTGGTCCCGCGAAGAACGGGAGCGAGAGAGGACAACATGGCG
The DNA here is from genome assembly GCA_036564905.1 of Candidatus Limnocylindria bacterium. Taxonomy (GTDB): domain Bacteria; phylum Chloroflexota; class Limnocylindria; order P2-11E; family P2-11E; genus UBA4735. The sequence goes on from DATCOD010000168.1 coordinate 3,195, forward strand.
AAGAAGAAGTTCGAGCGCACCAAGCCGCACGTGAACGTCGGCACGATCGGGCACATCGACCACGGCAAGACGACGCTCACCGCGGCGATCACCAAGACCCTCTCGCTCAAAGGCGGGGCCGAGTTCCGGGCCTTCGACACGATCGACAACGCGCCC
>DATCOD010000169.1:0-21888 GCA_036564905.1 Candidatus Limnocylindria bacterium
TGGAAGATGAGGAAGACGACGAGCAGTGGGCCCACGACGATGACGGTGCCGGCCGTCACGAGGGGCCACTGGGCGCCGATCTCGCCGAGCTGCGTGAACACGGCGAGGCCGACGGTGAGCGGGCGGCTCGCCTCGCTGTTCGTGACGATGAGCGGCCAGAGGAAGTCGTTCCAGTGAAAGCTGATCGACGACAGGGCGAAGGCGACGAGCGCGGGACGGGCCGGCGGTAGGTACACGTGCCACAGCGTGCGCAGCCAGCCCGCACCGTCGACGCGGGCCGCGTCGTCGAGCGCGCGCGGGACCGTCTTGAACGTCTGGCGGACGAGGAACACCCCGAAGGCCGACCCGAAGTACGGAAGCATCACCGCGAGCAGCGTGTCGAACAGATGGAGCTGCCGGACCGTCGTGTAGTTCGGAACGATGAGCGCGCTCGAGGGGACCATCAGCTGCGCGAGGATGAGGAACAGCAGGACGTTCTGATAGCGGAAGCGATAGCGCGCGAACGCGTAGCCCGCGAGTGTGATCGTGACCAGCTGCACGGCGATGATGCCGGCCACGATGAGGATCGTATTCACGTAGTAGCGCGCGAACGGCGCGATGTCGAAGGCCTGACGGTAGTTGTCGAGCGTCGGGTGCGAGCCTGCCCAGAGGTTCGAGGCGCTGAGCGGCTCGTCGGCCGGATGCAGCGACACCGCGAGCGTCCAGACCATCGGGATCGCCCACGCCAGGGCCGCGATCGCGAATGCCGTCCCGCCGAGCAACGCGGGGAACGAGCGCAGGCGCCCGCGGCTACTCATACGTCGCGCGCCGCTCGACGGAGGCGAAGTTCGCGATGCTGAACACGAGCAGCGCGGCGATGAGGATCACGCTCATCGCGCTCGCCCGCCCGATGTCGAGGAAGCTGAACAGTGTCTGCCAGACGTCGAACAGCAGCATGCTCGTCGCGTTCGTCGGGCCGCCGCCGGTCAGGATGTAGATCTGGTCGACCGTCTGGAACGCGTCGACCACCGCAATGATGGTGACGAAGAGCGTCGTGCCCCTGAGCAGCGGGACGGTGAGGTACCGGAGCGTCTGCAGGCGCGAGGCGCCGTCGATGTGCGCGGCGTCGAAGACCTCCCGCGGCAGGCCCTGCAGACCCGCGAGGTAGAAGAGCATGAAGTACCCCGTCTGTTTCCAGATGCCGACGACCATGAGCGCGGGGAGCGCGAGCTTCGGATCGCCGAGCCAGTTCTGGCTGCCGATGCCGATCAGTCCAAGGAAGACGTTCACGAGGCCGTAGCCGGGCGCGAACATGAACAGCCAGATCGTCGCGGCGCTGACCATCGGCAGGATCGTCGGATGGAAGAACGCGAGTCGGTGCAACCCGATGGCCCGGAGCGGACGGTCGAGCTGGAGCGCGAGGAGGAGCGCGAGGAGGACGCTCACCGGCACGGTGATGACGGCGTAGACCACCGTGTTGCCGATCACCTGCCGGAATCCCGCGTCCTGGAACAGCGACACGTAGTTGCCCGCGCCCGTGAACGCCGGGACCTGTACCGCCTGGTTCTGGATGAAGAGACTGTCGTAGACGACCCGCACGGACGGCCAGAGCGTGAATGCGGCGACGAATAGGAGGGTCGGCAGGACGAGCGCGTAGGGAAGCGCGCTCGTCCTGCGCGGACGTCGCTGTTGCCCTCGGAGCTGCGGCGAGGGTCAGTCCTTGAACGCTGAAAGTATCTGGTCGGCCTGTTGCTGCGCGGTCTGGAGCGCGGCCGTCGGCGTGCTCTTCCCGGTGAGCGCCGCCTGGACCGCGTCCCCGAGGGCCTTCTGGATCTGTGCGTTGTCGTGGGTCGCGAGCTCCGCGCTGGCGTACTGGAGACCCTTGGGCGCGACCGCCGCCTGCGGCGTCTTCGCCAGGTAGGCCTTCATCGCGGCGGTGTCGTAGGCGGACTGCCGGGCCGCGATGTACCCGGTGTTGATGCTCCAGTCGGCCTGGATGTCGGCCGAGGACATGAACTGCATGAACTTCCACGCGGCCGCCTTGTGGTCGGCCGGGATGCCGTTGAGGACGTACATGTTGCCGCCGCCGGTCGGCGCGCCGTAGCCCGCGCGCCCGACGGTGTACCCGACGCCGACGTTGAACTTGGCCTGCGACAGGATGCTCGCGAGCGAACCGCTGGAGTGCCAGATCATGGCAGCCTTGCCGTTGACGAAGTCGTTGGGCATGTTCGCCCACTGCAGGATGCCGCTCGGCAGGACCTTGCTCTTCGCGGAGAGATCCACGAAGTCCTGGAGCGCCTCCACGACCTTCGGCGAGTCGAAGGTGACCTTGTTCGCGGCCGTGAACACGTTCGCTCCGTTACCGATCGCGAACGGCTGGAAGAGCCAGTACGGGATGCCGTCGGACGAGATCTCGAGGCCCCAGGTCCCGTCCGGCTTGGTCAGCTTGCGGGCGTCATCGACCATCTGCTGGTAGGTGGTCGGGCCGGTCGTGGCGTCGATCCCGGCCGCCGTGAACATGTCCTTGTTGTAGAAGAGAACGGGGGTCGACCGCTGGAACGGCAGGCTCCAGATGTGTCCCTGATAGCGGGAGTTGGCGAGGAACGCCGCGTAGAAGTCGGAGAGGTAGGTGTCGCCGCCCGCCGCCTTCACCTCGTCGTCGAGGGACGCGATCGCGTTCGAGTCCACGAGGGAGTACAGATCGGTCGAGAGCAGCACGGCCACGTCAGGCGGGGTGCCGCCACCCTTGATCGTCGTCTGGATCTTCGTGAGCGTGTCGGGATAGCCGCCCGAGAGGACCGCCTTCACGGTGATGCTCGGGTTCGCGGCCTCGAACTTGGTGATGTAGCCATCGATGATCTTCGTGATCGGGCCGGGCACGGCGACCGGGTAATAGAAGGTGAGCGAAACGGGCTGCGGCGCGGCGGTGGCCGCGGCGGCGCTGGAGGCCGTCGGGGCCGAAGGAGCCGCCGCGCTGCACGCCGACAGCACGAGCGCGAACGTTGCCACGAGCGCAGTGGTGACCGAGCGAACGCGCGACGGCCTGATCATCGCTTCCTCCCGCCGGCGACAGCTACTTCACAGCACGGTGGCCGGGGCGCCGTCGCAGTGTCACCATGCTATGGCTCCGCTCGGTGCCGCGCTACTTCAGGAACCGGAGCGGCTGCGTCCGCCCGCATCGGTAATGTGTCCTTCCCCTGTCGCGACGTTCGAAGCGACCAGCGGAGACGTACCGGTGGCCGGGTGCGAAGGCGCGGTCGGTTGGCCCGACCAGGTCCCGAACGGGTTCGCGACGCGCTAGCGTGGGTGATCCAAGCGGGTAGGCACTTCAGCCCGCTTGATAGCCCTCAGCTTTGGCGCCCGATGGCACGAAGACAGGTCGTTACCCTGGATTCGACTACGGGTGACCGGATCAGGGACTGGATCGGAGCGATCGACATGGGGCGGAAGAAGCGGGTCGGCTTCGCTGACCTACGGACCACGCGCGCTGAGCTGGACCGCGGGGAGCTCCGATGCCCCGAGTGCACGCGGACCGTGTCTGAGGCCGACGGACTGAAGTTCGTTCCGGCGTTGGGGCAGATCGAGTCGTCGCTCGCGACGCTCAACTGCCCGCGCTGTCGCACGATGCTCAGCATCCGGTTCATCGCAGCCGACTAGGTCCGCGCCCAGCAGGAGCGATCCGGCGGCACCGATGGTGCCGAACGGCCTCCCCTGCACGTGCCGAACGACACCGCTCGGCCTACTCGAAGGAGGAGGCCGTGGCCCACCCGCTCGCGTGTGGTGCCACACCCGCGCGCGACCGATGCTCGTCGGCGTGACCGACACGCCTTGCCTCGCGCGACCGGCCCGCCTCGCGTATGTGGTCTGCATGGACGTCCGTCCAGCGCAGGTCCGACCGCGATGAACGGATCGGTCTCGCGGCGCCGATTCCTTGCCCGGATCGGCGTGGGCGCGGGCGTCGCGGTCGCGGCGAGCGGATTCGTGCCGATCCACTTCGACGCCAAGGCCTCAACGCCGGCGGCAGCGGCCACGAGCAAGCGTCTGCGCCGCTGGTCGATGGTCATCGACCTGCGGCGGTGCGACGGCTGTCAGGCGAACGGCACACCACCGCTGTGCACCGAGGCGTGCATCCAGGGCCACTTCGCTCCCGAGCCGATGGAGTGGATCCAGGTGTACGAGGCGCCGCTCGACGCCACCGGCAAGGCGACGCAGTTCATCCCCACACCCTGCCAGCAATGTCAGAACCCGCCGTGCGTGAACGTCTGCCCGGTGGGCGCGACGTTCTCGACGCCCGAGGGCACGGTCCTCATCGACCAGCAGCGCTGCATCGGCTGCCGCCTCTGCATGGAAGCCTGCCCGTACGACCGCCGCTTCTTCAACTGGGGCAACGCGCCGCAGCCGCCCGAGGCGATGTTCATGGACTACCTGCCGGAGCACCAGACGCCGGCGATCCGCGGGACCGTCATGAAGTGTGATTTCTGCCCGGACATGGCGCGCGCCGGGAGGCTCCCGTACTGCGCGCAAGGTTGCCCGAACCACGCGATCTACTACGGCGACCTCGAGGAGGACGTCGCGACCAACGGCATCGACGTCGTGAAGCTCTCGACCTTCCTCGCCGAGAACACCGGCTACCGGATCAAAGAGGACCTCGGCACCGAGCCGCGCGTCCACTACATCCCCGGTCACGGCGAGGCGCTCGGCCGGAGGGCCAGCATGACCGGGCGGAAGCCGACGACGTGGCCGTGGCAGAAGCTGATCCAAGGAGCGACGACTTGGAAGCGTTGAACCACGATCCGACCGCTCCGACCGCTCCGATCGCTCCGACCGCTCCGGGGGTCACGCCGGCTTGGCGCGCGCGCCTCGAGGGCCTCGCCCTCGCGCCGCTCGCATCGATGGGTCGCCGGTACGTCCTCTGGGTCGGCTTCCTGCTCATGGTCGTCAGCTGGGGCTTCTACGCGTGGACGACCCAGTGGGAGAACGGTCTCATCGTCACGGGCATGCGCGATCGCATCTCCTGGGGCGTGTACATCGCGAGCTTCGTGTTCTTCATCGGCATCAGCCACGCGGGCACGCTGCTCTCGGCGATCCTCCGCGCGACGAAGGCGCGCTGGCAGCTCTCGATCACGCGGATGGCCGAGCTCATCACGGTCGTCGCGCTCTGCGTCGGCGCGCTCTTCCCGTTCATCGACATGGGCCACCCGGAGCGCTTCCTCAACCTCGTCTTCTACGGACGGTGGCAGTCGCCGCTGATCTGGGACATCCTCGCGATCGCCACCTACCTCACCGGCTCGACGCTCTACCTGCTGCTTCCGCTCGTCCCGGACTTCGCGTTCGCGCGCGATCGGCTCGGGCCGACGGCATCGCGTTTCCGCCGCACGCTCTTCACGCTCGGCGCGATCGGCTACCACGGCAGGCCGGCGCAGCGCAAGGCGCTCGAACGCGCGATGACGGTGATGATGATCATCATCATCCCGGTCGCGGTCTCGGTGCACACCGTCGTCTCGTGGATCTTCGCGATGACCCTTCGGGTCCCGATGAACACGACGGTGTTCGGGCCGTTCTTCGTCGCCGGGGCGATCTACTCGGGCGTCGCCGCGATCGTGCTGCTGATGGCGGTGCTCCGAAAGGTGCTCCACCTCGAGGAATTCATCACCATCACGCAGTTCAAGAGCCTGGGCTATCTGCTCGGGGCGTTCACGCTGATCATGGCGTACTTCAATCTGCAGGAGTACGCGGTCCACGGCTACAAGCTCGAGGCGGGCATGGCCTTCCACTTCGAGCAGCTCATGACCGGACCGTTCTGGCCGCTCTTCTGGTTCTACATCATCGGCTCGATCGTGGTGCCCGGCCTGCTCATCCTGAACCCGAGGACGCGCACGATCCGCGGGATCTGCACGGCGGCGGTGCTCGTGCTCATCGGGATGTACCTCGAGCGCTACCTCATCGTCGTGGCCGGGTTCCGCGTGCCGCTCATGCCCTACACGCCGTCCGACTACACCCCCACCTGGGTCGAGTGGTCGATCCTCGGCGGCGCCTTCGCGCTCTTCGCGCTGATCATCTCCGTCTTCGCGAAGCTCTTCCCGGTCATCTCCGTCTGGGAGGTGATCGAGCACCGCGGGCCGGAGCCGACACCGGCGCCGGAGCGGTGGTCGCCGCAGCCGGCGGGCGCGGCACTCGCGGCGCGGATCACCGCCATCCTCGTCATCGTCGGCGCCTCGGCCGGGCTGCTCTTTGGCTCCGCCGGGCAGGCCGGCGCGGACGACCGGACAGCGACCCAGATCGTCGCCGCATTCCCGTCCGACGTGGCGCTCGGCCAGGCCGTGGAAGCGCGGGCCCGACTCACCGACGCCGCGGGTGCTCCGATCCCGAAGGCGACGATCGCGTTCACCGCGTCGCTCAGCTTCCTCTCGGCGAGCAACGATGTCGTGCTGGCCGAGGCGATCACCGACAGCGCCGGTGTGGCCACGGCGGACTTCGATCTCCGGACAGCGGGCGCGCTCGACGTCCGGGCCGCATTCGCCGGCGACGACCGCTACGCGCCGGCCACCGCGGCCGGGAAGCTCAACGTGAGCGGGGACACCCAGCTGTACGTGCAGCGAGCCGGCGTCGCGGTCCCGGGCCTCAACCAAGCTCCCGCGCCGCTGGCCCAGAGCGCAGCGCCCCTGTGGCCGTGGCTGAGCGGCTGGCCGATCGCGCTCGCCCTGCTGATCGTGTGGTCGCTCTACGGATTCGTCGCGCTGCTCGCCGTCCGGATCGCGCGCGCCGAGGACGAGCCGGCATGAGCGAGCGGACCCAGGCGGTCCCCATCTCCGTGCGGGTCCGCTCGGCGATCCTGCGGGCCGTCATTCCGCGGACGCCGTACCGCCGGCTCACGCGCACGATCTGGGTGCTCCTCGTCTGCGTCGCGCTCACCCTCCTCACCATCGGGGCGCGGAGCCCGTACACGCACGCGAACCTGAGCGCCGGCTACGACCCGAGCTATGACCGCACCGCCCAGATCGTCATCGGCGCCCCGACGGAGTTCGAGGGGGTCAGCCCGAGCACCGCGACCGCGGCCGGCGGCGCCACGACCCGGGGCGCCTCGCTCTATGTGACCGCCGGTTGCGTCACCTGCCACGGTCTCGAGGGGCGCGGTGCGGTCATCGGTCCGCCGATCGCGGGGACGGACTTCGAGACGGTCCTGAAGCGCGTCCGGGAGGGACCTTCCGGCATGCCGAAATTCTCGGTCGACGGGCTGAGCGACGCCCAGATCGCGGACATCACGGCGTACCTCGACTCACTGACGAGCACCAAGTGAACGATCGACGGACCCGAACCCAAAAGATGAAGGAGAGCACGACCATGCGCACACCGACCCACGCCTCGCTTCGGCGGCTCGCCGCCGGCGGACTGACCAGCATCGCGATCGTCCTTTCGGCCTGCGGTGGCGCGGCCACCGCGTCCCCCAGCCCCTCCGCGACAGCGGCCGCAAAGGCCACGCTCGCGCCGGTGACCGCAGCGACGACGGCACCCACCGCGGCCGCCGCGGCCGTGGTGAACGTGGAGGCCTATCAGGCGGGCGACAGCTTCCTGCTCAAGGCGGACCAGATCGCCGTGCCCGCGGGCAAGGTCACCTTCAACTTCAAGAACACCGGAACGATGACCCACGAAGTGCTCGTCTACCCGGTCCAGGACGTGACGAAGCTGCTCGCGCTCAAGCGGAGCGGTAACGACGCCGAGGAGAAGGACTACATCAAGGGCCTCGCCGTGGGCCTCATGGACATCGAGTCCGGGAAGACCGCGACCGCCGACGCGACGCTCGCGCCCGGCTTCTACGAGCTGGCCTGCTGGGCCGTGGGGAAGAACCCCGACGGCTCGACCTACGAGCACTTCGACAAGGGCCAGACCCTCACGCTCGCGGTCACCGGGCCCGGAGGGCCGAGCGCCGCGATCACGACCGCGGCCAATGCCATCAAGGTCACGATGCAGGACGGCACGGATGGCTCGTGGGTCCTGATCCCGGACCGGCTCGTCGCAACCGCCGGCGACGTGACCTTCACCCTCACGAACGGCATGAAGATCGACCACGACTTCGCGGTCTACCCGCTCGGTGACGTCAGCGGGCCGATCGCCGCCGGCCTCAAGTCCGGTCAGGACATCGACCTCACCGCCCCCGCGGTGGAGCTCTTCCAGGACCTGGCACCCGGCAAGACGGATTCCAAGAGCGTGAAGCTCGCGGCCGGTACCTACGTGATGGCCTGCTTCATGGTGAGCAAGAACGCGGACGGGACGACCTTCGTCCATCGGGACATGGGTCAGCGGATCACGTTCATCGTGAAGTAACGCGCTCCGGGACGCGGCCGCTCGTGAGGCCGCGTCCCGTGACGCCTACTCGACGACGCGGAACGTGAAGCGCTGACCGCGATCGGAGTGGACGAAGAGCGTGCCGTCGGTCGCCTTGCTGACCATGTAGCAGGCGGCGACATAGATGCCTGGCGCCAGCGCGACCGTGGTCGACGCGGTCCGGCGGGGCGACAGGTCCGACATCAGCTCGAGGCCGTTGATGCGTTTGTAATCGGCTTGGCCCTCGGCCAGTCGGGTCTCGATGAACGCGCTGACGTCGCCGATCGGGCTGATGACGAGATCGTGCGACTCGTTCATCTCGTTCACCGCGACGAAGGTCACGTCGCCTGCCTTGAGCACGAGATGGTCGGGGATGAAGAGCCAGGCGCCATAGCTGCCGGCTTTCATCGTCGTCACCACGATCGAGCTCGGCGCTGCCAGGCCTTCCGGTATGCCAGCGCCGGTGACGGCGAAGGTCAGGAACTCGCCCTCGTCGTGAGCGACCTTCGTCGAACCGTCGAGGCCGGTCAGCTGCGTGTACGAGCTGATCTCGTAGAGCCCTGGCGCCAGCGCCATCATCGTCACCGTCATGCTCGACCCGGGTGCCACGGGGCCAGCCTGGCCGGCGAGGTTCTTCAGATACGTCGGGATCGGCACCCGCGACGTGCCGTGCCGGAGCGCCGCCAGGAGCGCGGTCGTGTCCTGCGTGGGATAGACGAAGATCCCGTCGTCGATCGTCGAGCGGTTCGTGAAGCGGACGGTGACGTCCCCGCTCGGGACGGCGAGCCGATCCATCGTCAGATGGCGGTCGCCGGTGGCCTCAGCAGCTTCCACGTCGAGCGTCGGGTGGTCCGCGGCCTCGGACGACAGACTCGCGCGAGCCGGGTCCACGGGTGGTCCGCCGTTCGCGCGCGGCGCGGCGCAGAGCGGCAGCGCGATGACGACCGTGACGCACGCGCTCGATGCGAGCCGGAGCGATCGGCTCCACCTGAGCCGGACGCTCACTCCCGAACGCGTCCGGTAAGGCCCTCGCGACCCGCGCGGCCCGCGAGCTCCGCGCGGCTCTCCGCGTGAAGCTTCTCGAGGATGTTCTTGAGGTGGAACTTGGCGGTGTTCTCGGTGATCCCGAGCCGCGCCGCGATCTCCTTGTTCCGCAACCCGGTGGTGACGAGGCGCAGCACCTGGACCTCGCGGTCGGTCAGCCGATCGGGGTCGGCGCGCACGCGCTCCGGGTGCTGATATTCGTCGAGGATCCGGGCCGCCGTGGCGGGGGTGATCGCCGCCTCGCCGCGCTCGACCGCCGCGAGCATGAAGCGGAACTGGGCGCTCTCCAGGTTCTTCTGCAGGTAGCCCTGTGCTCCGGCCTTGATGGCGTTGAACAGATCGTCTTCGTCCTCGCTCACCGTGAGCATCACGATCGCGACGTCCGGCTGACCGGTCTTGATCCGCTTGGTCGTCTCCACGCCGGAGAGGCCGGGCATCCGCACGTCCATGAGGACGAGCTCCGGTCGTACGCGATCGACGAGCGCGATCGCCTCCGTCCCGTTGGCCGCCTGGCCGACGACGGTGTGGCCCCACGCTTCGAGGAGGGCGCCGACACCGTCGCGGAACAGGGAGTGGTCATCGACCAGGACGATCCGCATCTCAGCCCGCCACACCGGCCGGCTGACCGATCGGTACGCGGAGGCGCAGGACGGTGCCCGCGCCCGGCCCGCTGGACCACGAGACGGATCCGCCGACGGCGGCTGCCCGCTCGCGGATCGCCCGCATCCCGTACCGGGGCCAGTCCGGCGGATCGGCCGCCTGCGGATCGAACCCGAGGCCGTCGTCCTCGACGAGCAGCACGAGCTCGTGATCACGGGTATCGAGGTCCACGCGCGCGCGCCCGGCGGACGCGTGTTTCCGGACGTTCGTGAGCCCTTCCTGGACGATGCGGAACACCTGCGCCTGGATCTCCGGCGAGAGTCGGATGGCGCGTGCCTCGGGACTCGCGTCGACCTCGGTGACCAGCGTCGACGCTTCCGAGAAGCGGGCGGCGTACTCCTCCAGCGCGCCGACGAGCCCGCGCTCCGGCACGATCGGGCTGGAGAGGCCGAGGATCGATTCGCGCACGTCCACGTAGACGGAGCGCGCGGCCGCCGAGAGCTCGGCGAGCTGCTGCCGGGCCCGTTGGGTACTCCCCACGGAGAGCAGCTCCTCGACCGCCTGCGCTTTCGTGTTCACGTAACCGAGGACCTGCGCGAGGCCGTCATGCATCTCGCGGGCGATCCGCTCGCGCTCCCCTTTGATCGCGAGCTCACGCAGCTCCCGCTGCAGCCGGATGTTGTCGAGCGCGACGGCCGCCTGTGCGGCGAGCGAGGACAGCATCTCGAGGTCCTCGGGCCCGTAGCGGCGACCGTCGGATCGCGGGCCGACCCCGAGGCTGCCGATGGTGACCGGTCCCCGCTGCATCGGCGCGGCGAGGCGCGGGGTCCCGATCGGCTGGCCGCCGTCCAGGGACGAGATCTGCTCAGAGCCGTCAGGCGCGCTGCGCGTGGTGAACGCCGCATCCGCCTCCAGCAGGACCCGCGCGTCGGCGGTGACCGCCTGGAGGATCTCGTCGCTCGCGACGAAGGTCGTGAGCTTGAGGCCGAGGCGGCGCAGGGCTTGAAGCGAGGCGTTCCGCCGCTCGAGCGTCAGGTTGCGCTCCCGCAGGGTGTCCGAGAGACGATCGATCCGCCGGAACGCGATCCGCCCGAAGCCGAGGGAGAGAAGGAGCACCGCGGTCGGGATGACCAGGACGTCGAACGGCGCGGGAAGGATCCGGTCGAGGACGCTGTCGCTCGCGACCTCGAGGAGCCCGATGAGCACGACGGGCAGCGCGATGAACGACCAGCGGACGTTCGACAGCATCGACTTCAGGCTATGAGTCGAGAGCGGCCCGCCAGTGGGCCATCCGGCGTCATCTATGGTGCCGAACGGCCTCCCCGCACGGGCCGAACGGCTCGGGTCGACCTACTCGAAGGAGGAGGCCGCCGCCCACCCGCCCGCGTGTGGTGCCTGCCATCGTGAGAATCATGCTTGTCGGCGTGGCGTACACGTTCCGCGTCGAGCGGTCCGGATGCCTCAACTGCGGGGTCTGCATGGACGTCTGTCCGGTGCGCGCGCTGGACATGACCCGGCGCACGGGCACGTCGATCGAGTCGAGAGCGGTCCAGGGCTCGCCGTCGGCGAGCGCCGGTGGTCAGGACTGGATGATGGAGTTCCCGATCCAGACCGGCGAGTGCGTCGGCTGCCAGCTGTGCGCCGCCGAGTGCCCGACCAACGTCATCACGATCACCGCCGACGCCGGGCGGACCGCGCTCGCGCCCCCCCAGGGACCGATCGCGACCGCGCCCGAGACCGCCGGGTGGGCGCCGCTTTCGGCCTACACGCGTGAGGCGCGCAGCGAGCCGCGGAGCGACCCATGGGACGCGCTGGCCGAGGGGCGGCCCGCGGACCGCGCCATCGCGCCGTGCCAGGAGGCCTGCCCGGTCGGCACCGACGCGGGTCTGTACGTCGGGCTCGTCGGCGAAGGCCGCTACGCGGAGGCGTTCGCGGTGGCCGCCGAGCACAATCCGTTCCCATCGATCTGCGGACGCGTCTGCACCGCGCCGTGCGAGGTGGCCTGCCGGCGGGGCGTGCTCGATCAGCCCATCGCGATCAGAGAGCTGAAGCGCTTCGCCACGGATCACGGTGCGGCCGGATATCCGCCTCCGGTCCCCGCCGGGCGGCGGCGGGCGGAGCGGGTGGCGATCGTCGGCAGCGGCCCGACCGGGCTGAGCGCGGCGCACGCGCTGATCCGCTCGGGGTACGGCGTGACCATCTTCGAAGCGATGCCGGTCGCCGGCGGGATGATGGCGGTCGGGATCCCCGAGTACCGCCTGCCCAAGGATGTGCTGCGCGCGGATGTCGATCGCATCGTCGGCCTCGGCGTCGAGCTGCGGCTCAACACCGCGCTCGGTCGTGACATCAGCCTCGAGCAGCTGAAGGCCGACGGGTACGACGCCATCCTCCTCGCGACCGGTGCCTCGAAGAGCCAGCGCCTCGGGATCGCGGGCGAGGAGGCCGAGGGGGTCTGGCCCGCGACGCTCTTCCTGAAGAAGGTGAACCTGGGCGAGCGCGTGCGGCTGACCGGCGACGTGCTCGTGGTCGGAGGTGGCTCCACCGCGATGGACGCGGCGCGGACCGCCTGGCGAGCGGGAGCCCGGTCCGTTCGCGTCCTCTACCGCCGCACCCGAGCTGACCTGCCCGCGCAACAGGAGGAGCGTCGCGCCGCCGAGCACGAGGGCGTGATCATCGAGCCGCTCGTCGCTCCGGTCGAGGTGCTCCGCAAGAACGGCTTGATGACCGGCGTCCGCTGCGTGCGCCTCGCGATCAGCGGTCGCGACGCCGATGGGCGGAGCACCGTGGCGCCGATCCCCGGCAGCGAGTTCGTGATCGACGCGTCGGCGCTCATGGTCGCGGTCGGCGAAGCCCCCGATCCGTCGATCCTTCCGGACGGATCGAACATCCAGATCGCCGAATGGGGCGGCGTCGTCGTCGATGCGGAGTCGCTCGCGACGGCGCAGCCGGGCATCTTCGCCGCGGGCGACGTGGCGACCGGTCCGCGGAGCGTCATCGAGGGAGCGGCCCAGGGACAGCGCGCCGCCTGGGCGATCGATCGGTATCTGCGTCACGAGGACGAGGGGACGTACGCGCCGAGCTGGCGCGACCGGCCGTCGCGCGCCCGCACGACGACCGTTTCCGTCGATGTCACCCGACGGCCACGTGCGGAGACCGCCCTGGCCGCCGTTCGCGCGACGCCGGCGAGCTACGCCGAGGTCTCGCTCGGTCTCACCGAGGCCGACGCCCGAGCCGAAGCGACGCGCTGCTTCCGGTGCGACGTGATCGCGCGGTGCCCGTCCGTCCAGATCCAAGGGAGGAGATCAGCATGACCCCCGATCAGCTCGCCGACGCGATCGTCAAAGCATTCCTGCAGGGTGGCGAGGGGTTCCTCGAGGGGACCATGGCGGCCGCGTTGCCGATCGTGTGGCTGCTCGCGCTGGCCCTGCACCTCGCCCGCCCCTACATGCTCCGCATGACCCGGAAGTTCACGCTGCGGCTCGCGGCGGACATCTGGTGGGTGCTGTACATCGCGCTCCGCGATGGCCTCCTGGCGATCGCGTTCGTCATGAGCTTCATGTTCCTCTTCCCCGACGTCCTCCTCGCCGACGCCCTGCCGATCGGCGGCTCGATCGCGACGGCGCTGCTGTTCGCGGTGCTGCTGACCAAGCTCGTCGCGGACACGGACGACGACCCGCGCGCGTTCCGCCTGGTCTCAGGTCTGCTTGCCACCGGTGTGACGATCTACGTCCTCCCGACGATCGCGGGGGTGCAGGTGAGCGCGCTCGATCTCGGAGATCCGTGGAACGGCGTCGGGCGATCGCTCGTCACATCCACGAACGGGGCGCTCGCGATCGCGTTCTGGTGGATCTCGCTCCTCTCGATCAGTGTGATGGGCGCCGTCGCCGTGTGGTTCAACCTGCGCACGCCCGGGCTGACCGTTGGGACGGCCGAGCGATGACCCCCGATCAGATCACCGAGGCGATCGCCAAGGCCTTTCTCGAAGGCGGGCAGCAGTGGCTGGTGCTCACGATCGCGGCGTTCATGCCCGCGCTCTGGGCGTTCACGCTGATGCTCCATCTCGCGCGGCCGTACGTGATCCGGACGCTCCGCAAGCTGTCGTTGCGCTTCGGCGCCGACGTGTGGTGGCTCACCTATGTCCTGCTACGGGACGCCGTGACCATCCTCACGTTCGGCCTGAGCTTCATCTTCCTGATGCCGAACCTCGTCCTCACGTTCGATCTGCCGCTCACGGCGCCGCTGGCCACGCTGTGCCTGTTCTGGGCGCTCTACGTGAAGCTCATCTACGACGCCGACGACCACTTCGGGGCCTACCGGCTCGTCACGGCGCTGCTGGTGATCGGCGCGACCTTCTACTTCGTCCCGCAGACCCTCGGACTCGAGGCGAGCTCGCAGACGTACCTCGCGGGGTTCGTCTCGTTCTTCGATTCGACGAAGAACCCGGCCTGGGCCGGGCCGATCCTGATCGTCGCGCTCCTCGGGTCGTTGGCGACGGCGGTCGCCATCTTCTGGCGCGTCGTGCTCGCCCCCGCTCCGGTGGCGCGCTGACCGGAGGAACGCGAGTGCGACTTCGCGGGGGCGGCTAAGAGAGGCGCGGCCCCTCGATCTCGCGCAGCGCGGCTCGCGTCCGCTCACCCGCGAGCCGTTCGGCTTCGCTCCACCAGCCGGCGAGCTTTTGCTCCTGCTCCTGGAGGCGTGCGCCGAGCTGCATTTCGAACTCCTCGAGCTGGCGCATGAGCCGCTCGGCGAAGCGCTGCTCCTCGGCGGCAAGCTCGGACGTGACTCGGGCGCGCTCGGCGGCGGCCCAGGAGTCGAGCTCGGCCATCGCCGCCTGTCGGCGTTCGCGGAGCGGCTGGAGCTCCGCCGCAATCGCGGCGTCGAGCCGTTCCGCGAAGCGACGCTGCTGCTCGGCGGCAAGATCATCGCTGCGCCGATCGATCTCGTGGAATCGTTTCACCAACGCGTCGCGCTCGAGCTGCTCCATCAGGGCCATCCGGTCCGGTGAGCCCGACGGCAGAGGAGCGGCCGCTGGCGCGGCGGCGAGCGGCGGCGCGGCGAGCGGCGGCGCGGCGACCGGCGGCGGCGGAACTGACGGCGCGATGACGATCGTTGGCGACGGGGGTGCCAGATCTTCGTCCTCGTGAAATGCCGGTGGGACGGCGGCGCGTCTGGTCAGCTGGGTGCTGGGACGCCAGGTCTCCACATCCGTGATCACGTCCCGAAGTCTGAGCGCCGCGGCAGGTTCGGTCCTCACCCATTCGAGGGGTGCCGGGAGCTGCTCCGCGACACCGGACACCCGGCGGTCAGCGCGGCCCGGTCACTCCCACCTTCGGGCAGAGGCCGCTCAACACGCATTGCGAGCAGATCGGCCGCAATGCCAGGCACACGTGCCGGCCATGGCGGATGAGGTTCAGGTGGACCTCGTACATCGCGTCCGGCGCGAGCGCCGCCTGCAGCTGCTCCTGGGTCTGGACCGCGCTCGCCTTCGGCGGGACCAGCCCGAGGCGGATCGCCAGGCGGTGGACATGGGTATCGACGGGGAAATACGGGCGGTCCAGCGAGAAGAGCAGCACGCACGCGGCCGTCTTCGGGCCGACGCCGGGCAGCCCGACCAGGAGCTCGAACAGCCGGTCGTGGCGGATGCGCCGGAGCGCGCGGTCATCGAGCGCGATGTCGCGGTCGCGGAGCGCGCGGAGCACCGCGCGGATCCGCGGCGCCTTCGTGGGGGCGAGGCCCCCGCTGCGGATCGCGCGCTCGATGACCGGGAGGGGCGCATCGGCGACGTCATCCCACTCCGGAAGCGTTCGACGCAGGTCCGCGTACGCGCGGTCGCGATTCGTGTCGCTCGTGTTCTGCGACAGGATCGTGAGCACGAGCTCGTCGAGCGGCGGCAGCCGCCGCGGCGCCGGCGGTGCCCCGTAGGCCCGGCGGAGCCGCCCGGCGACCTGGCGGAGCCGCACGCGGAGGGTGACCGGCACCCGCTAGATGAGACCCAACAGGTGCCAGTACGGAAGGCACAGCGCGAGTCCCGCGAGCGCGATCGCCTCGTACGCGAACGCCATCCGGCGCGCCTGGCCGTGTGAGTACAGGCGTCCGTGGGTCGCTCCGTACGCGACCAGGTACTCCGGTGACTGCGCCGGCACGTGCCAGCTGAGGCCGAGGGCCAGGATGGCCACCGCCGCGAGCCATGGGCTGACGTGCACCGCCGTGGCGACGGGAATGAGCGCGAGCGACAGGAGCAGGATCGCCTGGTCCGCCGCGAGGAGCGACTTCACGACGATGGTGAGCACGCCGGCGAGGATGACGAACGCCGGCCCCCCGAGCCCGAGCTGCGCGAGGAGCGTCGCGGCGTTCTCCCCCACGATCATGTCGACGCGCAGGCCGCCCGCGATGGCGGCGATCGACAGCGCCACGCCGAAGAAGGTGAGGTACTCCCAGTCGAGGTCCTTCAGATCCGAAACGCCCGTCGCGATCATCACCGCGATGAACGCGAAGAGCGCGACGAGCCCCGGTGGCCAAAGGAACTTCGGCCCGACGATCCAGCCGATCAGCATGAGCACGACGATCGCGAGGATCGTGAGCTCGCCCGTCGACGGCCGGCCGAGGATCGCCCGCTGCAGCCGCAGGGGAGCGCGTGCCGGAGGCGCGATCGGACCGCTGCGGAGCACCACCCGCATCGCGAGGAACGAGCCGAGCGCGACGATCGCGCCGAGCGGAGCGGCGGACAGGAACCAGTGAGCCAGGTGAACTGCACCTGGTCTTTGAGCGGCATGAGGCTCCAGGCCATGAGGCAGACCGGCGATCCGTTCAGGAACAGGAAGATGAACGGAGCGGAGCCGATCCACGCCGAGAGCCCGAGTGTCGCGCTCGCCCCCGAGCGCTCGGGCAGCTTCATCGTGTCGGCGACGCCCTCCGCGAGCGGCGCGGTGATCGCCGCGCGGGCCATCGCGAGCGGCAGGAGCGCGGTGAGCACGATGCCGGTCACGAGGAACGCCGCCGATTGCGCGCCCAGCCGGGCGGGCACCCGCTCGATGAGCAACAGGCCGAGGCGCAAGAGCAGGCCGGACCGCGCGACGGCCCCGGCCACACCGAGCACGGAGAGAACGAATACCCAGTTCAACGTCGCGAAGCCCTGGAGGGTCGCGTAGGGCGGGACGATGCCGCTCACGACCAGCGACGCGATCAATCCGAGCGAGACGACGACGTTGGGCACCGGCTCGGTCACCCAGAGCGCCACGGCCGCGAACAGCAGGAGCCCGAAGCGCCACTGGGCGAGATCGACGAGCGGCGAGAACGCGACGCCGACGAGCGCGATCGCGACGATCAGGCCGACGATCTTCGTGACCTGATGGCGCTCAGGCTTGGGTGCGCGTATCGGGATCGCCGCGACGACAGCCTCGGCCTCATCGGTCAGGGCGCCATCGCGCCGGCGCAGCCGCCGCGCCAGGGTGGTGGCAACGGCCTTCGCCGCCCCCGCGTCGCGGCCGAGCAGCTCCACGAACTGCTGGCGATCGAGGCGGAGGACCTCACCGTCCGTGTCGGCGCGGATCGTCGCGGAGCGCGGCTCGTCGACGAGCAACGCGAGCTCCCCGACGTAATGGCCGGGACCGATCGTGTTGACGCGCCGCCCGGCCGGACCGACGAGCACCCCGAACGTGCCCCGGACGACGATGTACAGCGCGTCCCCGGTGTCGCCTTCGGAGATGAGCACGTCATCCGCGCGGACCGCGATCGGATCCATGTACGCGGCCAACCGAGCGAGCGCGACGCGGTCGAGCCCTGAGGTCAGATCGACGCTGCGAAGCCGCTCGCTCCGTTCCTCGTCCGCACCGCTCACGATCGGCGGATGGTAGTCCCGGAATGCGCCGGCGCCGCCGAATTGTTCCCGTAGAGTGAAGCGATGGCGGCCGACCCCTTCGAGACCCAGGCACTCTCCTTCCTCGACGCGCTGTATCGGACGGCATTGCGGATGACCCGCTCCGAGGCCGAGGCCGAGGACCTCGTCCAAGAGACCTACATCCGGGCGTTCCGCTTCCGGGACCAGTTCACGCTCGGGACCAACCTGAAGGCCTGGCTGTTCCGGATCCTCACGAACACCTTCATCAATCAGTACCGGCGGAAGGCGGCCCGGCCGGAGACGACGGAGCTCGACGACGTCGAGGAGTCGATCCTCTACCGGCACATGCGCGACGTCAGCCCCGGTTCCGCCTCGCCCGATCCCGAGGCGGAGCTCATCGACAACACCCTCTCGAGCGAGGTGAAGGAAGCGCTCGAAGCGCTCCCCGAGAAGTTCCGCACGACGCTGCTGCTGGACGTCGAGGGCTTCGCGTACAAAGAGATCGCCGAGCTGCTCGATATCCCCATCGGGACCGTCATGAGCCGGCTCCACCGCGGGCGGAAGTTCCTCCAGAAGCGCCTCTACGACGTCGCGCGCGACCGGGGCATCGTCGCCGCGCGCGCGATGCCGCGGCCTGCGGACTAGGAGGAGCCGATGGACTGCGCCGACTGTCTGGAGCGCCTCTATGCATACCTCGACCGGGAGCTGGCGCCCGCCGAGCTCACCAAGGTGAAGACCCACCTCGACGACTGCGGCGGCTGTGAGGACAACTTCGTCCTCGAGGAGCGCTTCCTGGCTCGCGTTCGCGACTGCTGCCAGGAGGATGTGGCGCCGACGGAGCTCCGCGCGCGCATCGTCACCCGACTGCGGACGGAGGGCGACGCGCCGCGCTAGCTCTTGACATTCCGCGTGCGTCTGTGTCTAGATAACTAACAATCGTGGCCAGAAGGGGGTGATCTCCAATGCCAGCGAAGAAGAAGGCCGCCAAGAAGACGGCCAAGAAGAAGTCCTCGAAGAAGAAGTAGTTCTTTAGACATGTAGCGACGACGAAGGTCGTCGCTCTTTCGTAATCACGATCCGGCACCTTTCGCGATCTCGCCGATCCGCTCTAAGCCTGAGCGGATCGGTTTCTTTTTGCGCGGCCTACGCTGAGGCGCATGCGTGAGCGATCGCTGCCCGCGGTCGACGTCCGTGCCGCGGTCGCCGGGTGTTCGCTATCAATTGTAGTTGCGATGGCCGGCGGTTTCCTCGGCTTTTCAGGCATTTCTGCGCTCGCCGGCGCGCTCGCGGGCGGCTACGCCGCCGGCCGGATGGCCGGACGCGATGGACTGTTCCACGGCGCTGTCGTCGGCGCGCTCGAGGTCATCGCGCTCGCGATCGTGACCAGCGCGGCGAGCGCGAACGTGCCGAACGTCGTCGTCGACACCGTCGCGACGCTGTTCAGCGACGCGCTGGTGCTCGGCCTCGCGTCGCTCGGCGGGTGGCTCGCGACGCGGAGCTAGGCGCCTTCGTCTTCTTCGGGTACGGGCAGAGATCGATGACCGGGCACTCCGGGCAGGCGGGGGTCGGATTGCAGATCCGGCGTCCATGCAGGATCAATGTCCAGGTCGCCTTGACCCAGTCGCTCTCCCGGAAGACCGCCCGGAGGTCCTGCTCGATCTTGTCCGGGTCACCCTGGCGGGTGAGCCCGAGCCGGCCGGCGACCCGGGCGACATGCCGGTCGACCGCGATCGACGGGACACCGAACGCGTTGGCGAGGACGATGGACGCGGTCTTCCGCCCCACCCCGTGCAGCGAGGTGAGCCCGTCCATGTCGCCGGGGACCTCCCCACCGAAGCGCTCGACGATGCCGCGGGCGGCCGCTTGCACGGCCTTCGCCTTCTGGCGGAAGAAGCCGGTCGGCCGGAGCTCTCGCTCGAGGACGGCGGATGGGACGGCGACGTAGTCGGCGGCGGTCCGGTACTTCGGGAACACGACGGTGCGGGTGACCTCGTTGATCCGCTCGTCCCGAGCCTGCGCCGCGAGGATGGTCGCGACGAGGAGCTGCAGGGGGTCGCTGAATTCGAGGGTCGGGCCCCACTCGGGGTAGGCCTTCTCGAGCCGGCTGAGGATCTTCCGCCCGCGGGCCCGAGCGTCCGGCGACGCCTTCGCGAGATAGGGCTTCTTGGCCACCCGCTTCTTCGGCGCCACCTTCTTGGCCGGCATCAGGGGAACGCGATCTGCTCGCCCAGGCCGAGCTCGAGCGCGCGCTCGTACACCCGAGCGGCGACGACGAGGTCCTGGATCGCGTTGCCGACGCTCTTGAACACGGTGCGCTGCCGGTCGTCCGTCCGTCCGAGCGCGCGACCGGACAGGATCTCGCCGAGCTCGATCACCTCGTCATCGCGCCGGCCACGGAGCTCGCCGGCTTCGGCGAGCGCGGCCCGACGCTCGTCGACGACGATCCGCGCGCCGCGCAGCGTCTCGTCGTCGAGCTCCCGCATCTCGGGGGTATAGGAGCCGACGGCCGTGACGTGCACGCCGGCGGGGAGCCAACCACCCTGGAACACCGGAGCGCGGCTGCTCGTCGCGGTGACGACGATGTCGGCATCGTCGACCGCCTCCTGTGCGGTGGCCGGATGGATCGCGACGTCACCGAGCGCGCGCTCGTGTGCCGCCCACGCCCGCAGTGCGGCAGCGTGGGCCGGGTCACGCGTGACGACACGCACCTCCGTGATCGGACGGACGGCGACGAGCCCGAGCAGCTGGGTGCGGGCCTGCGCGCCGGCGCCGAACAGTGCGACTCGACCGGCTCCCGGGCGGCTGAGCGCGCGCGCCGCCACGCCCCCGGCCGCCCCGGTCCGGAGCGCGGTCAGCGCGGTGCCATCGACCAGCGCGAGCAGCTCGCCGGTCGCCGCATCGCCCAGGAGGACCGTGGCCAGAACGATCGGGCGCCCAGCCAGGGCGTTCTGGGGCGCGACGCTCACCACCTTCACCGAATACGAGGAGGACCCCACGAGCGCGGCGGGCATCGTGAGCGCGACTCCCTCATGCCGGAGCGGGATCGCGAGGCGCACCGGCACGGTGGCCTGACCAGTGGAAAGAGCGGCGAAACCGCCGGCAACGGCGTCGATGGCATCGACCATCGGACACCCGATCGCGACGTCCGCGGCACGCAAGAGCCGCACGGTCATTTCGTTGACGAGCCTAGGGGGTGCTCGTACGCTCACCGGTTGACGGGCCCAACGGGCCCAGGGATTGGGAGGCCGGGCGTCCGCGCACCCAAATCGCGAGGGAGGACCTATGCACAAACGCTGGCTGTCCATGACCACCGTCCTCACAGCGGTCGCACTCGTTGCGGCGGCGTGTGGCGGCGGCGGCACGGGCGCATCCACCACGGCACCGGCGGCGACCACGGCGGCGGCAGCGGCCACCACCGCGGCACCGGCGGGCGAGATCATCATCGCGAGCGACCTGCCGACCTCGGGCGCGGACGCCTCGAGCGGCCTGCCCACCCAGAACGGCGTGGCGTTCGCGCTGTCGCAGCTCACGACCTACAAGGGGATCAAGATCACGTTCAAGCCGTTCGACGACACCGTGAACGGCGTGCACGACCCGCAGAAGGGCGCGCAGAACGTGCAGCAGATGCTCTCGGACCCGAAGGTCCTGGCGATGGTCGGACCGTTCAACTCGAACGTCGCTTTCGCCGAGATCCCGATCGCGAACGGGGGACCGCTCGCGATGATGAGCCCCTCGAACACGAACGAGTGCATCACCCAGGACTTCTCCTACTGTAGCCCGCACCCGGCGGCGATCCGTCCGTCCGGCAAGAACAACTACTTCCGCATCGCGGCTCCGGACACCGTCCAGGGCCCGGCGATGGCCGACTACATCATCAAGACCCTCAAGTTCACCAAGGTCGCCGTGTTCTCGGACAACGAGACCTTCGGTAAGGGCGTGGCCGACAACTTCGTGAAGCGTCTGACCGCCAAGGGCGGCACGCTCACGAACCGTTCCGACTTCGACTGGAAGACGACCAACGACTTCAAGCCGTTCATCAATGCGGCCAAGGCTGCGGGCGCGCAGGCGATCTACGCCGGCGGCACCTCGGCCACCAAGGCCTGCAT
>DATCOD010000170.1:0-14027 GCA_036564905.1 Candidatus Limnocylindria bacterium
ATGTCGAGCAGCCACCAGGTCGCGAGCCCCGGGCGGGCGGGCGAGAGGCGCCCCTCGTACGCCGAGTTCGCGTCGCTCGTTCCGACCGCGATGCCGGTCCCGTCGGTGGACCAGACCATGAACCCGCTCGAGCCGCCGCGCTCGTCGGTCAGCGTGAGCAGCGTGCGGTCCGTGCGCGTCGTCGCGTCGTACACGTGCAGCTCGTGCGGGAGCGCGTCGTCGGCGCCGGTCTTCCAGTACGCGAGCTTCCCGCTCGGGCTGACCGCGTACTGCGTGCGCGACGTCCCCGCGAAGAACGGCGCGAGGGCGGCCTCGGTCCGGATCCCGATGCCGTGGCCGCCAAGGTTCACCACGAGATCGCGGCCCTCGGAGGGAGCGAGGTTCGCGGTGGTGGGCGATCCGCGTACGGCGGCAACGCTCGACTGCGGCGACGCGCCCGCATCCTGGCGCCGAGTGTTCAAGGCGACGCCCGCGAGCACCGCCGCCGCGACGACGACGATCGCGGCGGCGGCCGCGACGATCCGACGCATCGTCACAGTGTCGTCCCAGGAGGGCGGCCAGCGGTCACTAGGCCGGCTCCCGCCTCCGCAACGCGAGCGCGAACGCAGCGGGAATGACGATGAATCCGATCGCGAAGACCGCGACCCAGAGGAGCAGGGCCTGCCCCTCGCACGTCGTGCCGGCCGGCAGGCAGCCCTCGATCGAGCGCTGCCGTTCGATGAGGAGCAGCGGCAGGCTCGCCGGTGCCGCGACGACGGACGCGGTGACGAAGGTCGTCGCGACCGTGGGGATGGAGCGCGCGAGCGAACCGGCCCGCGCGTCGATCCGCCGCGCGGACCACCCGGCCCAGAGCATCGCGGCGGCCGAGGCGCCCGCGGCGAAGGGGACCGACCAGCCGCGCGGAGCCCAGAGCTCCCAGACCGTGAGCGCGGACCAGTAGGCCAGCTTGATGGTGGTCATGCGGCCGACGAGGAGGTTGAGCGTCCGGAAGGACGGCCGCGGCCGGGCCGGGTCGTCTAGCGGTAGTTGGTCCACCACTTCTGCAGGAAGTACAGCGTGGCGATGAGGATGACCGTGGTGATCGCCACCATGTAGAACTCGTTGGCCTCGCCGATCTCGGTGATCATCGCTCCTCCCCCTACTTCAGGCTCTTCAGGTACGCCACGATGTCGGTGATGTTCTCCGGGCTGAGCTGCCCACCCTCGGCCTGCGCGAAGATCGGCATGATGATCCCGGGCTTCACCTTGGGCGCGTGCGACTCCCAGTCGATGAGCCACTGGTCGCTCGAGCCGGCGGCCGCCTTGGCCGCCTTGTTCTCGGCGTTGAACGGCCCCGCCGAGCCGTAGTTCCCGAGATTCGGCGCCAGCGAGACCGGTGAGTTCGTGCCGGCCGCGAAGCTGTGGCAGGTCGTGCAATACGTGAGCGTGAGCTGGTGGCCCCGCTCGGTCGGATCGGTGCTGGTGATCTGCGGCTTTGGCGGGTTCGGGACGTCCGAGAGCTGGAGCTCGCGCCGGATCGTGACGATGTCACCCCAATCGGCGTCGGTGCCGTGCTCGATGAATGCGATGAGCTGGCGGATCTGCTCGTCGTTCAGCGGACCGCCGTCGGCGTTGCCCCACGCGGGCATCGAGATCCCTGGCGGCGGCTTCGGACGGCCGCGGTGGATCGTGAGGTCGAGCAGCGACTCGGTGGCGGCGAGCTTCGCCGGGTCGGACTTGATGGTGTCGTACTTGAAGTCCGGCTTGTTCAACGGGAGGCCGACCCCGACGTCGCCCTTGCCATCCTTGCCGTGACAGTCGAAACAGAGATTCGCGTACAGGTTGCGGCCGCGTACGACCGCGGCATCCTGCTGGTGCTGCTCGGCGACCTTGTCCCGCCAGGTGCCACTGCTCGCGTCCGCCCGCACGACCAGGAGCGTGAACAGGTACGCGCCGACGAGCGCGAAGACGGCGAACAGCATGAAGCCGCCGAGCACGATCTTCTTGTCGAGGTTGCCGGAGATCTCGAGCGGATCGGGGGAGCTTGGGATCGGCGCCACGTAGTACGGAGTCGGTTGCTCGATCGTCTGGCCGGCGCCGTAATGCTGGCGGATGAGCTCCACGCCTTCGATCGGCTTCTGGTCCGGCTCGACCTCGTTCTGGTGCTTGATCAGGAAGGCGAAGAACCCGATGAGGCCGAGGAACAGCGCGATGCTGAGCGCGGCAAGGACGACGTTGATATCGACCGTCACGCCTTGATCTCCAGCACCGACGGGTCCCACTCGTTCTTTTGCCGATCGATGACGTTCAGCGGGTTCGTGTCGACGACCAGCGTGCCGTTCACCTCGGTGATGTGGAAGAGCTGGAGCGGCTTGGGAGCGGGCCCACCCTCCACGACCGCGGTGAGCTTGTTGTACAGAGACCCGTGGCACGGGCAGTGGAACCGGTTCTCGGACGGCACGTACGGCACGGTGCAGCCGAGGTGGGTGCACTTGCGGTACGCGGCGATGATCCCGCCCTGCGGGTGCAGCAGGAAGAAGCGGCCTTGGGTGTTGAGGATCGGTACGTCCTGCGTCGCCTGAAACTGGGCCATGATCGAGGCCGTCGACCCGACCGGCACCTTGGCCCCGAGTCCGACGATCTTGTTCGGCTTCATGAACGGGTAGAGGATCGCGGTGATCTCGCCGAGCGCGAGCACCGTGCCGCCGAGGAAGCCGAGCCGCAGCAGCTGCCGGCGCTTGATCCGGCCGAGGATGCCGCTGCTGCTGGTCGTGACGTCGTCGTGCGGCCTGATCACGGGGCGAAGCACTGGTGCGTCGAGGGCAACGCCCACGGCGCGTACATATCCATACCCGGACCGCGCATGGAGGTGCCGACGATGGTCAGCACCAGGTACACGCACACGAAGCCCGTCCAGACCGCGATCATCCATTCGCGGGTGTTGCCGTGGAAAACGACCTTCACCAGGACCACGAGCGCGACGACCAGCACGATCATCGTCGTGATCGGGATGATGTAGTCGGGGAACAGCTGTTTCCCGCCAGGGAAGTTGTCGCTCGCGAACTGGATGTAGCCATGGTCCTTGAGCAGCTTGTCGATGATGATCAGCGTGAAGGTGAGCGCCGTCGCGTAGACCGCGGCGAAGTAGGCGATCCGCTTCCCGTTCGGCGAGGTGAAGTAGATCCCGACGCCCTCGCGCGACCGGTCGATGTACGGGATCGTGATCATGAACACGATCCAGATCGTCGGCACGATGACGCCGGCGAGGCCCTTGTCCATGTGGAGGAGCAGCTCCTGGAGGTTGAGCAGGTACCACGGCGCCTTCGACGGGTTCGGCGTGCAGTCCGGCGTGCTGTGGTCCTGCAGCGGCGCGTTGAAGGCCGCCGAGATGATGAACAGGCCGATGAACCAGAGCATCGCCGCGATGAACTCGATGACCAGGAGATGCGGCCAGACCATCGCCGTGTCCTCGACGCGCTTGTCCACGCGGACGACCGAGTCCTGGCGAACGAACGCGAGGAGCCGGAGGCGCTTCTCCTGGCCGGTGAACGGCTGCGGGCCGCGCGGAGTGGTCATCGGCTAGAGCGGCCCGGAGATGCCGCCGTCTTTCCGGATCCGCCAGAAGTGGATGGCGATCAGGAATCCGGCGGCGAGCGGCAGCGCCACGACGTGGAGCACGTAGAACCGTAGGAGGGCGTTCGCGCCGAGCTGGTATCCGCCGAACAGGACGAAGCTGACCTCGTTGCCGACGAACGGCGTCGCCTGGGCGATGTTGTAGCCGACGGTCACGGCCCAGAACGCGAGCTGGTCCCACGGCAGCAGGTAGCCGGTGTACGAGAGGAGGATCGTGAGCACGAACAGCAGCGTGCCGACGACCCAGTTGAACTCACGCGGTGGCTTGTACGAGCCGGTGTAGAAGACCCGGATCATGTGCAGGAACACGGTGATGACCATGCCGTGCGCGGCCCACCGGTGCATGTTGCGGAGGATCTGGCCGAACACCACGACCGTCTCGAGATCCTTGATGTCCGTGTAGGCGAGATCGGTGGTCGGGTGGTAATAGAACATCAGCAGCGTCCCGGTCAGCGTGAGGACCAGGAACAGGAAGAACGACAGCCCGCCCATGCACCACGTGTACGGGATCGCGAGCGCGTGGCGGCGGACCTTGACCGGGTGCAGGTGCAGGAAGACGTTCGTGAAGACGGCGAGCGATTGATTCTTGCGCGAGTCGGGATAGCCGTGGCGGAACAGCGATTTCCAGATCGGGCCGGTCTTGACCCGGCGCCACATTTCGGCCGGTAGCTCCAGCATCGGCTAGTGGGTGTGCGCTGGTTCGCGATCCACAGCAGTGCCCTTTCCATTGGTCTGGGGATGCCCGTTGCCGTTGTTCCCGTTGGCCTGCTTGTACCCGGCCGCGATGACGGGATCGTACATGGGAAGCGGCCGGATCGACTTGCCGCTCCCGACCGTGAGGTCGAGGTGGATCTCGTCGTCGATGGATTCCTTCGGCAGGACCCGGCCGACGGACGGCGTCACGGTGCCGTAGCGGTTCATGGTGATGGCGTCGGTGGGACAGCGGATGACGCAGAGCGCGCAGCGGATGCAGGAGGTCTCATCCAAGAAGAAGGCGACGCCCTTCTCCCACTTTTTCGCCTCGCCGACCCCGGGGATCGAACCGTCATCGACGACGTCGGCCATGTCGACGAGGTGGATGACGTCCATCGGGCAGACGTCGACGCAGCCGCCGCAGATGATGCAAAGCTCACCGATGATCTCGATGTTGAAGTTGCACTTCAAGCAGCGGTCCGACTCCGCCACGGCCTGCGCCGTCTCGTAGCCGCGGTTCACCTCGAGGAAGAGGCCACGCCGCTCGGCCTTCGCGAGCTTCGGCATCTCCTGTCGTGGGATGCGGTCGTAATCGACGGACATGTTGTGGTAGATCCGCGCGAGCCTGCCCTCGCCCGCGATCTGGCCGATGTTGTCCGGTGTGCTCGAGCGGCGCAGCGTGACGATCTCGTGGTACTCGGGGACGTTGACCGACGCGGCGATCGGGTCCAGGTACCGGGCGATCTGCTGGGCGGCCGAGCGACCCTCGGCGACGGCCTCGATGATCGTCGTCGGGCCGGTGCGGTAGTCGCCGGCGATGAAGATGGACCCGATCTCGGTCTGGAAGGTCTGAGGGTCCACCTTCACGTCGCGCCAGCGCTTCACCCGGAACGGCTCGAAGTCGTTCATGAACGTCCGGTCGGGTGCCTGGCCGAGCGCCAGCAGCACGGTCTCGCAAGGGATCTCGAACTCGGAGCCCTCGATCGGCTCGGGTGCCCGCCGACCGCTCGCGTCCGGCGCACCGAGGCGGTTGCGCACGAACTTCACGCCGCGGACGTGGCCGCTCGCGTCGGCCAGGACCTCGACCGGCGATGCGAGGTACACGAACTCCATGCCCTCGCGCGCGGTCTCGCCGAGCTCCTCTTCGTCCACGACCATCTCGTCGCGGCTGCGGCGGTAGACGATGTAGATCTCCTCGGCCCCGAGGCGCCATGACGTCGACGAGCAGTCCATCGCGGTGTAGCCACCGCCGAGCACGACGACGCGCTTCCCCACCTCGACCGGGCGGCCGCGGTAGGCGCGCTCGAGGAACACGATGCCGGCCATGACGCCCTGGCTGTCCTCACCCGGGATCCCGATGTAGGTCGGCTCGAAGCAGCCGGCCGTGACGAGCACCGCGTCGAACTGCTCCGTGAGCTGCCGGAGCTTGATGTCGCGGCCGACATAGGTGGACAGCTTGAGCTCGACGTTCTCGTTCACGATGCCGGCGATGTCGCGGTCGATCACCTCGCGCGGGAGGCGGAACGGCGGCACGCCGGCGAGCGCCGTGCCGCCGGCCTGGTCGAGCGCGTCGTACACCGTGACGCCGAAGCCGAGCTTCGCGAGGTCGCTCGCGGCGGACAGGCCCGAGCAGCCGGCGCCGACGATCGCCACCTTCTTGGCCGGGGGCCCGTAGACCGGCGGCGCGGGCTGGCGGTACTGCTGCCCGTCGATCGTGACGTTGTCATGGGTCCAGTCGGAGAGGAACTTCTTGACGTACCGGATGGAGAGCGGCTTATCGACCTCTTTGCGGCGGCACGCGCTCTCGCAGGGGGCCGCGCAGACGCTGCCACAGATGCTCGCCATGGGATTCGGGTCGAGCGCGAGCTCCCAGGCCTTCTCGAATTCGCCGGCGGCCGCGAGGTTCAGGTAGCCACGGCAGTTCGTCTTGACCGGGCAGGCTTCCTGGCAGGGGATGTTGTCCTGATACCAAGCGGGCCCGACCTCCACCACCTGGTACAGCTCTCTCACGCGATAGTCATGCTACGGATGCGTAGTACCGTGTCAAAGGTGCGTCCGGTCACGGAGCGCAAGACCCGTTTTGACGGCTCGGTGCAGGACTTCGCCTGCCAGGCGCTGCGGATCGAGCCCGGGAGCCACGCGGTCATCCGGTACGACTTCGAACGGGACTGGTCGGTGCACGGCATCCAGCTCCCGAAGGGCGGGTTCACCGCCGGCCACTTCTGGATGGACCGGCCGTACAACGTCTACCACTGGCTCGACCCGGCCGCCCACACGCTCGGCTTCTATTTCAACGTCGGCCACACCGACCTGGTGACCGAAGCGCTGGTGACCTGGCGCGACCTCATCATCGACGTGCTGGTGAAGCCCGACGGCGCGATCGACATCCTCGACGAGGACGAGGTCCCGCCGGACCTTCCGGCCGAGCACCGCCGCACGATCGCCCAGGCCCTCGAGCAGATCGTCACCAACCCGAGGCGCCTGGTGAAGGAGATCGAGCGCGCGACTCGGGACCTCCTTTAGCGTTCGGCGAAATGACCTCCTTCGTCACCGGCGTCGCCGCCGGGCTCGCCATCGCGATGCCCCCCGGGGCCATCGCGACGCTGATCCTCCAAACCGGTCTGCAGCGCGGCTTTCGGCCGGCCTTCGCGGCCGGCCTGGGCTGCGCCACCGTCGACTTCCTCTACGCGAGCATTGCGGTGTTCCTGGGTGCCGCGCTCGTCCCGGTGCTCGGCCCGGCCGAGCCGGCGCTGCGCAGCGCCGCGGGCCTGGCCCTCGTCGCCATCGGCGTCATCGGGATGCTCGGGCTGCGTCGCCGGACCGCGGACGCGGCGATCGCGACGACGACCACTGAGCTGCTTCGAACGTACCTGCGCTTCGTCGCGCTCACGATGGTGAATCCCGCGACCCTCGCGTATTTCATCGCGGTCGCGCTCGGCCTCGGCCGCGAGATCCTCACCGACACCCCGGCGTTCATCGCCGGGGTGGTGCTCGCGACCGGCACGTGGCAGTCAGGTCTCGCGCTCGTGAGCGGTTCACTGCATGGGCGCCTCGCTCCTTCGACCCGCGGCCCGATCACGGTCGTCGCGAATATCGTCGTGATCGCGCTGGGCTTGCGGATCCTCGCCCAGGTGTTCGCGAGCTAGAGCGCCTCAGGCCGTCGTTTCATCGTGCTGGTCCCAGCCGGCCGTCGCCCGACCGACCAACGCGGCCTCGTCCACGAGCTTGCGGAGCTTCGGGCCGGCCGCACCGGCGTAGCCCTCGTGCTCGAAATCGTCCAGCGCCGCGCGCGCCTGCGCTTCGAGATCGGCCATCGGTCCGCGGAGCTGCTGCGTCCAGAGGGCCAGCATCTCGTCACGGACCGCCAGCGCGAAGGTCGTCTCGCGATGGGCCGCGGCCGACGCCGCGCTCGCGGCCTTCGCTCGGATCAGCGCGGACCGCAGCCCGACGGTGAGCCCGACGACGAGCGCGCCCTCGACGAGCAATCCGCCGATGCCGACCAGATCCGCTGGCTCGGCGCCGGTGCCCACCGGCGGCAGGAAGAAGTACACGCTCGCCACCGCCACGAGGATGGTCGACAGGATGCCGGGACCGAGGCCGCCGTACCAGGCGGCCAGCGCGACCGCCGCGGGCAGCAGCACGAACGGGTGCTCGGAGCCGAGCCCGAGGAGGAGCAGCTTGAAGGCCATGGTGAGGAGCACGGCGCCGATGGCGATCGCGTACCGGCGGAGGCCGTCGCGCGAGCGGTGGGTGCTCACTTCCTTGGATGCTAGGCCGCGTCACGCCACGGCGGAAGCGCGGCGACGCTGCTCCTTTTATGTCCCTGCGTCCGGCGCGGGCGTGACCGCCCGGAGCCAGCGCTGCGCCTCCCGAGGCGTGCGGAAGCGATGGACGGCGAGGTGTCGGTAGGCCGGGTCGGCGAACAGCCCGGGCCAGGCCCGCCGGCGCTTCCAGTACGACCGGAAGACCCACAGGTAGAGCGAATCGGACGAGAGGTACGCGTTCGCGAACCGCTCGCGGTTGCCGTTCCAGAGGACCTCGCGCCTGATGATCCGCCGGTTGGTGCGCTGGAAGAGCCGCCACAGCACGAGCGGGAGCGAGTAGTCGAGCCACACGACGGTGTCGGCGCGACCCCACGTGAGATCGCGGAACGACGAGTAGTTGCCGTCGACCACCCAGGCCTCGGCGGCGGTCAGTGGATCGAGTCGCTCGCGGAACACCGCATCCGGCGTCATGGTCCAGTTCGGACCGTGACGGATCTGGTCGAGCTCGATCACCGGAGCGCGCAGGCGCGCCGCGAGATCGCGGGCGAACGTCGACTTCCCCGATGACGTACTGCCCCCGATCACGACACGCCGCATGGGCGGACACGATAGAGTCGGAAGCCCGTGAAGCTGCACGAATTCCAGGCCAAACAGGTGCTCGCGCGCGCCGGCATCGCCATCCCGGAGGGTCGCGTCGCGACCACGGCGGCCGAGGCGGAGGACAGCGCGACCGCGCTCGAGCTGCCCGTCGTCGTGAAGGCCCAGGTGCACGTTGGCGGGCGCGGCAAGGCCGGCGGCGTGAAGCTCGCGAAGACCGCGGCCGAGGCGAAGGCGGCGGCCGCGGCGATCCTCGGCATGGACATCAAGGGCTACACCGTGCGGCGCGTGTACGTGGAGCGCGCGGCGAAGATCGCGAAGGAGCTCTACCTCGGCATCACCATCGACCGGGACCGCCGGCGCGCGGTGGTCATGCTCTCGATGGTCGGCGGCATGGACATCGAGGAGGTCGCCGCGACGCAGCCCGAGAAGATCGCGCGCGGCTGGCCTGATCCCCTCCTTGGTCTGCAGGGCTACGCGGCCCGCGCGCTGTGCTTCGAGGCTGGCGTCCCCGACGCGCAGCGCGACGCGGTCGCCGCGATCGCGCGCCGGCTGTACGGCGTGTTCCGCGCGACGGACGCGATGACCATCGAGATCAACCCCCTGTTCATCCAGCAGGACGGCAGCGTCGTCGCCGGCGATGCGAAGCTCGAGGTCGACGACAACGCGCTCTACCGCCAGCCCGAGCTCGCCATCCTCAAAGAGGTGCAGCCCGACGAGGAGCAGGAGGAGCGCGCGAAGGCCCTCGGGTTCAGCTACGTGCAGCTTGACGGGACGGTCGGGATCATCGGCAACGGCGCGGGGCTCGTGATGAGCACGCTCGACGCGGTGAAGAATGCCGGCGGCAGCGCCGCGAACTTCCTCGACGTCGGCGGCGGCGCCAAAGAGTCGGTGGTGAAGTCCGCGCTCGAGATCGTGCTCGCGAATCCAAAGGTGAAGAGCGTGTTCATCAACATCTTCGGCGGCATCACGCGGGGCGACGAGGTGGCCAAGGGCATCCTCGCGGTGCTCCACGACACGAAGCCGAAGGTCCCGCTCGTCATCCGTCTCTCGGGCACCGAGGCCGAAGCGGGGCGCGCGCTCCTCGAGGGCGCGCCGCTCGTCTCACGCGCGACGATGGACGAGGCCGCGACCGAAGCTGTCCGGCTCGCGGGTCCCGCCGGGAGCGTCACGGGTCCCGCTGGGAGCATCAAAGGATGAGCGTGCTCGTCGGCGCGAAGACGCGCCTTCTCGTCCAGGGACTCGGTCGCGAGGGCGCCTTTCACGCGGCGCGGATGATCGAGTACGGCACGACGGTCGTGGGCGCGGCGAAACCGGGCAAGGGCGGCACGACGCAGGACGGCATCCCGCTGTTCGACACCGTCGCCCAGGCCGTCGACGCGACCGGCGCGAACGCCTCGATCATCTTCGTCCCCGCGTCCGGCGCGCCCGACGCGATCTTCGAGGCGCTCGACGCGGAGCTCGACCTCGTCGTGGCGATCACCGAGGGCATCGCGGTGCACGAGCTGCTGACGGTCGCCGCGGTCCTCGAGAAGTCGACCTCCGTGCTGATCGGACCGAATTGCCCGGGCCTCATCTCGCCCGGAACGGCGAAGGTCGGGATCATGCCTGCCGAGAACTTCTCGCGGGGTCCGGTCGGGTTCGTCTCCCGGAGCGGAACGCTGACCTACGAGATCGCGGATCTGCTCACGAAGGCCGGCCTTGGGCAGACGACGTGCATCGGCATCGGCGGCGATCCGATCATCGGCCTCCCCACCCCGGACGCGGTGCGCCACCTGAACGAGGATCCTGACACCGAGGTCATCGTCATCGTCGGCGAGATCGGCGGCAGCTCGGAGGAGCGCGCGGCGGAGTACATGCGCGCGTTCGGCAAGAAGCCCGCGGTCGCGTTCATCGCCGGCCGCTCGGCGCCAGCGGGCAAACGGATGGGCCACGCCGGCGCGATCGTGTCGGGCAATTCGGGGACCGCCGAATCGAAGGTCGCCGCGTTCGAGGCCGCGGGCATCCCGGTCGCGACCGCGCCGAGCGAGATCCCTGGATTGGTGAAGAAGGCGCTCGCGGGGCGCTAGAGCTAGAGCGCGTTCACCGTGTCCTCGGCGGCCGCGACATCAGCCAGCGCCCATGGCTCGTGCAGGTCGCGCCGGGTGAAGATCGCAGCTCGTCGCGCTATGCACCGAACGACGCCACCGGGGCCCCGACCTGCGCCTCATCGCGACCGTGGCGAGCCCGCAACGGCACGTCCTTCAGAAAGACGGACGCGACCACGGCGATGACCAGCATGACCGCGGCGTAGGTGAACATGTCATGGAGCGTGTTCGCGAGCGCGACCCTGATCGCATCCTGGACGCGATCGAAGATCGGCAGCAGGTCGGGCGGTAGGCTCGCGCGCGCATCGGCGAGCTTTGCCGGATCGAGCAGCGACTGGGCGGATTGCGCACCCCGGTCCAGCAGGGCACCCGCGCTCGGCGGCAACCCGAGTGCGCCGATCTGGGCGGTGATCTCTTCCGGCAGCCGGTGCGCGAGCACCGATCCGAGCAGGGCCGCACCGACGGTCCCGCCCATGCTCCGCCAGAACTGCACCTGCGAGGTGGCGACGCCGACGACCGACAGCGACACCGCGCTCTGCACCGCGTTCTGGTAGAGCGGCATGTTCATCCCGAGCCCGATCCCGACGAGCACGATGTCCCGGACCGCCTCGGCGCCGCTCGCGCCCGGGCGGACCTGCGACAGCAGCCACATCCCGAGGACCATCGTGGACAGGCCGACCGTGCCGACGAACCGGTAGCGCTTGACCCGTGTGATCACCTGACCGCTGATGACACTCGCCACGATCAGGCCGAACATCATCGGCGTCAGGAGCTGGCCGGAGTTGGTCGCCGTCAGGCCGAGTACGCCCTGGTACAGGAGCGGAACGAAGAGGATCGTGCCGAACATCCCCACAGCCGAGAGGAAGCCGACGGCCACCGACACGCTGAACGTCACGTTACGGAACAGGCTGAGCGGCACGATCGGCTCGGTCTCGCTCCGCTCGACGAACACGAATGCGATCGCAGCCGCGAGCGAGATACCGAGGAGCGCCAGCATGGGCACCGACGTCCAGTCGTGCTCGGTGCTGATGGAGAGCGCGACGAGGAGCGGGATCACCGCGAGCGCGAGCAGCCCCGCGCCGCTGAAGTCGATGTGCCGCCAAGTCTTCCCGGTGCGGACGAACGGCATGCCGAGCGCGATGACGGTGACCGCGACGATCCCCACCGGCAGGTTGACGTAGAAGACCCAGCGCCAACCGAGGTTGTCGGTGAGGTACCCGCCGATCGTCGGGCCGATGATCGAGGAGATCCCGAACACCCCGGCGAAGATGCCCTGCATCTTGGCGCGCGTCTTCGGCGGGAAGAGGTCCGCGATGACGGTGAAGACGTTGGCCATGAGCACGCCACCGAAGACACCCTGAAGCCCGCGGAACGCGACGAGCTCGATCATGTTCTGAGACTGGCCGCACAGAGCGGATGCCAGGACGAATCCGACCATGCCAAGCAGGATGAACGGCTTGCGCCCGAACAGGTCGCCGAGCTTGCCGGCGATGGGGACCATCACCGTCGATGCGACGAGGTAGGCGGTCGTGACCCAGGCGTAGTACTGCAGGCCGTCAAGCTCCGCGATGATGCGGGGCATCGCCGTACCGACGATGGTTTGGTCAAGCGAGGCCAGGAGCAGAGCCATCATGACGCCGGCGGTCGTGACGATGATCCGTCCGCGCGATAGGTCATGGAACGCGGACCGTGCGGCGCTCACGCGAGTCCTCCACGTTCCTCACGAAGGATGCGAATGAATCCACCAAGCGCCGTCGCGAGCGCTTCACGCTCGTGCGGCTCCATCACCGCGACCGCCCGGCGCATCTTCGCGCGCGAATGTTGTTCGATCCGGTGCAGCAGCGCCGCTCCCTCAGATTCGAGCTCCAGTAGGACCTGCCGCCGATCATCCGGATCGTGCCGCCGCTTCAACAGCCCCGCCCGGACGAGGCGGTCCGCGAGGGCGGAGCCGCTCGCGAGGCTCATCCCCATGAGCGCCGAAAGCGCGCCGACGGTGATCGGCTGCCGCAGCTGGATGATCGCCAGTGCCCGCATCTGCGTGAGGGTGAGATCGGAGTCGGTCCATGCCGCGCTTGATTCCAGGCTGAGGCGACGGACATCGGCCATCAGCGTCTCGAGCTCCGCGGCGGCGCTCGGCGGTGCTTTGGTCATCGTCATGTTGATATTCAATCTAACGTTGAGCATCGGTATGCGTCAAGGGCGTCGGTCGCCGCTGTCGCCGATCGACGGCCCAACGCTTCGTTAGGTCGCCGGCGCCTTCGCGATCGCGTCGGCGAGCACGACCTTCGCCTTGCGCATCTCTTTCAGCGATGGGTAGAAGTCGGCGGCACCGGCGGCTTCCTTGCGGTCGTACAGCTTGTCGCCGTTCACGTAGATCTCGAGCCGTCCACCGTGGACCGGAGTGAGCGTGATATCCGTCTCGCGGACGTGACCCTCCGCGAGCTCGGCCGCCAGACCGGCGGCCTTCCAGAAATAGCCTCAGGTGACGCAGTACCGGATCTCGAGGGTCGCTTTGCCGATCATCTCGACCTCCCCAGGGCGTATAGGCAGAATACGGCCGTGCCCCGCCTCCAGCGACGCAACTTCGACAAGCCCGACGTCGTGCGGGAGCTCGGCGCCGGCCGGTTCACGGTCATCAACCTCGACGAGACCGCGATCGGCCGGATGTACATCGAGCCGGGCTGGCGATGGTCACGCGACATGGCCTCCAAGGTGAACACCGCGACATGCCAGATCCACCACCTCGGCACCGCGCTGAGCGGTCACCTGCACGTCCTGCAGGAGGACGGCGTCGAGATGGACATTC
Source organism: Candidatus Limnocylindria bacterium (assembly GCA_036564905.1). Lineage (GTDB taxonomy): Bacteria > Chloroflexota > Limnocylindria > P2-11E > P2-11E > UBA4735. Next base: position 13,559 of record DATCOD010000170.1, read on the forward strand.
GCGGCGGCGATGCGTACGAGATCCCACCAGGGCACGATGCCTGGGTCGTCGGCGACGTCCCGTACGAGGCGGTGGAGTTCGCGAGCGCGCGGACGTTCGGTGCCCAGGACGAGGAGACCGGCGAACACGCCGTTGGCACGATCCTCATGACCGACATCGTCGGCTCGACCGCCATGCTCGAGCGCGTCGGCGACGCGAAGTGGCACTCGCTCCTGCTCGCGCACAACGAGCGGCTGCGGGCGCAGATCGATCGGCACAGCGGGCGCGAGATCCGGAGCACCGGCGACGGCTTCCAGGCCCTGTTCGCGAGCGCCGCGCGCGGTGTGCGCTGCGCGTCGGCGATGGTCGACGCGGTCGCCGATCTCGGGATCCAGATCCGCGCCGGGCTGCACACCGGAGAGGTCGAGCTCGCCGCGGGGAACCTGCACGGGATCGCGGTGCACGCCGCCGCGCGGGTGTCCGCGCTCGC
>DATCOD010000171.1:0-55131 GCA_036564905.1 Candidatus Limnocylindria bacterium
TACGGCTCACGAGTACGCCTCCGCCGCGAGCGCCGCGGCACCCGCGGCAACGAGATCGTCGGCGGTCAGGTTGGCGTCCGCCACGAGCCGTGGCACGAGGCTCGTCCGCAGCGGTACGACCTCGACCGAGCTCCCCCGCTCGGCGGCGGCGGCGGCGGCAAGGGCTTTCGGCAGCGCGGCCAGCTCCTCGGGTACGCCTGATGCGTACCAGCGCCCCGGCTGCTCGAGCCCGAGCGACCGCACCGATGCGATGACGCAGCGCGCCCAGACGTCGGCATCGACGGCGACGTCGCGCGCGGTGAGCGCGTCCCGACCGACGGCGAATACGCGCGTGCCGGTCACCCTGCCATCGCGCACCACCGAGACCGCGGTCTGATCCGCGGCAAGCCGGGCGATCCCCGCTTCGGCGACCCCCGATTCGGCGACGAGCCGCCCGAGCGCGTACGCGCCCGAGGTCGCGCTTCCCCGCCGCTTGGCGACCTCCAGCACGGCCGTCGTCCCGCCGGCCTGCACGAGCGGAGCGAGCGCGACGTCGGTCCGCACCTCGAGGCGCTGTCCGCGGTCACCCACGGGGGATCCGAGCCTGCGGCCATCGAGCATGAACCCGCCGACGTCATCACGGAGCTCCGCCGTCGCGATCCCGCGCAAGGCCGGATCATCGCCCGCGAGATCACGAGCGGAGCGTGCGGCGGCCTCGCGCGCGAGGCGGATGGCCTTCAGCGCCTCGCCCGGCGACACGGCGTCGCGCTGATCCGCGCGCTCGAAGGTCGTGCTGTCGTGATAGGTACGGATGTCGTCGCCGTCGATCGCCACGACGACATGCTCCGCCCGCGCGATCCGCTCCGCGGTCGCGAACGCCGCGACGAGCGCGGAGCCGACCGAGCGGCGATCGGCGACGTAGCCGCCGGTCAGGGCGTTCGGCGGCACGGGCGCATGGCCCACGCCGGTGACCTTGAACCGTCCGGACTCGCGATGCCCCACCACGACGCGCACGGTCGCCGAGGCAAGCTCGACCCCGGCCACGTCGGAGCTAGCCACGACCTCCGAGCTCTTCGCGCACGGCGCGCGCGCCCGCGTCGAGCGCGTCGCCGAGGCGCGCGGCGTCCTTCCCGCCGCCGGTCGCGCTGTTGGCAGGACCGCCACCGCTGCCGCCGATGATCGCGGAGAGCTCCTTCACGAGGTTGCCCGCATGCACCCGGTCCGTGAGGTCCTTGCTCACCGCGACGGCGAGCCCGGGTCGCCCGGCGTGGACCGCTCCGAGCACGACGACGCCGGACCCCAGTCCATCGCGCACGCGGTCCGCGAGGCCACGGAGCACCTGCTGGTCGTAGTCGCCGACGTCGAGGGCGACGAGCTTCGCTCCGCCCAGCGGCTCGGCTTTGGCGACCAGCCCGGCGGCGGTCTGGTCGATGCCGCTCTTTTGCAACGCCGCGAGCTGCTTCTCGAGCCGCTCGCGCGACTCAGCGATCTGGGCCACCGCCTCGGGGAGGCGCGCCGGCGGCACCTTCAACGCGCCGGCCGCCCGCTCGACGCGCTCGCGCACGTCCTGGACCTCGCGGAGGGCGCCGTCTCCGGTGACCGCCTCGATCCGGCGCACCCCGGCGCCGATGGACTCCTCCTTCGTGATGAGGAACATGCCGATGTCGCCGGTGCAGTGGCAGTGCGTGCCACCGCACAGCTCGCGCGACGTCGGGCCCGCCTCCACGACCCGGACCAGGTCGCCGTATTTCTCGTCGAAGAGGTGCGTCGCGCCGGATGCGAGCGCGTCCTGCAGCGGCATGGATCGCGCGTGGACGCTCGCGTTCACCAGGATCGCCTCGTTCACCTCGTCCTCGACCCGGCGGATCTCCTCGACGGTGAGCGCGCGGCCGAAGGTGAAGTCGAACCGAAGGTTCGGCGGGTGCACCAGCGACCCGGCCTGATGCACGTCGTCACCGAAGTGCCGCCGCAGCGTCGCGTGCAGCAGGTGCGTCGCGGTGTGGTTGCGCATCGTCTGCCGGCGGGCCTCGTCGTCCACCGAGGCGCGGGCCGGGGCGCCCGCCCGGAGCACCCCATCGACGACCTTGCCGCTCATGACGATGACCGCCGCCGCGGCCGTCTGGGTGTCCGCGACGAGGGCGCGCCCTTCGGAGGTCGTGATATCCCCGCGATCCCCGATCTGACCGCCTCCCTCCGGATAAAAGGGCGTGCGGTCGAGCACGATCTCGACGTCCTGGCCTTCGCGTGCCTCGTCGACCCGCTGGCCACCGATGACCAGCGCGCGGATGACCGCGTCCGAGGCGAGCTCGGTGTAGCCGGTGAACGTGCTCGCGAGGCCCTCCTTCTCGTGGAGGTCGGCGTAGAACTGGCCGAAGCGCATCGCGTCCTGCGAGAACTTCGCCGCGGCCCGGCCGCGCTGCCGCTGGGCGTCGAGCAGCTTCTTGAAGCCCGCCTCGTCGACGCCGATCCCCGCGGCGGTCACGAGCTCGCGGGTCATCTCCATCGGGAACCCGAACGTGTCGTACAGCCGGAACGCGGTATCCCCGTCGATCTCCGCGCGGCCGGCCCCCTTCACCGTCGCGATCGCGGCGGTGAGCTGATCCATGCCGCTCGTGAGGGTGCGCTCGAACTTCTCCTCCTCCGTGCCGATGGTCTCGGCGATCCGCTCACGCGCGGCGGTGAGCTCGTGATAGTGCTTCTGCATGGATTTCACGACCTCGCCCGCGACCTGCGCGATCGCGCCGGTCTTGAGGCCGAGGCGGCGGGCGTGCAGCGCCGCACGCCGGATGAGCCGCCGGAGGACGTAGCCGCGACCCTCGTTCGACGGCGCGATGCCGTCGGCGATGAGGAATGCCGCGGCCCGCGCATGCTCCGCGACGACGCGCATCGAGACGTCGCGCGCGCGGTCGTCGCCATACTTGGATCCCGCGAGCGACTCGATCTTCTTCATCAGCGGCTGGAACAGATCCGTCTTGAACGTGTCGGTCACGCCCTGGAGGACCTGCGAGGTCCGCTCGAGCCCGGCGCCGGTATCGATGTTCCGCTTCGAGAGCGGCACGAGCGTGCCGTCCTCCTTGCGGTCGTACTGCTGGAACACGAAGTTCCAGATCTCGAGGTAACGCCCGCAGTCCTCGCCCGGGTTGCAGTCGTGCGGTCCCGCGTGGGGCTGCGGACCACGGTCGACGAAGACCTCGCTGCACGGGCCGCAGAGGCCGGTCGGACCCGGGGACCAGAAGTTCGTGTCGTCGCCCTTCGCCAGGTTGCCGAGGCGGAAGACCTTCTCCGGCGGGAGGAGCGCCAGATCCTTCGTCCAGATGTCGAACGCCTCGTCGTCGTCGTGGTAGACGGTCGCGACGAGCGTCTTCGGGTCGATCTCGAACTGCGTGGTCAAGAGCTCCCAGCCCCAGCCGATCGCTTCCTTCTTCCAGTAATCGCCGATCGCGAAGTTCCCGAGCATCTCGAAGAAGGTGTTGTGATAGGTGTCGGTCCCCACCACGTCCAGGTCCGTGGTGCGGAAGCACTTCTGGACCGTGACGAGGCGCTTTGCCGGCGGCTGCTTCTTCCCGAGGAAGTACGGGACGATCGGCTGCATCCCGGCGCTGGTGAACAGGACGCTCGGATCGTCCTTCAGGACGAGGGGCGCGCTGGGCAGGCGGTGATGGCCCTTCTCTTCGAAGAACTTGATGAACCGCTCGCGGATCGTCTGGCTGTCTACTGGCCGTGTCCCTTCATGTAACGAAAAACGCGGGTCACGGTCGGTGGACCGGCTCCCGCGTTCCCCGTCGAAAAGGATAAGCCGCCGAGGAATGCGAGCGAGGGCGGCTCAGCCGCACGATCGAGCACCCACCAGCCCTGAGCATTCTCGCGGCTTAGCCGCGAGATGGACTAGGACTTTGAGGCGGCCCCTCCGGACGTGCCACCCGATCGGCCGGTGCCGGTCCGCCCGCCGCCGGCGCTGTCCCACTGCTTCTTCGCGTCGTCGATGATCTCGCGCCCCTTCACGGACACGTCGTCGGCGATCTTCTGCGCGATGCGCTGGAGGTCGTCGGCACGCTTCTTCAGCTCATCCGCGCGGAGCTGAAGCTCCTCGCGCATGTTGTCGCCGGGCTTCGGCGCGTAGAGCAGGGCCCCGACCGCACCGAGCAAGAGACCAAGTACGAAACCCATTGTCTTCACCCCTTCAGTCCTTCTAGGACCGCGACCGTGAGCGAGGCAAGAGCCGCGCCACCGCAGGCGAACAGTACCTGCGCCTCTCCGAGCGTACCCGTCCGCGAGCCGGCGATCTCCCCGAGCGACTGGGCGGCCAGGACGGCCGCGAGGGACAGCACCCAGGCCCCGAGCATGCCTTTCGGCCGGCCGATCGCGGCGCGGACGGCAGCGGGGACGCCGATCGCGACCAGGAGCAGCGGGACGAGGGCCGGTGGCAGGTCAGTCCACCGGGATCATGACGCGACCGGGCGGTCGATCACTCCCCCGCCGACGACCTCGTCATCGCGATAGAGGACCGCCGCCTGTCCGGGCGCGACGAGGGCCGGCTGGGCCAGCTCGAGCACGGCGGTGCGGCGATCCGCCGACATGCGGACCTCCGACGGCAGTGGTACTCCTCGATAGCGAAGGACCGCCTGGATGGCGAAGACGTCGGCCGGCGGCGCGTCCGCGGTGAAGGTGACGTCGCGCAGCGCATACGTCCGTGCCGCGATCTCATCCCTCCGGCCGACCACCGCCGCGCCGCGCGCCGGTTCGAGCCGCAGGACGTACAGGCGCTCGCCGGTGGCGACGCCCACGCCCGCCCGCTGCCCCACCGTGAGGCCGCCGACGCCGGCATGTGCGCCGATGACCGTGCCATCGGCACGCTCGACCGGCCCGCCGGTGAACGCCTGCGGCGCGCGCTCCCGGACGAAGTCGCGGTAGTCGCCGCCGATGAAGCAGATGTCCATGCTCTCGGCCTTCGACGCATTCGGCAGACCGAACCGCGCGGCCTGGGCGCGGGTCTCCGCCTTGTCCTCCAGCTCCCCGATAGGAAGCTCGAGGGCCGCGAGCTCGCGCTGACCAAGCATGTAGAGCGCGTAGGACTGGTCCTTGTTCGGGTCGCGGGCCCGCAGGAGCCGGCGCCGGCCGGACGGGTCGGAGGCGACCCGGGCGTAGTGCCCCGTCGCGAGACGCGCTGCGCCGAACTTCCGGGTCACGTCACCGAGCAGCGCCTCGAATTTCACGTAGCCATTGCAGGCGACGCAGGGGTTCGGTGTCTCGCCCATCGCGTACGAGCGCACGAATCGATCGATGACCTCGCGGCCGAACAGCTCCGCGTAGTCGAGGGCGTAGAACGGGATCCCGAGGTGGGCCGCGGCGCGACTCGCGTCCTCGCCGGCCTGGTCCGTGCCGCAGCAGCGCGGCGCGTCGCCGCTCGTCCCCGCTGGGGTGAGGCGCATCCAGACACCGACGACGTCCTCGCCGCGCTCGAGCAGCAGCGCGGCCGCGAGGGCCGAATCGACGCCACCGCTCATCGCGACGAAGACACGATCGCTCACGCGGTCGCCCGCACTCGCGCGTCGAGCAGCGCAGCCCGCAGCGCCCCGATGGCCATCAGCGCGCACGACTCCTTGCGGGCGGGAAGGCCACCGAGCGCGTTGAGGATGTCGGCCGGCTCGATGCGGGCGGCTTCGTCGACCGGTCGTCCGGCGGCGAGCTCGGTCAGCACCGAGGCCGACGCGATGGCCGCGGTGCAGCCGAACGTCCGGAACCGAACCGCTTCGACGCGCCCGTTCGAGACGGTCAGCGTGATGACGGTGCGGTCGCCGCAGGACGGGTTCGCGTCGGCGCCGGTCCCGCTCGGCTCGGTCAACGTGCCGGCGTTGCGCGGGCGCGTCAGATGATCGAGCGCGCGGTCGGAGTAGTGATCCTCTGAATGGGGCTCGGCCGAGGCCGGCGAAGCCGGGCTCAGCCGCACGACATCCGTCACGCGGCTACACCTGACGCCGCTCGGAGGCGCGCGACGATCGGGGGGAGCGCGACGAGCAGCGCGTCGATGTCGGCCTCGGTCGTGGAACGGCCGAGCGTCAGGCGCAACGAGCCCTGCGCGAGATCGCGCTCCAACCCGAGCGCGAGGAGGACGTGCGACGGATCGGTGGTCCCGCTCGTGCACGCGGAGCCGCTGGAGACGCTGAACCCCTCGAGGTCGAGCGAGACCACGAGCGCCTCGCCCTGGGTGCCGCTGAAACAGAACGACGCGTTGTTCGGGAGCCGCTCCGTCGGGTGACCGGTGAGCGTCGCGTCCGGGATCCGTGACCTGATCCCGGCGATCAGCGTGTCCCGCAGGGCGGCCTGTCGGGCGAACTCCGCCGCGCGCCTCGCCGCCGCGATGCGCAGCGCCGCGCCGAGCCCGACGATCCCAGCGACGTTCTCGGTCCCGGTGCGCCGGCCCTTCTCCTGCCCGCCGCCGGTCTGCACGGTCGCGATCCGCGTGCCCGTCCGGACGTAGAGCGCGCCCACGCCCTTCGGCCCGTAGAACTTGTGCGCGTTCACGCTCAACAGGTCGACCGGCAGCTTCCGGACGTCGATCTCGAGCGCGCCGACGGTCTGTACCGCGTCGCTGTGGAACGTCACGCCGCGCTCGCGACAGATCGCGCCGATCTCGGCAACGGGCTGCAGGGTGCCGATCTCGTTGTTCCCGTGCATGACCGACACGAGGGCCGTGCGTTCGTCGATGGCGTCCCGCGCCGACGCGGGCGACACGCGGCCGTCGCGATCCACGGCGAGCACGGTGAGCCGGGCCTGACCGTGGGCTGCGAGGTCGTGCGCGGTGTCGAGCACCGCGTGGTGTTCGATCGCCGTCGTGACGATGCCATCCGCCTCGCCCTCGCGGGCCTTCAGGACACCGCGAAGCGCGAGGTTGTCGGCCTCGGTCCCCCCCGAGGTGAACACGATCTCCGTGGGATCGGCGCCGATGGCCTGCGCGACCTCGGCGCGGGCTCGGTCGACGAGCGAGCGGGCCCGCCGTCCCTCGGCATAGATGCTCGAGGGATTCCCCGGGACCTCACGGAGGACCTGCGCCATGAGCTCGGCGACCTCCGGGTCGACCGGCGTCGTGGCGGCATGGTCCAGATAGACGCGCCGCATGACCGAAGTCTAGCCCGCGAACTCCTCATAGATGACCAGCGAGATCCGCGCGAGGGCCGCGTCGTCGTCGACGTTGTCGCGGGCCAGCTCGCGGGCGAACAAGGCGACCACGTATGGACCGTTCGGCGGGTAGACGATCCCGACGTCGTTCCGAAGCCTGCGGTACGAGCCGGTCTTGTGCGCGACGACCGTCCCTTTCGGCAACAGGCCCGGGATCCGGGTGCCTGACTGGATCCGTTTCATCAGCTCCACGATCGCCGTGCAGCCCTCGGCGTCGAGGATCGCGCGCGACTCGATCAGCTCGAGCAGCCGGCACAGGTCCGCCGGCGTCGTGCGGTCCGCCTGCGCCGGGTCCATCGAGCGCCCGCCGCTGCCGGCCGAGATCCGAAGCAGGCGCCTGAGCTCGTCGTAGCCGCCGGGCTTCGAGTGGTCCAGATCGACGAGCTCCATGAGCATCTCGCGGATATCGAACGGCACACGAATGCTCGAGAGCCCGAGCCGGTCCATGGATGCTTCGATGCGCTCCTTCCCCACCCGGTCGAACAGGAGGTCGGTCGCGGTGTTGTCGCTCACCGACATCATCAGCACGGAGAGGTCCCGGAGCGTCGGCTGCAATCCGTCGTCGAGGTACTGCAGCACGCCGGATCCCGCCACCTTCGTGTCGTCCCGATAGGCGACGCGCTCGGACAGGTCGATGCGTCTGGCGATCGCCTCCTCGTACAGCGTGACCAGGAGCGGTAGCTTGATGACCGACGCCGTCGGGAAGAGCTCGTGCTCGCGATAGCCGAGATGGCGCCCCGTCGCGAGCTGCGTCGCGGAGACGCCGACGATGCCTCCGGTCGCGTCGGCCAGGCGCTCGATCTCGGTCGCGACCGCGCCGATGCTCACGCCTTGGGCGGTCGAACGACGACGCGCAGGCCCAGCTCGTCCAGGAGCTTCGGGTCGACCTCGGCCGGCGAGTCGAGCAGCGGATCGAATCCGGTCTGGGTCTTCGGGAACGACTGCACTTCGCGAATGTTCTCGGTCCCCGCGAGGGTCATGCAGAGCCGGTCGATGCCGGCGCCCACGCCGCCGCTCGGCGGAGCGCCGTACTCGAGAGCGTCGAGCAGCGCGCCGAAGCGGGTGGCGGCTTCCTCCTTCGAGACGCCCATCTGCGCGAACACGCGCTCCTGGACCGCCCGCTGGTAAATGCGAACGCTGCCGCCGAACACCTCTTTGCCGTCGATGGCGAAGTCGTACTGCATGGAACGGGCGGCCGCGGGATCGGAGTCCAGCAGCTCGAGATCGTGATCGGTCAGCGGGGCGCAGAACGGGTTGTGCGCGAACGTCCAGCCACCCTCGGGCGTGCGCTCGACGAGCGGGAACTCGGTCACCCAGACCGCGTAGTGCTTCGTGGTGTCCGCGAGGCCGAGCTCGGGACCCAGACGCTCGCGCAGCACGCCGAGCGACAGGCTCGCGGTGTGGTGCGAGTCCGCGACGGCGAGGAGCAGATCGCCGTCCTTCGCGTTCGACGCCGCACGGAGCGCCACGAGCTCGGCGGGCGTGAGGAACTTCGCGACCGGCGAGCGCACCTCGGTCCCCGCGAACGCGAACGAGGCGAGCCCCTTGGCGCCCTTCGTCTTCGCGAGGGCCTGCCAGCCGTCGATGTCCTTTCGCGTCGCATCCGCTTTTCCGGGGACGACGAGCCCCCGCACCGCGCCGCCGGAGTCGATGACCGACCGGAACGCGTTGAATCCCGTCGCCCGCAGCGCGTCGGTGAGGTCCACGAGCTCGAGGCCGAACCGGAGGTCCGGCCGGTCGCTCCCGTAGCGGCGGATGGCATCCTGGTAGGTGATCCGGGGCACCGGTATCTGCGCCAACGGCTTGCGTCCGAAGGCCAGAAAGATCTCGGTGTAGAGCGTCTCGAGCGTGGACATCACGTCCTCGCGCTCGACGAAGCTCATCTCGAGGTCGAGCTGGGTGTGCTCGTACACCCGGTCGGCCCGGGGATCCTCGTCGCGGTAGCAGTGCGCGATCTGGAAGTACTTGTCCATGCCGCCGACCATGAGGATCTGCTTGAACTGCTGCGGCGACTGCGGCAGCGCCCAGAACTTTCCCGGGTAGTAGCGGGACGGCACGATGAAGTCGCGGGCGCCGGTCGGGTCCGAGCGGATCATCGTGGGGGTCTCGATCTCCCAGAAGCCGCGAGAGGTCAGGTGCTGGCGGATGAAGGCGACGACCTCGTGCCGGAGCCGCATGAGCTCCTTCGGCCCTTCGCGCCGGAGGTCGATGTAGCGGTACTTCCAGCGGAGGTTCTCGTCGACCGGCGTCTCCTCGTTCACATAGAAAGGAGGGGTCTTCGCCTCGTTCAGGACCTCGACCGCAGCGGCGGCGATCTCGATGCCGCCGGTGGGGAGCTTCGGGTTCACGGTCTCGGCCGATCGCTCGCGCACCGTGCCGCTGACGCGGATCACCCACTCGCTGCGGACGTCACCCAGCGCGTCGTGGGCCGGATCGCCGGCCTTGGCGACGATCTGGGTGATGCCGTAGCGGTCGCGCAGGTCGATGAACGTCAGGCCCCCGAGGTCCCGGCGGCGGTTGACCCACCCGGCCAGCGTGACGGTCTTCCCTGCCGCGGCGGGCGTGAGCTCGCCGCAGGTGTGCGTTCGCAGCATCGGTGTCCTTTCTAATCCCGCGGGTCGGCGAGGAACGGGGTCTCGCCCGCCGCCCCCGGCTCGTCGATGAGCCGCGGCTTCGGACGCTTCGGCACATGGCGACCGACCTCGACGACGACGGCGGCGAGCCGCGTGACGCGCTGCTCCTTCGCGACGAGGTCGCGCACGATGACCTTGCCCCCGCGCGACTCCTCGGTCCCGCGGATCACCGCGACCTTGGCGCCGTGCTTCACGGCACTCTCGAGCTGCCGGTCGAGCGGCCGCTTCGAGTGATCGATCGCGACCCGGAATCCGGCTTCGCGCAACGGCGTCGCGAGCTGGATGCGATCCGCGCCGTCGTCCGGGTCGCCGGAGAGGATGTACACGTCGGGATCCACCGATTCGTCGATCTTCACACCCTGTTCCTTCAACGCGAAGTACAGCACGTCGACCCCGCCGGCCACGCCGGTCCCCGTTCGGTCGGGACCACCCATCGTCCGGACGAGCTCGTCGTAGCGACCGCCACCCGCGACGGCGATGTCGCCGGCCTGCGTGAACTCCGGGTCCGTGAGGATGAACTCGAACACCGTGCGGGTGTAGTAGTCGAAGCCGCGGACCTTGCGGTCATCGATCTCGTAGCGGATGCCGAGCCGCTCGAGGCCGTCGGTGACCTCGGCGAAGTGCGCGCGATCCTCATCGGACACCAGCTCGCGGATCCTCGGCGCGTCGGCGGCGATCTTTCGATCGTTCGGGTTCTTGCAATCGAAGATCCGGAGCACGCTGCCCTCGAGCCGCTGCTTGCAATCAGAGTCGAGCTCGTCGCGGTACCGGCTGAAGTACTCGACGAGCGCGGCCTTCACCTTCGGGCGCGAGGCCGAGTCGCCGATCGTGTTCACCTTCAGGACGACATCGGTCAATCCGACCTCGGCGAGCAGGCCGTTCGTGAATTCGATGATCTCGATGTCGGCCGCGGGCTCGCCCGCGCCGAACAGCTCGAGGCCCCATTGCCAGAACTGGCGGTACCGGAGCTTCTGCGGACGCTGGCCGCGGAACATCGGCTCCCAGTAGAAGAACCGGACCGGCTGCGGGGCGAGGTGCAGGGCGTGCTCGAGGTACGCCCGCACGACCGGCGCGGTGCCCTCGGGCCGGAGCGCGAGCCCGGGCTGGCCGTGAAGGGTCACGTCGTACATCTCCTTGCCGGCCGTGTCGCTCGTCGCGCCGGCCGATCGGAGGAACACCTCGCGGTCCTCGGCGATCGGTGTGACCAGCCGCGGGTACCCGTACCGCTGCGCGCGCGCCAGCACGACGGAGAACAGCCGGTCGAATCCGGCCGCCTCCTCGGGGAGCAGGTCCCGCATCCCGCGGGGCGCTTGATACGTGGACATCGGGCCATCAAGTATGGTCGAACGGGACAGACATCCATCGGAGGTGTGCCACGGCCGATCAACGGAGCGCGACCATCGAGCTCGAGCGCGGCGGAAGCTTCACCATCGCGCTGCGGCCCGACAAAGCCGCCAAGACCGTCGCGAATTTCGTCGCGAAGGCGACGGCCGGCTTCTACGACGGCAAGACCTTCCACCGGGTCGAGGACTGGGTCGTCCAGGGCGGAGATCCCGACGGCACCGGCCGCGGCGGTGGCAAGATGCCGAGCGAGCTGAACGACCTGCCGTTCTCCGCGGGCTCGGCCGGCATCGCCCGCGGGCCAGACATCAAGGTGAACAACGACGCCCAATGGTTCATCTGCAAGACCGACGCGTCGTGGCTGAACGACCAGTACACGAACTTCGGCCAGGTCACGAGCGGCCAGGATGTCGTGAACGGCATCCGGGTCGGCGACAAGATCAAGAAGGTCACCGTCGCGTGAGGATCGTCGCTCTCGCCGTCGTCCTCGCGCTCACGACCACATGCGGCGCCACCGTTGCCGCGCCCTCGCCCACGCCGATCCAGACCGCAGCCGTCATCCGCACGGCCCCGCCGGCCGCGCCGACCACGCTCTGCCAGGGCGCGCCAAATCAGCTCTCGACGAAGGCGACCATCACGCTCGAGAAGGGCGGAGTCATCGTCATCCAGCTACGGCCCGACAAAGCGCCCAAGACCGTCTCCAACTTCGCGATCAGAGCCAACACTGGCCGCTATGACGGCCTGACCTTCCATCGGGTCGTCGCGAACTTCGTCATCCAGGGCGGTGACCCGCTGGGAAACGGGACCGGCGGCGGCTCCCAGTGCACGGAGCTCAACGATCTGCCGTTCGTGAAGGGCGCCGTCGGCATCGCGAGGGCCGGCGACATCAACATCTCGAACGATTTCCAATTTTTCATTTGCATCGGCGAGTGCCGATTCCTTGACAAGATGTACACGAACTTCGGGACCGTGATCAGCGGTCAGGAAGTCGCGGATGCCGTGCAGGTCGGGGACAAGATCAAGACGATCAGGGTCGAATGACCACTCGTGGCTCGGTCGCGTTCGTCGTCGCGTTCACCGCGTACTGGCTCATCGCGCTCCCGCTTGACAGCGCGAGCACCGCCGCGCAGCAGCTGCTGCTCTCGGCCTCCGCATGGGCGTTCCTCGCGATCGCGCTCTCGCTGCAGTCGCCGGCCGTGCGGCTCCAGGTGATCACGCTCGTGTGCGTGGCGACGGCCCTGGAGATCATCGGCTCGCTCGTCTGGGGCGCGTACCGCTACCGGCTCGGGAATCTTCCGCTGTTCGTCCCGGCCGGCCACGGGCTGTTCTATCTCGCCGCGCTGCGCACGGCATCCCTGCCGCTGCTCCAACGGCACGCCCGACGCATCGTCATCGCCGTGACCGGCACCGCGACGGCGTACATGGTCTGGGGCCTCCTCCGGCCTCCGCTCCCTGACCTCCTTGGGTTCGTCACCTGGGCGGTGTTCATCCGGTTCATCGTCCGCGGCCGGTTCCCGCTCCTGTACGCGGTGAGCTTCGTCCTCACCATGGGGCTCGAGCTCTACGGCACCGGCTGGGGCATCTGGCGGTGGTCGCCGGTGCTGCCCGGCCTGCTGCTCCCGGCGGGCAACCCGCCGACCGGCATCGGCGCCGGCTACGCGGCGATGGACGGGTTGACCCGTCGGATCGTCGGTCGGATCGCCCGCTTGCGGCGGCCGATGACGACAGCGGTGGAAGGTGCCGCGGGCTAAGCAGCCTTCCGGCGCAGCGTCACCCAGAGCAGCACGAGTGCCAGGACGAACATCCCGCCACCGATCGCGACCCACTCCGGACGGTCGTTCATGACGCTGCGCACGCTATGGGTGAGCCCGAGTCCCTGCGCGGCGAAGGTCAGGCCGGCCAGCCCGAGGATCGCCTCGCCGGCGATCGCCGCGACCCGCATCAGCGCTGCACGCCACCCTTCGTCATCGGGAGCGGATCGAGCACGCGCCGGAGGTCCGCCTCGGGCATGACCTTCTCCTCGAGCGCCACGTCGAGGAGCGAGCGGCGCTCCGCGAGGGCGCGCTTCACGAGCGCCGCCGCCTTCGCATAGCCGATGTGCGGCGCGAGCGCGGTGACGATGAGCGACGGGCTCGAGTCGACGTGCTCCTGCACGCGCTTCTCGTCCACCTTCAACCCGTCGATCGCCTTGACCCGGAAGATCCGCGTCGCGTTCGCGAGGATCGTGGCCGAGAAGCACAGCGCGAAGTTCATGCCCGGCATCATCACGTTCAGCTCGAGCTGGCCGGCCTGCGCGCCGAGCATGACGGCGGTGTCGTTCCCGATGACCTGGTAGCAGACCTGGTCGACCATCTCGGCGATCGACGGGTTCACCTTCCCCGGCATGATCGACGAGCCGGGCTGGACCGCCGGAAGGACGAGCTCGCCGAACCCGGTCCGCGGGCCCGACACCATGAGCCGGATGTCGTTCGCGATGCTCGAGAGCTCGATCGCCGCGGTCCGCATCCCGCTCGAGATCCGCACGAACGCCGCGGTCGATTGCATCGAGGCGAAGAGGTCGGCCGCCGGGACGATCGGGTCGCCGGTCCAGTCCGCGAGGAGGCGGCAGACGCGGGCACGGTAGTCGGGATCAGCGTTCAAGCCCGTGCCCGCGGCGGTCCCGCCGATGCCGAGCTCGCACAGCTCGACGCGCGCCGCCGTGATACGCGCGGCGGCGCTCTGCATCCGAACGGACCAGCCGCCGAACTCCTGACCGAACGTGATCGGCACGGCATCCTGGAGGTGCGTGCGGCCCGGCTTGACCGTGCTCGCGTACTCCTTCGCCTTGGCACCGAACGCCTCCCCGAGGGCCTGAAGCTCCGCGCTCACCGCCTTCGTGAGGTCGAGCAGCGCGAGCCGGATCGCGGTCGGCGTCACGTCGTTCGTCGACTGCGCCATGTTCACATGGTCGTTCGGGTTGACCGTGGCGTATTCGCCCCGCTTGCCCGCGTTGAGGAGCTCGTTGGCCCGGTTCGCGATGACCTCATTCGCGTTCATGTTGTGCGACGTCCCGGCTCCGGCCTGGAACACGTCCACCACGAACGAATCGAGGTGTTGGCCGGCGAGGATCTCGTCGCACGCGGCCACGATCGCGTCGCGGATCTCCTTCGGGAGACGCCCGGACTCGGCATTGGCGAACGCGGCGGCCTTCTTCACCAGGACGGTCGCCCGGATGAATGCGGGGAACGCCGTGAACCCTGAGATCGGGAAGTTCTCGACCGCTCTGGCGGTCTGCGCCCCGTAGAGGGCGCCCTCGGGGACCGCTACGTCACCGAGCGTGTCGCGCTCGCGCCGCATCGACATTCGCAAGTTAGGATAGGACTTCCGAATGCAGAAGAACCGGCTCTCCTGGATGATCGGCGGCCCCCAGGGAAGCGGCATCAATGCCTCCGCTGAAGTCTTCGCCAAAGCCTGCAGCCGCGCGGGCCTGCGTGTCTTCGCGAACATCGAATACCACTCGAACATCATGGGCAAGCACAGCTTCTACCGGGTACGCGTGGACGAGGATCCGATCCACTCGTACCGCGACAAGGCTGACATCCTTGTCGCACTCGACCACGAAACGCTCGCCGGCGACGGTGACCATCGCCGTTGGCCCACGCACTACGGCCATCTGGGCGACATGATCGAGGGTGGCGGCGTCATCTACGACAGCACGATCGACTTCGACCCGTCGGCCGCCGGCCGCCCGGACCTCCGGTTCTACGCGGTGCCGTTCATGGACATCATCAAACAGGCCCTCGACGAGATCGGCAAGGGCGACCAGGCCCGGCGGTACGAGGTCATGAAGAACACCGTCGGCCTTGGAGCGTCGCTCGCGCTGTGCGATTACCCGATCGCCCTCGTCGCGGACGTCATCCTCGGCCAGTTCAAGGGCAAGCGCACCGAGATCGGGAACCTGAACGTACGTGCGGCCACGCTCGCGATGGAATACGTGAAAGCCAATCTCAAGGAACCGTTCCCGTACACGCTCAAGCCGCGCCGCACGCCAGAGGCGCGACTGATGGCAAAGGGCTACGAGGTGCACGCGATCGCGAAGCTCAAGGCGGGCTGCCACTTCCAGACCTACTACCCCATCTCTCCGGCAACGGACGAGTCGGTCTATCTGGAGAAGAACCAACGCGAGTTCAACCTCCTCGTCGTGCAGTGCGAGGACGAGATCAGCTCCATCAACATGGCCGTCGGCGCGGCCCACATGGGTGTGCGGTCGGCGACCGCGACGTCCGGCCCGGGCTTCGCGCTCATGGTCGAAGGCATCGGATTCGCATCCATGACCGAGGCGCCGGGCCCGGTGCTCGTGATGTACCAGCGCGGCGGGCCGTCGACCGGCCTGCCGACGCGGCAGGAGCAAGGTGATCTGCAGTTCGTGCTGCATCCCGCCCAGGGAGACTTCCCGCACGTCGTCATCGCTCCCGGCGATCTGAACGACGCGTACCAGGACACCTTCTCGGCCTTCAATTGGGCCGAGCGCTACCAGATGCCGGTGATCGTGCTCTCGGACAAGAAGCTCGCCGCGGCCTACATCACGCTCGACTCGCTCGAGCTCCAGTACCCGGACATCGACCGCGGCAAGACGTTCACCGGCAGCGAGTGGACGCCGGTCGCGATGAACGGCGAAACGCTCGTGCGGATGCACGGCGACGGGAACGGCAACGGTGACGCGAAGGAATACCTCCGCTACGCGCTCGCCGAGGATGGCATCTCGCCGCGCTCGCGCCCGGGCGTGCCGGGCGGGCGCTTCTGGTCGACGACCGACGAGCACGACCCCGACGGGCACATCACCGAGGGCGTCGAGATGCGCATGGCGATGATGGAGAAGCGCATGGGCAAGCTCGCCCTCCTGTTGAACGCCATCCCCGCCGAGCAGCGCTGCAAGCTGTGGGGCCCGGCGGACGCCGACCTCACGGTGGTCGGCTGGGGCTCGACGAAGGGAACCATCCAGGACGCGATGGCCGTGCTCGCCGAGCAGGGCAAGAAGGTCAACTTCCTGCAGGTCCGGCTGATGAAGCCGTTCCCGGTGGCCGACGTGTCCGCGGTGCTCGCGAAGGCGAAGCGGCTCGTGCTCGTCGAGGAGAACTACTCCGGCCAACTCGGATCGGTGATCCGCGAACAGACCGGCGTGAAGATCGAGCAGCGCATCCTGAAATTCGATGGGCGGCCATTCAGCGAGGACGAGCTCGTTCGCGAGCTCGGCAAGGTCCTCGCCGGCGGGACCGCGGAACCGGTGGTGACGCGTGTCCGTTGAGACCAAGACGCCGGCCGTGCCGGTGAAGTTCACGCTGAAGGACTACAAGTCCGATCTCCACAACGATTGGTGCCCGGGGTGTATCGCTCCCGATAGCCGCATCGTCATGGCCGACAGCTCGAGCCGTCGCATCGCCGACGTCGTCGCCGGAGACCGGGTCCTCGCCCACGACGGCGAGCCGCACACCGTCCTCCACGCGACGTCGCACCGACACAACGACACATTGCGCCGCATCGAGATCAGCGGGCACGGCGAGCTGGTCATCACCCGTGACCATCCGATGTTCGTCGTCCGTCGCGAACGCGGGCTCGAGCGAGATGCGACTTCATCCGCCCAGTGGCTGCCCGCCGGCGACGTCCGGGCCGGCGACTACGTCGCATATCCGAAGCCCGCGCTCGTCGCGGCCGGTGCGCTGCCCGACCGCACGGACTACGGACTGCGTTCGATCGTTTCGAACGAAGAGCTCGACTACGACGCGATGGTCCACAACCTGGAGGTCGAGGGCGCCCACTCGTACCTGACGGTCGGCGCGACGCTCCACAACTGCGGTGATTTTGGGATCCTCACCGGCGTGCAGATGGCGCTCGCGCAGCTGAACCTCGACCCGGACAAGGTCGCGTGCTTCTCCGGCATCGGCTGCTCGGGCAAGACGCCGCACTACGTGAAGGCCTACGGGTTCCACACCCTGCACGGCCGCGTGCTCCCGGTCGCGACCGGCGGCCGCCTCGTGAACAGCTCGGTCACGGTGCTCGCGATGGGCGGGGACGGCGACGGCTATGGCATCGGCGCCGGCTACTTCGTGAACTCGGGCCGGCGCAATCTCAACTTCACCTACATCGTTCACAACAACAACGTGTACGGCCTCACGAAGGGCCAGGCCTCGCCCACGCTCGGGAAGGGCAAGAAGACGAAGTCGATGCCCGAGGAAGCGATCCAGGACGGGATCAACCCGATCGCGATGGCCGTCGCCGCCGGCTACACGTTCATCGCCCGCGCGTACGCGCTCGAGCCGAAGTACCTCGCCGGGATCATCGCGAAGGCGATCCAGCACAAGGGCTCGGCGCTCGTGGACGTCCTGCAGACCTGCCCGACGTACAACGATCTCTACACGAAGGAGTGGTACGAGGGCGCCGACCTGCCCGAGAAGAAGTCGCGGCTCTACAAGCTCGAGGAGCAGGGCTTCGACGGCAAGGTGAAGGACGTCACCGACAAGACCGAGATCATCATGAAGAAGGCCGCGGCGGTGGCCCGCAGCTACGAGACCGAGCCCATCCCGGTCGGGATCTACTACCAGGCCGAGCTCCCGACGTACGAGGACGGCGTGAACGCGCGCATCCCGGCGCTCGCTGAGCAGCCGCTCGTGGACATCGACACGTTCCACCGCGATGTGACCCCGCTCCTCGACGCGATGCGGTAGGCGCCCCGCCCGCGGCGACGACGAGTCGCCCTTAGGGCATCGCGGCGACGGTCCGGATCTCGACCAGCAGCCCCTCGCGCGGCAGCACCGCCTGCACGGTCGTTCGCGCCGGACCGGTGGTGTCGAAGTGGGCGGCGTACACCACGTTGAAGGCGGCGAAGTCGCGACGGACATCGGCGAGGAAGCAGACGTTCTCCACCGCGTTCGCGAGCGATGTCCCGGCCGCCTCGAGGATCCCGGCGATCCGCCCCAGCACGGCCTCGGTCTGCGCGGTGATGTCGCCCGGCATCGCCTGGCCGGTCGCCGGATCGAGCGCGACCTGCCCCGCGACGAACACGAGATCGCCGACCCGGACGGCCTGGGCGTACGGCAGACCCGTCGCCGGGACCTTGTCGCTCGTGATGACCTGACGCCTGCTCACTGGACCCTCCCCCGCGCCGCGATCGGCCAAACGGCCTCGACGACGCCTTTTCGAACGCACACGTATTCGTCGTACAGGTTCACGGTCGTATCGCAGTGGCTCGGGATGAGCTCGATGCGCTCGCCGGGGGTCATCCGTGCCCCACGCACACCGCCATGCTCGTCGCCCTTCGTCACGTACTCGAGCTCGGGCCGACCCTTCACGACCGGGAGGCCCGCGTCGGTGCTCAGCGCCTTCCACCCGGCGTCGATCACCGCGGTGTCGTCACGCTGGCGGCTGACGACCGAGGCGATCACCGTCAACGACGATTCGTACGGAAGCCCCTCGACCCGTGCGTAGTCGGAATCCATGAACGGATACGAGCCGGCCTGCAGCTCCGTCACCTCAGGCAGCTCCGCCGCGAACGCGCACGTGCCGGTGCCCGCGGTGCTCACGATCCCGACCGTCAGGCCGCGCCGCGCGAGCTGGTCGCGCGCGACGAGCATCCGGTCGGCGCACAGGCGCCACTGCATGCGGCGCTCCGCCTCCGTTCGGACGTGCTGCAGGTGGCCCTCGTACGCCTGGATCCCGCGGAGCCGCAGGCCCGTGAGCGACGCGACGCACGCGGCCAGCTCGCCCGCGCCGTCGGGCGCCACGCCGGTCCGCTCCTGGCCGATGTTCACGTCGACGAGCACATCGAGCGTGAGGCCGGCGCCACGCATCGCCTGCGAGAGCGCGCGCGCGGCGTCCATATCGTCGACCACGGCCAGCACCTCGGCGCGCCGCCGGAGCGCCACGAGGCGCGAGACCTTCGGCTCGCCCGCGATCTCCGTCGTGATCAGCAGCGGTCCGACGCCCGCGTCGGCCAGCACCTCGGCTTCGCCGAGCTTCGCGCAGCAGAGCCCGATCGCGCCGCGGTCCAGCTGCATCCGCGCGACGAGCGGGGACTTATGGGTCTTCGCGTGCGGCCGGACGCCCTTGCCCGACCGGGTCGCGAACGCGGCCATGCGGTCGAGGTTGCGCTCCAAGGCATCGAGATCGACGACCAGCGCGGGCGTGTCGATGCGCTCGAGCGGCGTCCCCGGCTCGATCACCGGCCGTCGCGCGAGACGGTGAACACGTCGCGGACGTTCTCGAGCTTCGCGAGCACGCGCGAGAGCTGCTCGACGCTCGTGACCTGCAGCGTCGCGTTCACGGTGGCGGTCTTGTCCGGGTTCGCGTTCGCCGAGAGGCTCACGAGCTGCACCTGGTTCTCGCTGATCACCGCGGCGACATCGCGAAGGAATCCGTCACGGTCCCAGCCCTCGACACGGATCGCGACCGGGTACGTGGCCGCGGCGCGGTTCTCCCACTCGACCTCGACGATGCGCTCCGGCTCGGCGCTGCCGCGCACGTTCGTGCAGTCGGCACGGTGCACGGTCACCCCGCGGCCGCGGGTGATGTACCCGGTGATCGGGTCACCGGGTACGGGGCTGCAGCAGACGCCGAAACGGATGAGCAGGTCGCCCACGCCCTTCACGCGCACGCCCCCGCGGGAGGTGGGCGGCGGCTGCGGCGCGACCTCGGGGATCGCGAGCTGTTTGTCGTCGACGATCCCGAGCCGCGTCACCACCTGGGCCGCGGTGAGGGCGCCGTAACCGAGCGACGCGTACAGCGTGTCGATGTCGTGCATGTTCAGGACCTCGGTCGCGCGCTGCAGGTCCGCCTCGCTGATGTCGGACAGTGCCCGCTGCGCGATGCGCTTGAGCTCGCGGTCGAGGAGCTCGCGGCCGTGCGCGACGTTCTCCTCGCGCTGCTGGCGCTTGAACCATTGGCGGATCTTCTCGCGCGCCCCGGGAGTCCGGACCATCGTGATCCAGTCACGCGACGGGCCCCGGCCGGCTTTGCTCGTCACGATCTCGACGATGTCGCCGGACTGCAGCTTGTGGTCGAGCGGCACGATGCGCCCGTTCACCTTCGCGCCGATGGTCCGGTGGCCGATGTCGGTGTGGATCCGGTACGCGAAGTCGATGGGCGTCGCGCCGGCGGGCAGGTCCTTCACCTCGCCCTTCGGCGTGAACACGAAGACCTGATCCTGGAAGACATCGACCTTGAGCGACTCGACGAACTCGGTCGCATCGGCGACGTCGTGCTGCCACTCCATGAGCTGGCGGACCCAGGCGAGCTTCGACTCGTAGGTCGGGTCGCCCTTGCCGCCTTCCTTGTACCGCCAGTGCGCGGCGATGCCGTACTCGGAGAGCGCGTGCATGTCGTGCGTGCGCACCTGGATCTCGATCGGCTGCCCGTCCGGGCCCATCACGGCCGTGTGGAGGGACTGGTACATGTTGTTCTTCGGTACCGCGATG
Source organism: Candidatus Limnocylindria bacterium (assembly GCA_036564905.1). GTDB lineage: Bacteria > Chloroflexota > Limnocylindria > P2-11E > P2-11E > UBA4735. The sequence continues at coordinate 20,576 of DATCOD010000171.1, forward strand.
TAGTCGTCGAACTGGCCGGGGATCGGCGGCCACAGCGTGTGCACGACGCCGAGCACCGCATAGCACGCGGGTACGTCGTTCACGATCACGCGGATCGCGAGCAGGTCATAGACCTGATCCACGCTCACGTTCTTGCGACGCATCTTCTGAGCGATCGACCAGAGGTGCTTCGGACGGCCCGACATGTCGGCCTTCAGGCCTGACTTCTCGAGCTCGCTCGAAAGGATCTTCATCGTTCGGTCGATGTACCGCTCGCGCACCGCGCGCCGGGACGCGAGGAGCTCCGCGAGCTCGCGGTAGTGCTCGGGCTCGAGATATTTGAACGAGAGGTCCTCGAGCTCCCACTTGATCTGCCAGATCCCAAGGCGGTGCGCCAGCGGGGCGTAGATCTCCATGGTCTGCCGCGCGATCCGCGACTGCTTCTCCGGCGGAAGGGCGCCGAGGGTCCGCATGTTGTGGAGCCGGTCGGCGAGCTTGATCACCACGACCCGCAGGTCGTCGGCCATCGCGAGGAACATCTTCCGGATGTTCTCGGCCTGATGCTCGTCCGAGGACTTTCCCGAGAACTGCGAGAGCTTCGTGACGCCTTCGACGAGCCGCGCGATCTCGTCCCCGAATTCACGGCGGATGTCGTCGTTCGTCCGCTCCGTGTCCTCGGGAACGTCGTGGAGCATCGCCGCCGCGATCGTCGCGGGATCCATCCCGAGCTGCGCGATGAGGAGCGCGACGGCCGCGGGATGCTCGATGTACGGCCCGCCGGACACCCGGCGCTGATCCCCGTGGGCCTCCGTGGCGTACGCGTAGGCACGCCGTACGAGCTCCGCGTCACCCTCCGGATAGTGGCGAAGCATCTCCTCGATCGAGGCCTCGGCGTCGATCTGCTTCCGGTTCGGACGAAGCTTGTCGGCGACGCCGACGATCCGGGCGGCGAAGCCCGAGTGGTCGGACGACGCGGTCGGCTGGGCCATCTACCTAGTCTCCGACAGATCGGACTCGTTCGGGCCGGCAATGCCGCCCCTCATTCGCGATGTCATGCGGTCACGAGCTCGGCGGAGAACGTGTCGGCCGCGCCCACGGGACCGAAGTCCCGCAGCTCGAGCTCGACGAATCCGCTCCGTCCGGCACCCACGGTGACGACCGCGTCGACCCTGCCGGCGTCGGTCATCGCGTCGGCCCGGTCGCCGCGGCGGAAGGCCATCGCGTCGAACGTGAACTTGCCGACGGTGATCTTGCAGCGGAGATGGTCCGAGTCGGCGCCCACCTGGCGGATGCCGTACACGCGGACGTCCCGAAGCAGCAGGTGCGGCCGGGGGTTCAGCGCGCCGCACGGCTCGAGCATCGCGAGCTCGAGCGCGAGCCGCGGCGTGAGCGCCGCCGGATCGATCGCCACGTCGACGTGCAGCGTCGGGATCGGGCGCACGCCGCCGAGCATCTCGCGCGCGATCGCGTCCAGCCGTACCCGGAACGCGTCGATGTCCTGCGCCTTGATCGAGAAGCCCGCGGCCATCGCGTGGCCGCCGTGCTTCTGCAGCAGATCGCCGCACCCCGCGAGGGCTTCCGCGATGTGGACGCTCGAGATGCTGCGGCACGAGCCCTTGCCATCCTCGCCGTCGATCGCGATGACGCACGCCGGACGGCTATGGTCTTCGACCAGCCGCGACGCCGCGAGGCCGACGATGCCGGCCGGCCACGACGGATCGGCGACGACGGTGACCCACGCATCCGGGTAGGCGCGCGCCGCCTCCCGCGCGCCCCGCACGACATCGTTCGTGAGCCGCTGCCGTTCGAGATTCTTCTCCTCGAGCTTGTCGGCCAGCTCCTTCGCCTCGGCGACCTCCTCGGTGAGCAGAAGCCGAAGAGCGTCCTGGGCGTCGGTGATCCGGCCGGCCGCGTTCAGACGCGGCCCGAGGCCGAAGCCGATGTCCGACGCGCCGACCCGGCCGAGCTTCACGCCCGCACGCTCCGCGAGCGCGCGCACTCCGGTGAGCGGCGCGCGGTTCAGCGCCGCGAGACCCGCCGCGACGATCGCGCGATTCGCGGCCCGCAGCGGCACGACGTCAGCGACCGTCGCGAGCGCGCAAAGCTGGAGCAGCTCGTCCGCTTTGACGGCGTAGGGCAGATCGCCGAGCAAGGCCTGGGCGAGCCGCAGCGCGACACCGGCGCCGGCGAGCTCCTTGTCCTCGGAGCGGTCGCCGGGACGGCGCGGGTTCACGAGGGCGTAGGCGTTGGGGAGGATCGGGGGCGGGTGGTGGTGGTCGGTGATGATGAGATCGAGGCCGAGCTGGCGCGCGAGCTCCGCCTCGGCGACCGCGGTCACGCCGCAGTCAACGGACACCACGACCTTCGTCCCATCGGCCGCGAGCTGGGTCAGGGCGGCGGCGTTGAGGCCGTAGCCCTCCTCGTACCGATTCGGGATGTACGCACCGACCGCGACGCCGAAGTGGCGGAACGCGCGGACGAGGATCGCCGATCCGGCGATGCCGTCCACGTCGTAGTCGCCGTAGACGACGATGCGCTCGCGGGCGGCGAGCGCACGGTGGATCCGGTCGACGGCGCGATCGAGGTCGAGCATCGGCGGGCCGTCGTTCGCCAGCTTCGGCGCGAGGAACGCCGGCATATCGGCGTCCGCCAGGCCGCGCGCCCTGAGGATCTGCGCGACGAGGCTCGGGATACCATCGGGCGCATCGCCACCCGCTGCCCCCACCGAGCTGGGGATGATCCAACGACGCTGCGGAACGAGGGTCATGACCATTAAGTATCGGACACGGGTGCTCACGCTGGCCGTCCTCATCGCCGCGTGCGCCCCCCAGGTGGTGACCCCGAGCGCCAGCCCAACGGTCAGCCGCACGAGCGTGTTCGCGTCCCCCACGCCTGGCCTGCCAGCCGCGATCCCCGCCCACGTGACCGTGGACCGCCACTGGCACACGGTGCCGGACGGGTTCGACCGATCCCCGTTGCGGGTGACCGTCACGTTCGACGGTGACGTGACCGCCGGCGCGCCGTTCGTAGCTCTGTCGGGACGCGGTGCTGGACCGACGAGCCCGAACACCCCGCTCACCCGAACGACCGGCAATACCTGGACGGCGGACGTGCCGCTCGACGATCTGACGCCCGGCTTCCAGCCGATCCGCGTCCTGGAGCGGCTCGACCCCAATACCGACCAGACCGTGGCGTCCGACGGGTTCCTCCTGACCCAGCCCGAATACGTCGTCTGGACCCTGGACTTCGAGGGCGACGCGTCGGGAGACGCCGAGCTCGCGAATACGGCGGCGATCGCCGACGGCCTGAAGATCCCGATGACGGTCTTCTGGAATCCGCGCGCCTGGACCTCGACCCAGGTCAGTCCGGAGCGGCAGGATGCCATGCTCGCCTGGACGAAGGGACGTCTCGCGAAGGGCGACGAGGTCGCCCTGCACCTGCACCTGTGGACCGACTACGTGCGCGCCGCTGGCCTCGTCCCACGGACCGTGCCGAGCTGGGCCGGGCGCGGCGACGGCTACGACGTCCCGATGACCGCGTACTCCGAGACGGAGCAGAAGGCGCTCATCGGCTACGGCGTGCAGCTCATGGTGGAGCACGGGCTTCCGGTACCGACATCGTTCCGCGCGGGCGGCGACATCGGCGACGCGGCGACGCTGCGCGCCCTCGCGGCCTCGGGGTTCACCCTCGATTGCACCGCGGTCGCCAGGGACTACCCGCCGATCGGTCGGATCCCCTACCCCTGGACGCTCCCCGCCGGCGCGCAGCCCTACCGTCCGTCAGCGACCGACGCGAACGCGCCCGGCGATCTCCCGCTCCTCGAGGCGCCGACCATCGGCGGCAACACCTACGCGTTCACGGTCCAGACGATCCAGCCCCAGATCCGGGTGAACCTCGCGCTGTTCGCGCCCGCCGGGACCGTCGCGGCCGAGCACAAGACGATCACGGTCGTGAGCCATCCGGGCACGATCGTGCCGGCGGAGCGCGCGGCCATCGAGGCCCTGCTCGGCGCGTTCGACCCGCTGCGCTACGACCTCGACAGCGGCCCGGTGCGATTCGTCACGCTCGCCCAGCTCGCGAAGGCCTACGGCCCCTAGCGACGGCGGCGGCGGCGCGACCGCGCGCCCTCGACCGGCTCGCCGGCTTTCACGTCCGGCACGCCGCCGAGGTACCACGGCAGGTTCCGCAGCGGGTACGTGCCCCGCCGGATCCCACGGCGATTCAAACGCAGACCGAGCGCGCCGAGGCCGATCCCCAGCAGGACGAAGAGCGCCAGGGCCACCGCGCCGATGATCAGCTCGGTCACCGGCCGATCGGCCCTAGGTCGTCGCCGCTCGTGCCGGGGTGGGCGTCCGGCCGCCGCGATGGCGGATGCGGTCCTCGATCTCCTGCCAGAGCGAGATGATCTGGCTCGCGTTGAAGATCGAGGAGTACGTCCCGGAGATGATGCCGACGACCAGCGCGAGCGCGAACGTGCGCATCGAGTACCCGCCGAAGAGGTACAGCGCGAGCAGCGTCAGGACCACCGTGAGCGAGGTGATGACGCTCCGCGCGAGCGTCTGCATGATCGAGTAGTTGATCACCGGGTTGAGGGCCTCGCCTCGGTTGAGATGCAGGTTCTCGCGGATCCGGTCGAACACGACGATCGTGTCGTGGACCGAGAAGCCGATGATCGTGAGGACCGCGGTCACGAAGAGGCTGTCGACCTCGACGTTGAAGAAGTAGCCGAGGATCGCGAACAGCCCGAGCACGACGAGGGCGTCATGGAGGAGCGCGATGATCGCGGCGATCCCGTACCGGAACGCCGACCAGCCGAACTCCTTGAACGCGAACGCGATGAGCAGGACGATGAGGATCGAGGCGAAGATGATCGAGCGGACGGCATTCGTCACGAGCTCCGCGCTGAACGACGGGCTCACGGTCGAGGCGTTGTCGTCGATGTAGTTGCCGGGGAACTTCGCCTTGAGGGCCTGGTCGACGGCCACGGTCGCGTCGGTCGTCAGGGTGAGCGTGCGGACCTCCATCCGGCCGCCCTCGGCGCCCTGGATGACGGCCTCCGGGTGCCCGAGGCCGGCGAGGACGTCGTGGAGCTCGGTCGCGGCGGGCGGCGCGCTGAAGCGCAGGTCGAGGAGCGTGCCGCCCTTGAACTCGATGCCCGGCTTGAGGCCGCCGATCGCCAGGAAGAACACCCCGGGAACGATGAGCAGCGCCGAGAGCGCGAAGTACCAGAACTTGCGCTCGACGAACCGGAACAGCATCAGACAGTCACGCTCGCCGTCGCGCGGCCATCACGGCCATCCGTCGGCCGCTCCTCGACGCCCCACAGCCGTCGGCGCCGAAGGGATGGGTATTCGATCGCCGCATGCAGGAGCATCTGGGTCACGAACACGGCGGTGAAGAACGACACGACGACGCCGACGATGAGCGTCAGCGCGAAGCCCTTCACCGTGCCGGTGCCGAAGTTGAACAGGATGAGCGCGGTGAGGATCGTCGCGAGGTTCGAGTAGAGGATCGACGGGAACGCGCGCCGGCGGCCTTCATCGAGCGACACGCGGAGGGTCCTGCCGGCCCGCAGCTCTTCCTTGATCCGCTCGAACGTGAGGACGTTCGCGTCGACGGCCATGCCGATCGACAGGATGAAGCCGGCGACGCCGGCCAGCGTGAGCGTCACGGGGATGAGCCGGAAGATCGCGTAGGTCAGCGCGGTGTAGAAGAACAGCGCCATGACCGCGATGATCCCCGGCAGGCGGTAGTACAGGATCATGAACAACGCGACGAGCAGCAGCCCGACCGCCCCGGCGACGAGGCTGCGCCGCACCGAGTCCTGACCGAGCGTCGGCTCGACGCGGCTCGACTGGACGACCTCGAGCGGCACCGGCAGGGCACCGGAATTCAATAGCGTGCTCAGCTGCTTCGCCGTCTGCGTGGTGAAGCTGCCTGAGATGACGCCGACGCCGCTGTTGAACACGTTCTGGATGACCGGCGCCGAGATCTGCTTGCCGTCCAGATTGATCTGCACCGGCTTGTTGAGGAAGTCCTTGGACAGCTGCACCCAGCGCGCATCGTCCGGCGCGCCGAACTCGAAGTGCACGACCGGAATGTTGCCGGTCTGGAACTCGACGAACGTCGGCTTCAGGTTCGCGCCGGTCAACGGCGGGGTGAGCGAGTGGTAGGTCGGCGGCGAGACCGGATTGCCGCTCGCGTCGAGGTCCGGCACCTTGATCTCGAGGAACGCCTGCTGGGTCGCGAGGTCCTGCGCCTCCTTGAGGTCCGACACGCCGGGGAGCTGCAGCAGGATCTTGTCCGCGCCGAGCGACTCGATCACCGGCTCGCTCACGCCGAGCGAGTTGATGCGGCGGTCGATCACGATGCGGGTCTGGTTGTTCAGGTCGTCGATCGAGGTCGTCGTGCCGCCGGGGATCTGCTCGGGGTGGAGCTGGAGGATCAGCTGCGTCCCGCCCTGCAGGTCGAGGCCGAGGTGGGTCTTGATCTCCAGGAGCGTGGACTGGCCGCCGATCCGGTAACAGATGCCCGGGCAATCGAACGGGAAGGCCAATTGGTGCTTGGGGATGTCGACCCACACCGCCAGGATGGCGATGACGACAATGACCCAGGCCCACGCACGATTCATTGAGGAAGCTGCTCCTTTGGACGAGGCGAAGAAAAAGCGCTACCCGTTCGACCGGGTGCGCTCGCATCAGCAAGTATAGGTCGGCGGAGCGTCGCTAGCCCCAGCGCTCGGAAGTGCCCGCTTCGTCGGTCGGCGTGGTCCAGCCCTCGGCCGCCGCGCGCTCCATCCGCTCGGGATCGCGGAGCCGCTCGCGGGCTTCGCGGGCCTCCTTGTCGAAGACCGTCTCGTCCGGCTCGACCGCAGCCTCGGTCGGCGCCACGACGTCGGTGAGCGCCGGCTCCGGTGCGCCCTGCGGGGCCGCGATCGCGGGCTGCTCGGCCGGCGCGGCGCTCGCCGCGGCGTCGAGGTACTTGTCCGCGTTCAGGAACTCGCTGCGCAGCTCGTCGCTCGTCTTGCGGAACTCCGCCAGCGCGCGACCGAGATCGCGGGCGAGCTTCGGCATGCGCTCGGGACCGAGCACGATCAGCGCGATCACGAGCAGGAGGAGGAGCTCACCGGTCCCGATGCCGAACATCAGCGGCCCACCCCGGCCGTGCGGGCGTCGTTCGCCTGCCGCCGGAGCTCGAGCACGGCACGCGCCGCCGCCGCCTCGAAGCCCTGGCCCGGTTCGGCGTAGAGGACGGACCGGGAGGCTGAGGGTAGGACGCCGCCACCGTTCGCGTCGAGCGCGGCACGGATCGCGCCGGCGATCTCCCCGCCCTGGGCGCCGACGCCGGGCATGAGGAACAGCCGGTCCGGCGCGAGCGCGCGCAGCCGTGTCGCCTCGGCCGGATACGTCGACCCGACGACGAAGCCGCATCGCTCGGCCGGGAACGCCGCGACGCATCGCTCGACGACGTGCTCGTACAGCGGACGGCCGTCCACCAGCAGGTCCTGCAGATCGCCCGCACCCGGATTGCTCGTGCGCGCGAGGACGAGCGCATAGCCCTTGTCGGCGAACGGGGCGATCCCGTCCATCCCGATGTACGGCGCGACGGTCGCCGCGTCGGCGTGGAACCGGTCGAACAGCGCTTCGGCGTACGCGATGGCCGTGTTCGGTACGTCGCCACGTTTCGCGTCGAGGATCACGGGGATATCGTCCGGTATCGCTTGCAACGTCAATGCGAGGACGTCCAGACCTGCCGAGCCATACCGTTCATAGAACGCCATGTTCGGCTTGTAACAGCAGACCTGGTCACGGGTCGCGTTGATGATCCGCCGGAGGAAGCGGACCGCGGCCTGTGCGCCGCGCCCGAGATGCTCGGGGATGCGATCGGGCTCGGGGTCCAGGCCGACACAGATAATGCTGTCCCGCGCGCGCGAGGCAGCGGCGAGCTTGGTCAAAAACGTCATCGGCAATGGGTATGATACCGACGCTTCCAGAACGCAAGGAGGAAGGCATGCTCGGCAAGACTGCGGGCCGGCTCGGGTGGGTGCTGGCCGCGATCGTTCTCATCTCGGCGTGTACCGGCGGTACCAGCACGACCGCGACCACAGGTGGGTCGAGCACGCCGGCGGCGGCGAAGACCGCCCGTATCGGCTCATTCGACCGTCCGATCATCTTCGCGTTCACGCCATCGCAGGATGTGGCCCGGATCACCGCGAGCGGCAACGCCATGGCCTCGGCGCTCGCACAGGCCACCGGCCTGCGTTGGAAGGTCTCGATCCCGACGAGCTACGCCGCGCAGATCGAGGCGATCTGCGCCGGCCAGGCGGACATCGCCGCCATCGCTCCGCTGCAGATGACCCTGTTGCTCGACAAGGGCTGCGGCACCCCGATCCTGGGAGCCCTGCGCAAAGATGACAAGGGCCAGCTCGCGACGACCTACCAGGCCCAGATCCTCGTTCGCAGCGACAGCGGGATCACGGACATCAACGGGCTCAAGGGCAAGAAGTTCGCGTTCGTCGACCCGATCTCCACGTCGGGCTTCCTGTTCCCGACGCTGCTCGTGAAGAGCAAGACCGGCCAGGAGCCGAAGACGTTCTTCTCGTCGACGATCTTCGCCGGCGGCCACGACAAGTCCGTCCTCGCCCTGTACCGCGGCGAAGTCGACGGTGCCGCATCGTTCATCGACGCCCGCACCCTCGCCGGGATGCCGGCGGACATCATGACCAAGACGACCCGCATCGATACCGCCGGCCCGATCCCGAACGACGGGGTCGCGATCGCGAAGAACTTCCCGCAGGACCTGGCGGACCAGATCACGAAGGCGCTCATCGACTACTGCGCGTCGGCGGCAGGTGCCCCGACGTGCTTGTCCCTGTTCAGCTGGAACGGTCTGCAGAAGGTCAGCGCCGACTTCTACAACCCGGTCCGCGACGCCGCGAAGCTCGCGGGCATCGACGTGGCCGCTGAGGCCGCGAAGACCCCACCCCCGCCGCCGACCCCCGCACCGAGCAAGACGCCCTAGGCGTCCGTTCTCGAACCGTCATCGAACGCGCCCGCCGGACGATCCGGCGGGCGCGTTCATTTAGAGTCACACGCGGTGGCGCCGATCGTCTCGGTCAAGGATCTCGTCAAGATCTATCCGCCTTCGGGCACGCACGCCCTCGACGGCGTGTCACTCGACTTCCACAGGGGCGAGTTCGTCGTCCTCATCGGTCTCTCGGGGTCGGGCAAGTCGACGCTGCTGCGCTGCCTCAACCGACTGGTGGATCCGACGTCCGGCACCGTGACCTTCGACGGGGTCGACGTCACGCGCGCGAAGGGTGCGGAGCTACGGCGCATCCGGCGGCGCATCGGAATGATCTTCCAGCAGTTCAACCTCGTGAAGCGCAGCTCGGTCTTCACCAACGTGCTCGCCGGACGGCTCGGATACCGGACCACTTGGAGAACGATCGTTGGCCGACCGACGCGCGATGACGTGGCGCTCGCGTTCGAGAACCTGGGCCGGGTCGGCATCATCGAGAAGGCATTCGGCCGCGCCGACGCGCTGTCTGGCGGACAGCAGCAGCGCGTCGGGATCGCCCGGGCGCTCATGCAGCGACCTGAGCTGATGCTCGCGGACGAGCCGGTCGCGAGCCTCGACCCGGCGACAAGCCATTCGGTCATGAAGTACCTGGAGGAGATCAACAAGAAGGACGGGATCACCGTCATCTGCTCCCTCCACTTCCTGTCGCTCGCGCGCCGCTACGGCACGCGGGTGATCGCGCTGAAGGCCGGGAGGGTCGCGTTCGACGGCCTGCCGACGGAGATCGATGACCGCCGGTTCAAGGAGATCTACGGCGAGGACGCGGTCGAGGTCGAGATCGGCCTCGGACGGCCGGAGCCGCAGGGCATGACGGCCGAGCAGGCGGCGCTCGACGCGCTTGCCGAGGATGCTGGGCACGTGGATCCGATCGACTGATGGCCGAATACTTCACGGCCCGCGGCCTGCCCGTTCCACCTGAGCTGACGCGGAGCCCCCTCTACGACTGGCGCCGCAATGTGACCATCGTCCTGACCATCGCGGTCCTCGCCATCGGCTTCAAGATCGTCGATATCGACCTCGCCCGCGCGAATCCCGGGTACATGGGGCATGTTCTGCTCCAGCTCGTCCAGTTCGACTGGAGCGTGATGACGCCGCAGAACGAATTCGAGACGTTCTGGGATACCGCCGGGGGGTTGATGATCGTCACGATCTTCATCGGGATCATGAGTACCGCCTTCGCCATGGTCCTCGCACTCCCGTTGTCGTTCCTCGGTGCGCGCAACATCATGTCCGGAGGCCCGCTGGCGCAGGCGATCTACGTCGTCGTGCGGTTGGTCTTCACCGTGATCCGTTCGATCGACGTGCTGATCGTGGTGCTCGTCGTCCTCACGCTCTTCGGCCTCGGCAACGCGTCCGGCGTATTCGCGATCGCGTTCCACAACATCGGCGTGATGGGCAAGCTCTATTCGGAGGCGATCGAGGGGGTCGACGCAGGTCCGGCCGAGGCGATGACCGCAACTGGTGCGAACCGCTTCCAGGTGATCTGGGCGGCGATCCTGCCGCAGCTCGTCAACCCGTTCATCTCGTTCACGATCTACCGGCTGGATACGAACGTGCGATTGGCGAACGTCGTCGGTCTGGTCGGCGGCGGCGGTATCGGGGTGGCGCTGTTCCAGAACATCAACCTGCTCCGGTACCACACCGCCGGAACGTTCATCCTGCTCATCGTCATCACGGTCGCGGCGATGGACTTCCTATCCGCCCAGATCAGGAAGCGGCTCGTGTGACTACCGTCCCCAGCTCGGGCGGTCGGCGCCGTCGACCCCTTCACCGTTGGTGATCTTCTGCGTCCCCTTCGGTGCGCCGCCGGTCGTGAGGATGCCGCCGAGGTCCATCACCCAGAGATCGATCGTGAAGCTCGTCACGTGGAGGAACGCGAGCTGCGCGCCGTCGGGCGAGAACACCGGGTTCCAGCTCTGCCCGTCCGTGGTCAGCGCGACGTCGCGCGACGTCGCGATCTCGAACGCGTGCAGGTCGTTCTTCCCATCGTGCCGCAGCGTGTAGGTGATCCACTTGCCGTCGGGCGAGAAGGCCGGCCGGTACGGCTCGCCGTCCGGGAGGCCCTTCAGTGGCGTCGACCGGGTGACGCCGTCCGCGGGCTTCAGCAGCAGCTCGGGCACGCCGCTCTCGTAGGCGGTCACCACGATGGTCTTCCCGTCCGGCGACCACGCCGGGTCGGTCCAGTCGGCGCCGGTGGACAGGATGACCGTCACCTTCTTGGCGGCGAAGTCGTACAGCACCAGATCCGACGAGCCGTCCGGGTCGGCCTCGATGACCGCGAGCCGTTTCCCGTCAGGGGACGGAGCGGGCGAGAGGAACCACCTCACCTGATGGAACCCGCTGCTGACCTTCGTGAGACCGTTCAGCAGGATCTCCTCCGGCCCGCCGCTCAACGGCTTGCGGACGATGTTGCTGTAGCCAAGGCGCGCGTTCACCACCGCGCCGTCCACCTCGCTCTTCCCGTCGATCTGCTCGGTGCGCGCGAAATAGAGCGTCTGGCCATCCGGGCCGATCGCGGGATCCAGCGAACGGCCCTCCTCGGTCTGCGAGACGTAGTGCCCTCCGCTCAACACGAAGACGTCCCCGCGGAGGATGAAGGCGATCGCGCCACCGATCGTCGGCGCCGCGACCTTGCCGGTCGGCCGGGCCGGCGTCGGCGTCGCCCCGGCGCCCGGCAGCAGCAGCGGCGCGACCCGCTGACCGAGCACGATGTACCCGACCAGGAGGACGACGGCGAGGGAGCCGAAGATCAGGTCGCGGATCCGCACCTGCGCTCCACTTCCGCCGCGATCCGCGCAACCTGGACGTCCACATCGGGGCCGTTCACGAGCTCCAGGTGACCCTGGGCCGGCGGCTCGAACGGCCGATCCCGCATCCGCTCGTAGATGCCAACGTCCGCGTCGGAGTGGTCGTCGGGCGCGCGGGCGAGACGCCGCTGCGCCAGCCGGGCGCGGATCGCGGCATCGTCGGCCGTGACGCGAACGAACACGATCGGGACCTTTCGCCGCTCGGCCACGCCGACGCTCGCCGCGCGGTAGCGCGCCATGAGGTTCGTCGCATCCACGATGACCCGATGACCATCGGCGAGCAGACCGTCGACCAGCCCGTCGACACACTTGAAGACCGTGGCGTTCTCCGCATCGGCGTAGGTCGGCGCGATGAACAGCCGGCTGCGGAGTTGATCGCTCGCGACGAGCGCCGCCCCAAGGCGCGCCGCGAGGAGCCGGGCGCAGTATGACTTGCCCACCCCCGGATACCCCATGAGCACCACCAGCGCGGCCGCGCCGGCCGGTACCGCCGGCACGCCGATCTCCTCACGCAGCTGCGCGACCAGGACGCCCACGCGTTCGGCGTAGACGCGCGTCTGGGCTTTCGTCGCCGTGCCCGATGATCGGAGCGGGCTCATGTCGCGAACCCTCGCGCGCGAAGCGCCGCCCTGGCGGCGGCGGCCTCGTCCCACGGGCGCTTCTCCTCGCCGACGATGATCGAGCCCTCGTGGCCCTTCCCCGCGAGCAGTACCGTGTCGCCATCGGCCGCGCCGCCGATGGCCTCGTTGATCGCCTCGGTCCGGTCGTCGATCACCTGATAGTCGCGGTCGCGCCGCTTCCCCGCCTCGATCGCGCCCGCTTCGATCTCCAGGAGGATCGCCGCGGGCTCCTCGAGCCGCGGATCCTCCTGCGTGATGAAGAAGCGATCGGCGTACTTGGACGCGACCCCGGCGAGCCTTGGGCGCTTGGCACGGTCGCGCTCGCCTGCGCTACCGAACACCACGACGAGCTTTCCGGGCGTCAGCGGGCGCAGGAGCGCCAGCACCTTCTCGAGCGACTCAGGGGTATGCGCGTAGTCGACGATCACCGTGAACGGCTGGCCGGCTTCGATCCGCTCCATCCGTCCGCGCACCGGCTTCGCGCGGGCGAGCGCGTCGCGGCACTGCACGAGCGTCGCACCGGCGGCGATGCCCGCACCGGTCGCGGCGAGCGCGTTGTGTACGTTGAACCGACCCACGAGCGGCAGCCGCAGCTCGACGCTGTCGCCGAACGCCGCGATCTTGACCTTGGAGCCGCTCGCGTCCGCCGCGACGATCGTGGCCTGCACGTCCGCGAGCGCGTCGATCCCGTACGAGATGATCCGCGTCCCCACGGCGCGGTCGGCGAGATAGCGCCAGTGCGGGTCGTCGGCGTTCAGGACGGCGGTCTTCGCCACGCCCTTGTCGCGGCCCTGAGTGAGCATCTTGAAGAGGACGCCCTTGGCTTCGAGGTAGAGCTGGAACGTGTCGTGGAAATCCAGGTGCTCGGGCGTGATGTTCGTGAAGACGGCGACATCGACGTCGATGCCGCGCATTTTCCGGAGCGCCAGCGCGTGGGACGTCGCCTCGATGACACCCCACGACGCGCCGGCGACGAGCAGCTCGGCGCAGAACTCCTGGAGCTCGACCGCTTCCTGCGTGCTCTGCCGCGTCTCGTTCTCCCACTGCTGGTCCGCGAGCTTGAAATCGACGGTCGTCGCATAGCCGGTCCGCTCGCCCATGGCTTCGAGCACGTCGGAGACGAGATGCACGGTCGTCGTCTTCCCGTCGGTGCCGGTGACGCCGACGACCTTGAGCTTCTCCGTCGGATGGTCGAAGAACTCCGCCGCGAGGTCGGCGAGCGCCGTGCGCGCGTCGGACACGACGGCCACGGGGACCGTGGTCGCGCGGGCCTTCCGCTCGGCGACCACCGCGACGGCGCCGTTCTTCACGGCATCGGCCACGAACGCCGCGCCGTCACGATGGAACCCTGGGATCGCGACGAACAGCGACCCGTCCTTGACGGTGCGCGAGTCGTAGGCGATGGCGCGCACGTCGCGGTCCGCGGCACCATCGGGGACCGGGATCTTCGCCTGCGCCAGCAGCGCGCCGAGCTTCATTCGCCGCTCCCGCGGCCACGCCGTCCGGCCACCTGCAATGCCTTCGTGTACGCGGGCTCGAGGAGCCGGAACGCGCGGTACGCGAACGCCCGGGGCACCGCGTCGTGCGCTCCGACCCAGTGCCTGGCCGTCCCGCCGAACCCCTTCTTGAACAGATATGGACCATGCATCGGATCCGTGGCGTCGCCCGGATCCGCGGGGATGCCGCCGAAGTCGAAGTCCAGGGCGCCGCGCGTCTGCGCCTCGACGATGCAGCGCCACAGCAATCCGTACGCCGCGTACAGCTTGCGACCGGCATCGTTCGTGGCGCCGTACTGGTACACCTCGCGGTCGCCGCAATGCCAGGTCATCGCGCCGGCGACCGGCGCGCCGCCGTGCTGCGCGAGCCACAGTGTCGCGAGGCCGGCATCGATGAGGGTGCGCCACACCGTGCGGTAGTACGTCGCGGTGCGCGTGATGAACCCCGCCCGCCGACCGGTCAGCGCGTAGAGGTCGTAGAAGGCGCCGAGGTCCTCGTCGGTCGTCCCCTGATAGAGCTCGACGCCGCGTTTCTCCGGCTGCCGGACGCTCCACCGGGTGTCCTTCTCGAAACCGGCCAACAGCGAGGGTCCGTCCCGATCGAGCGGCAGGACGAGCGTCGCGATGACGGGCTGGATGTCGGGTCCGCGCATGAACCCGGCGGCCCGTAGCGCCGCGCCCGCCTCTTCCGCGGTCCGCTCGGGATCGACCTTGAGGACGAGCGCGCCGTCGGTCGCCTTCGCGTGCGCCGCGAGCCCCCGAAGGGCGTCGGGCAGCTGCGCGCGGGATGCGACCGGACCGCGCGGGCAATAGCCGAACCGCATGCCGCCCGGCAGCGGACGCCACAGCACGAGGGCATGCGCGCCGCCGGGCCGGAGGAACTCGGCCTGCCAGCCCTGCCGCTCGCGGATCGCGGCCCAGGCGCTCGACTGCAGCACGTGCCCGCCGGGCCCGTGTGCCGCGATGGCGTCCCAGCCTTCGGGCGCGTCGGTCATCGGGCCGCGGCGGCGAGGCGGCGGCGGCCCGCAAGCCGCCAAAGCGGGTACAGCGGCGCGATCACCGGCCGGTCGAACGCTCCGGCCCACGCGACCACTTCGCCGCCGAAGCCGAGCTTGAAGTTCTCGATCCCCGCAAGCGCATCGCCCTTCTCCTCGGACAGGCCCCACATGTCGTACCGCGTGACGCCGCGCTGCTTCATCGCCATCAGCGAACGCCATTTGAGCAGATAGAAGGGACGGGACTCGCCGTGAGCGCCGGACCAGCCACCGTAGAGCTCCCAGGCGCGCTCGCCGATGTGGATCGCGAGCAGCGCGCCATCGTCCTCGCCGCCCACGCGCGAGATCGTGAGCTGCGCGGCGTCGCCGAACGCCGCAAGAAGCGTCTCGAAGTAGGGGCGGTCGTGCACGGCGAAGCGGTCGCGCGTCGCGACCTTGCCCAGGACGGCGAGGAACCGGTCGATGTCGCGCGTCTCCTCGGTGATGACGCCTTCGCGCTCCGCCTTGTGGATGTACTGGCGCGTCTTCTTGCGCATCCCGGCCAGCAGCTCCTCCTGCGGCATGGTGAGGTCCATGAGCAGCGTGCGGCGGGGCTGGACGAACACGCCGGCCGGCCGCGCGCCCGAACGCGCGAGCGCGGCGTCGAGCTCCGCCGACGGCGGCAGCTCCGGATCGACGAGCAGGACCGCGCACCGCTCCGTCGCGAGCGACGACCCGAGCGCGCGCAGCGCCTCGGGAAGGTCCGCGACGTCGACCAGCGGCCCGCGCGGCGAGTACGCGACGCTGATCCCGAGCGGGAGCGATCGCAACAGGACCTGGGCGACGCCCACGGAGCGGGTGCCGTCCACCAGCCTGAATCGCCGCACGGTCCAGCCCGCGGCGCGCTTGACCGTGGCCCAGCCGGAGTATTGGAGAAGGTGGCCGCGCCCGGTCGCCCGGACGAGCTCGTCCCAGGCGGCCCCGTCATCGACGGGGACCGCGGTCGCGCGAAGGGTCAGGCTATTCCGCCGCGCCTGCGGGCACGGCTGGCTCCTCCGCCTTCGCCGGCAGCTCGCGCGCGGTGAAGGTGCACTCGGGGTATCGCTCGCAGCCATAGAAGACCGAGCGGCCGCGGCCGCGCCGCCGCACGAGCTCGCCCTGGCCGCACAGCGGGCAGGTGATGCCGGTCTTCTGCACGGTCTTCTTGATGTACTTGCAGTCCGGGTAGCCCGTGCAGCCGATGAACGGACCGAACCGGCCGCGCTTCTTCGCGAGCGGCTTGCCGCAATCGGGGCAGACCTCGCCCTCGACGATCTCCGGCCCCTGCTCCTCGCCCTCGAGCGGCGCGGAGTAGTCGCATCCGCCGGGCGGGGTGGGCTGACCCTTCTTGCCCTTGACGAATCCCGTGCACGAGTAGAAGCGGCCGTATCGACCGAGCTTGATGATCACCGGCCGCCCGCACTTCGGGCAGACCTTGTCGGTCGCTTCTTCGGTGACGTCCGACTTCTTGACCGACGCCGTCTTCTCCTTCACGCGCGCCTCGAACGGCACGAAGAAGTCGCGCACGACCGGCACCCATTCGACCTCGCCGGCCGCGACGCGGTCGAGATCGAGCTCCATCCGGGCGGTGAAGCCGAGGTCGACGATGTCCGGGAAGTGCTCGGTCAGGAAATCAACGACCGTGAAGCCCACGTCCTCGGGAACGAGCGCGCGCTGCTCGCGCCGTACGTAGTGCCGATCGATGAGCGTCGAGATCGTGGGCGCGTACGTGGACGGCCGGCCGATGCCGTGCTCCTCGAGCGTCTTGACGAGCGACGCTTCGTTGAACCGCGCCGGTGGCTGAGTGAAGTGCTGCGCGGCGTCGAGCTTCTGGAGCTTCAGCTCCTCGCCCTCGACGACCGCCGGCAGCGGCGCGACTTCCTTCTCGGGCTCGTCCGTCCCTTCCTGGTACACGCGGAGGAAGCCGTCGAATGTGACGCGGCGGCCGTTCGCCCGGAGGGTGTAGCCGTCCGCGCTCACGTCGAGCCGGGTGTTCTCGAACTTCGCCGGCGCCATCTGCGACGCGAGCGTGCGCTGCCAGATGAGCGTGTAGAGGCGCAGCTGGTCCTTGTTGAGGAAGCGCTTGATCCGGTCGGGCGTGCGCGCCAGGTCCGTCGGGCGGATCGCCTCGTGGGCCTCCTGCGCCCCCTTGCTGCGGGTCTTGAAGTGACGCGGCTTCTCGAGCGCGTATTGCGCTCCGAACTCCTTCGTGATGACGTCCTTCGACTGCTTGAGGGCGCCCTCGGCGACGTGCAGCGAGTCGGTGCGCATGTAGGTGATCAGACCGACCGGCGTGTCGGGACCGAGCGAGACGCCTTCGTACAGCTGCTGCGCGAGGACCATCGTCCGCTTCACGGAGTAGCCGAGCTTCCGCGAGGCGTCCTGCTGGAGCGTCGAGGTCGTGTAGGGCCCGCCGGCGCTCCGCGACGACTCGCGCTTCTCGAGGCTCGCGACCGTGTACACCGCGTCGGCGAGCGCCGCGCGGTGCTTCTCCGCGTCCGCCGCGGTCCCGATCGCGAGCTTGTGGCCCCGGTGCAGGATGACCTCAGCCCCGAACGACTCTCCCGCGTGGTTCGCGAGGAGCGCGTCGATGGACCAGTACTCGTCGGGCTTGAACTTCTGGATCTCCCGCTCGCGGTCGACGATGAGCCGCAGCGCGACGGACTGCACCCGACCGGCGGAGAGGCCATAGCGGATCTTCTTCCAGAGGAGCGGGGACATCGTGTAGCCGACGAGGCGGTCGACGACGCGCCGGGCCTGCTGCGCGTTGACGAGGTCCTGGTCGATCTGGCGCGGTTTCCGGAACGCCTCGGCGATCGCGTCCGGCGTGATCTCGTGGAACGTGACGCGGCGGAGCTTGGACGCCGGGACGTTGATGACCTGGGCGACGTGCCACGCGATCGCCTCGCCCTCGCGGTCGAGGTCGCTCGCGAGCCAGACCCGGTCGGCGACCTTCGCCTCCCGCTTGAGCAGCCGGGCGTGCTTTTCCGAGTCCGGCGGGATCACGTACTCCGGGGCGAACGTCTTCGGGTCGATGCCGATCTTGGACTTCGGAAGATCCCGGATATGGCCGAACGAGGCTTCGACCGTGTACCCCGCCCCGAGCATCCGCCCGAGCGTCTTGGCCTTGGTCGGGCTCTCGACGATGACCAGATCACCGCCGCGACGGCCTTTCGCCGGCGCCTCCGTGACATCGGCCGGCGCGCCATCGAGCGCGGCCGCCGGCGCGGCGAGCGCCTTCGGCGCCGCCTTCCGCGTGCGCTTGCTTGCTTGCTTGGCTACGACCATTTCACCTCGGCAGAGAGAAAGAGGCGCCCTTCCAGGCGCCTCCCCGCATTCCACGGTACCAGCGGCGGCAACCGGCCCCCCGCCTTGTCTCTAACTAGAGCAGATGTTCCTTTTCTTCCCGCGCCAGCCGGTCGACCACCGCCTTCACTTCTTCGGACCGGTCTTTCGCCGCGATGAACAGGACGTCGTCCGTCTCGACCACGATCAGGTCGTTCACCCCGATGGTCACGGTCGTCTTTCCGGGGGCGTAGATGTAGTTGCCGGTGCTGTCCTCGGCGATGTGCTCGCCGTCCGACCGGCTCTCCGAGCCGGCGACGATGTCGGCGAGGCGGCTCCAGCTGCCGACGTCCTGCCAGCCGATGTCGGCGGGCACGACCGCCATGTTCTTGGCCCGTTCGGCGATGCCGTAGTCGATCGTCGTGCGATCCGTCTCCTCCCACACTTCGGCGAGCACGCTCTCGTAGCGCGGCGATCCGATCGCGTCCGCGAGCGCGTCGAGGGCCTGCGCGGTCCTGGGGAGATGCTCGCGATACGCGTCCAGGATCTTGTCGACCCGCCAGACGAACATTCCGGCGTTCCAGTAATGACCGCCGGCGGCGAGCATCTTCTCGGCCGCGTCCTTCTTGGGCTTCTCGATGAAGCGCTTGACCGTGTGGACCGGCAGGGGCGCGCCGACGTCGAGCCGCTCGCCCGCCTCGATATAACCGAAGCCGGTGTCCGGACGCTCGGGCGTGATGCCGAGGGTGACGAGCCAGCCGGCGTCGGCGGCGGCCGTCGCGGCGATGAGCACGTTCCGGAATGCGCCTCTCTTCTCCACGACGTGGTCCGATGGCAGCACCGCGACGACCGCGTCCGGATCGAACGCATGGAGCGCGGCCATCGCGAGCCCGATGGCCGCCGCGTTGCCGCGCGGATACGGCTCGATGACGACGTGATCGGCGCGGAGCTCCGGTAGCTGCTCGTGGATGAGCGCCCGGTGCTCGGGCGGCGCGACCACGAAGATGCGCTCGTCGGGGATGATCTCGCTCACCCGGTCGACCGTGTCCTGCAGCATCGTGCGGTCGCCGAGCAGGTCGAGGAACTGCTTCGGCTTGTGCCGGCGAGACCGCGGCCAGAGCCGGGTGCCCGCTCCGCCGGAGAGGATGAGCGCGTAGAGCCGGGGCATCGGGCTAGAGCCCGAAATAGTCGAGGTGCATCGCCGCACGGACCGCGTGCAGCGTGCGACGGGCCTCAGCGCGCGCACGCTCGCTGCCGGCGTAGATGATCTCCTCGATCTTCTTCGGGTCCGCCGCATACCGCGCCCGGCGCTCGCGGATCGGCTCGAGGAAATGCTCCAGCGCGCCAACGAGCCTCCGCTTCACCTCGACGTCCCCGACCGTGCCGGCGCGGTAGCGCTCCTTGAGGTCGTTGACGTCGGCGGCATCGGGGTTGAAGGCGTCGTGCAACGCGAAGACCGGATTCCCCTCGACCTTCCCCGGATCGGTCGCTCGGATGCGGGTCGGATCCGTGTACATCCCCATGACCTTGCGTGTCACCGTCTCGGTGTCGTCGGTCAGGAAGATCGCGTTCCCGAGGCTCTTTCCCATCTTCCCGGCGCCGTCGATCCCGGGAAGCATCCCCATCTCGGGGATCAACGCGTCGGGCACCGGGAACACCGGCCCGAACAGCTCGTTGAACTTCCGCGCGATCTCGCGGGTGAGCTCGACGTGGGACTCCTGGTCGCGTCCGACCGGGACCAGATCGCCCTTGACCATGAGGATGTCGGCGGCCTGAAGGATCGGATAGCCGAGCAGGCCGTAGGTCGGCTGCGCCAAGCCGTGGTCGCGCATCTGATCCTTGAGGGTCGGGATCCGCTGCGCCCGCGGCACGGTGACCAGCATCGCGAAGTACAGGAAGAGCTCGGTCACCTCGGGGATCTTGGACTGCAGGTAGATCGTGGTCTTCTCCGGGTCGATCCCGACGGCGAGATAGTCGATGACGAGCTCCCGGATGTTCCGCCCGATCTCCTCGAGGTCCGCGATCCGCGTGGTGAGCATGTGATAGTCGGCGATGAGGAAGAACGATTCGTACTCGTTCTGGAGGCGGACCCGGTTCGCGAGCGTGCCGTAGTAGTTGCCGAGATGGAAGCTCTTCGCGGTCGGCCGATCGCCCGTGAGGATGCGCTTCCGCGCCTTGGGCGGGCCGGAAGACAGGGTCGGAACGGTCGTTTCGGCGGTCATGGAGGTCGTCAGTCTAGCTGCAGGTCCGTCACCAGCTGCGCCGCGATGAGCGCACCGACCTCGTTGCGTTTGGCCCCGAAGAAGTGATCGACGCCCTTCACCTCCACGATCCGTGCCCGCGGATACGCCGCGCGGAGCTCGGCGGAGCTGCCGAACTGATCGAGCTCGGCCGCGACGATGAACGTCCCGTCCGGCACCGGCGGCAGATCGTTCGGCTGGAACGCCACGGATCGGAGCGGCACGCCAGCGAGCGCGACCGCGTCCGCTCGCCCGCCGCTCGCGATCCACCGCAGCGTCGTGACCGCGCCGAAGCTGAACCCGGAGAGCGCGAGCGGACGGCCCGGCGCGATCGTGCGCGCGTCGGCGATCGCCAGGTCGAGGTCCTCGACCTCCGCCACGCCGCCGGTCCACGCGCCGGCGCTCTCGCCAACGCCTCGGAAATTGAACCGCAACGCGTACAGGCCGGCGCTCGCGATCGCGCGCGCGATCCCCGCGACGAGCGGATTGCGCATCGTACCGCCGTGGGTCGGTAACGGATGGCTTACCACCGCGATGCCCCGAGGCTCGCCGTCGGGGATGCGAAGCGTGCCCTCGAGGTGGCCCGCGATGCGCCGCGGCTCTTCCCTCAACGGTGAGTCGTCACTCTCAAGAGGGACGAGTGTCGCAGGTCGCCTGTCACAATGCGGGGCGGTGAGTGGGATCCGCGCCGTCACGCGCGCGCTCTTGATCGTGGTGTTCCTCGCGGGATGCACGAGCGGTAGCACTGGCGCAGCCGGCCCGCTGCGCATCGAGGGCGCACCGATGCTCGTCGACTCCGTGATCCAGTCGGGCCTCTCGGTCCCATGGGATATCGCCTTCGCCCCGGACGGCCGGATGTTCGTGACCGAGCGGATGGGCACCATCATCATGTTCGAGAGCGGGCAGCCGAACGCGAGGCGGAGCGGCGTTCTGAAGGTCCCGGACGTCCACTCGATGGGCGAGGCCGGCCTGATGGGCATCGCGGTCGACCCGGACTTCGCGGCCAACGGCTTCGTCTACGTCTGCGCCTCCCGCATCGACAACGGCGAGTGGCGCAACCAGATCCTGCGCTACCGGGCCGGGGCCGATTCACTGTCGTTCGATGGCTACGTCCTCCGCCCTGGAGCCGAAGCCGCATCCATCCACGATGGGTGCCGGCTCCGCTTCGGTCCCGACGGAAAGCTCTGGGCAACGATGGGCGAGAACGGGAATGGCAAGCTCGCGCAGGACCCCAACTCGCTGAATGGAAAGATCCTCCGCCTGAACAGCGACGGGACGGTGCCGGCGGACAACCCGATCCTTCCCGCGGCGAGCGCGCGGACCTACGCCTATTCGATGGGCCACCGGAACCCGCAGGGGCTCGCGTTCCAGCCGGGCACCGGAGTCCTCTTCGAGATCGAGCACGGCGCGACCACAAACGATGAGATCAACATCCTGGCGGCCGGCAAGAACTATGGCTGGCCGGATCAGGAGGGCGTCGGTGGGACGGCGAGGGGCTTCACGGATCCGATCTGGACGTCCGGCACGGTGACCTACGCCACGAGCGGTGCCGCGTTCGTCGCCGGGGACCGGTGGGGAGCGTGGTCCGGTTCATTGTTCGTCGCGACGTTGAAGGAACAGGATCTGCGCCGATTCGTCGTGAACGGGACGTCGGTCGTCCCGAAGGAGGTCCTGTACGACCAGAAGTACGGGCGCCTGCGGTCGATCGTCCAGGGCCCCGACGGTGCGCTCTACCTGACCACCAGCAACGGCTCGGGTGACCGCATCATTCGGGTCGCGCCGCAATAGGCGTCGGCGTTGACCGGACCGTGACCACCGACGGACCTGCGTCTGCGGGTCTTCCTGACGCAGTGACGGACACCGAGACCGCGCGCGCCGAAGCCGCGGTGGCCCAGGCGGCGTACCGCAGGCGTGTTCGTGCGGCGAGCATCGCCACCGTCTTCGGACTGGCCGCGGTGCTCGCCGTGAGCGCCGTGCTGCCGACGACACAGTCGGTCGACCGCGCCGGTCTTCTGCTCACCGCGGGACTCATCGTCATCGCCGGACTCATCTGGTTCGCGTTCGTCCCACGGCGGGTGTTCGGCGACAGGCGGATCTTCGTCGCCGCATCGATCGCGCAGGGCGTCATGGTGCTCATGCTCGGGCTGACGGGCGGCGTTCCGTCGGTGTATTTCTCGTATTACCTGCTCCCGAGCCTCGTCATGATCCTCTCAGGGAGCTGGCGCCAGGCGACGGTGCTCGGCGCGCTCGCCGGGGTCGGTGTCGCGGGCCTGGCGCTTTCGGTCCCGTTCTCGGACCTCGTTCGGGACCTGACGGTGACCCGGCTGTTCCAGATCGGCACGATCACGTTCTTCACCGCGGCGACCGCCGCCACCACGGGCGTGACCCGGCGGGCGCTCTCGGCACGCACCGCGACTCTCGCGACGGAGCGCGACGATGCCTTCCATATGGCGGTCACCGATGAGCTCACGGGGCTCTACAACCGTCATTACCTGCGCGGCGAGCTACGCCGGATGACGGCGCAGGCGGCGCGGCGCGATCGGCCATTCGTGATCCTGTCGCTCGATGTGGATGGGCTCAAGGCCGTGAACGACACCCGCGGCCATCAAGCCGGTGATGCGCTGCTGCGGGGGATCGCCGACGCGCTGCGCACGGTCCTGCGCGGCGAGGACGTCGCGGTGCGGACGGGCGGCGATGAGTTCGTCGTATTGCTCCCCGACGCGGACCGCGCCGAAGCGGAGAAGGTCGCCTATCGCATCCGGCAGCGGATCGCGGCGCTCGGCCACGGCGCCGGCGGGATCAGCAGCGGCATCGCGGTCTGGCGCCGGGGCGCGGATCCGGACGATGCGCTCCGCCAGGCGGATGAGGAGCTCTACCGGGCCAAGGCCACCCGTCCCGAGACGCAGATCACCTAGGTCGGACCGCGTCCGAACCGGCCGTCCCCCCGATCGACCACCGCGCCCGAGAGCACGAGCGCCACTAAGCGCGTCCGCAGCGTGGCACGCTCGACCCGCGTGCGCTTGGCGAGCGCGTCCAGATCGAGCGGTCCGCCGGCGAGCGCTTCCAGGAGCGGGTCCACCGGCCGTGGGCGCGGGGGCAGCGCATCGAGACCGATCGCCCGCGCGACGTCGTCCGCCCGGAGGCATGCCCGGGCGCCGCCGGAGGCGATCAGCGCGTTCGTGCCCTCGGACGTCCGCGCACCGAGCGGGCCCGGCACCGCGAAGACCGGCCGACCGAGCCGGGCCGCGTCGGCCGCGGTGATGAGCGCGCCGGACGCGTCTGGTGCCTCGACCAGGACGACGGCGCGCGAGAGGGCGGCGATCACCGCGTTCCGTTTGGCGAACATCCAGCCCCGCGCGGGCACGATCGGCGCATACGGCGAGATGAGCGCGCCGTGGTCCAGGAGCGTCATGGCGATCCGCCGGCGCCGGCCATGCGCATTCGCGCGGAAGGACGTGATCCCCTCGCCGAGCACCGCGACGCTCGCGCCGCCAGCGTCGATCGCGCTCGCGTGCGCCGCGCAATCGATGCCCTGGGCGAGACCGGAGACGACGACCGCGCCCGCGCGAGCGAGCGCGCCGCCGAGCTCGCGCGCGACGCGCTCGCCGTACGGGGTCATTCGGCGTGTCCCGACGATCGCGACGCACGGCCGATCGAGCACCCGCACGTCGCCGTCGATCCACAGCGGGTCGGGCCCCGGCGCGAGATCACGCAGCGCGAACGGGTAAGCCACATCATCGCGGTGGAGCGCGATCATGGCGCGGCCCGCAGGAGCAGCGCCGTCGCCACGTGATCCGCGGTGATGCGCTCGCTGCCATCGAGGTCCGCGGCCGTGCGCGCGACGCGAAGGATGCGGTGGTAGCCGCGGGCCGACAGCTTGCGGACGCGCATCGCCTCGCCGACCAACGTCTCGGCGTCGCGGTCCAGCCGGCAATGACGTTTCACGTCGGCGATGGAGAGCTCGGCGTTCGCACGCCGGCCACGCGCGCCCATCCGCTGCCGGGACGCGCAGACCCGCGCACGGACGACGGCCGACGGCTCCCGGGTCTCGTCGTCCCGCAGCTGCTCGTACGGGACGCGCGGCACGTGGACCCGGAGGTCGATCCGGTCCATCACCGGACCGGAGATCCGCCCGCGATACCGCTCCACGGCTTCTGGCAGGCAGGTGCACTCGGCGCCCGCGTCCCCCGCGTGACCGCACGGGCAGGGATTCATCGCCGCGATCAGGACGAAGCGGGCAGGGTAGGTCGCCGCGCCGCCCGCGCGTGAGATCGTGATCGCGCCCTCCTCGAGCGGCTCACGGAGCGTGTCCAGGACCTGCGGCTGGAACTGGGCGAATTCATCGAGGAAGAGCGCGCCGGCGTGGGCGAGGGAGACCTCGCCAGGCCGGGGCGGCGTGCCACCACCGACCAGCGCGAGATGCGATGCGGTGTGATGCGGGGCCCGGAATGGCCTCGCGGTCAGGAGCGGATGAAGAGGATCGATGAGCCCGGCCACGCTGTGCACCGCGCTCGCGTCGAGCGCCTCGTCCGGATCGAGCGGCGGCAGGATCGACGGCAATGCGCGCGCGAGCAGGGTCTTGCCGGTGCCCGGCGGTCCGACGAGCAGCAGGTTGTGCCCGCCCGCAGCCGCAAGCTCGAGAGCGCGCTTCGGCGTCTCCTGACCGACGATGTCGCCGAGGTCCACGGTCCAGCGCGGCGGGGGGGCCGGTGGAGGGGCCCCGACCGCGGCGATGCGGGTCGCGCCCTCGAGGTGCGCGACGGCCTCGCGCAGGGTCGCGAACGGGATCGCCTCCGCGCCGAGGGCCGCCGCCTCGCCCGCATTCGCGGTCGGGACATACGCCCGCCTGATGCCCGCGGCCAGGGCGTGCCGCACGCGCGGCATCGCGCCGCGGACCGGACGGAGCGCGCCGTCGAGCGCCAGCTCGCCGAGGCAGAGCCCGTCCGGATCGACCGTGAGCTGGCCGGTCGCGCGCAGGAGGGCCAGCGCGATGGGGAGATCGAAGCCGGTGCCCTCCTTGCGCCGCTCGGCCGGGGCGAGGTTCACCGTGACGCGCCGCAGTGGGAATTCGAACCCCGCGTTCCGGATCGCCGCCCGGACCCGCTCGCGGGCCTCCTGGACCGCGGTGTCCGGCAGGCCGACGATCGCGAAGTGCGGCAAGCCGTTCGCGACGTCGACCTCGACCGTGACGAGCGCGGTCTCGAGACCCCAGAGGGCGCAGCCGAGCGTCCGCGCCACCGCCCCCACGGCGGGAGCCTGCGGCCCGACCGGGCGGGCGAGCGATGGGACCCCCGGCCGGGACGTCGGTACCGGCCATTGACCTGCGCGCCCGCCGGCGCGTACCGTCGCCCTTGGCAACCGAATCCGGGTGCACCGGGTCCGGGCCAAGAGGGGGGCGACCGGTGTCGATCGAGGCGCGTCCGTCGGACGAGTTCGCCGCGCTGCTGGGCGGCGCCGTGACCTTGAGCCGAGTCGGCGATCGCGTCGCCGCGATCGCGGCGCTCCTGTCCGCGGTCGGCCTGGCGCCGGATGACCTCACCGCGCATCGCCGGCTCGCCGCGGCCTACGCCGTCGCTGGCGACCGCGAGTGCGCGCGCCGCGAGTACGACCGCTTCATCGCCCGCCTCGAGAGGCGTGGCGCCCTCGACGCCGCCGCGATCGAACGCTCCTACGCCGCGATGCTGTTCTCCCCCCAGCCGAGCCCGCAGCGGGCGATCGGCGCGCCGGCACGGCGCCGGCTCACGACCGATCAAGCGTTCGCGCTCCGGCGCATCGGCATCGCGGTCATCGCGATCGCCTTCACCGTCACGGCGATGCTGGTCGTCGGCGCGCAGATCTTCGCGGGCGGCGGACCGGTCTAGCCCGCGACCTCGATGAGGTCGACCGCTGCGCCCGCGCGATCCACCGTCACCGCGGCGACCACCAGCCGGATCCGCCCCCGGACGCGGTGCTCGCTCGCCCAGGCCAGCGCGAGGCCATTGAGCCGCGCGAGCTTCCGCGCATCGACGGCCTCCGCCGCGCTCACGAATGAGCCCCGGCGCCTGGTCTTCACTTCGACGAACACGTAGCCGCGACCGTCCTGACCGATGAGGTCGAGCTCGCCGTATCTCGTGCGGGCGTTGCGCGCGACGATGCGGATGCCGCGCTCTTCGAGCGCACGCGCGGCGACGGCTTCCCCATGGTCGCCAAGGCGTCGACGGGCATCGGTCACGCCTGGGAGATCGACCGCCGGTTGCTAGTCGGCCGACAGGTCCTTGCCGAACGTGATCCAGGCCGGCTGCTTCGCGAACCCGAGCGCCTCGTTGATCGCGAGCATCGGCCGGTTGATCGACGCATTCCACGTGCGGATCTCGCGCAGGCCGCGGGCCGTCG
The DNA here is from genome assembly GCA_036564905.1 of Candidatus Limnocylindria bacterium. GTDB lineage: Bacteria > Chloroflexota > Limnocylindria > P2-11E > P2-11E > UBA4735. The sequence continues at coordinate 47,469 of DATCOD010000171.1, forward strand.
CGTACTCGATCGTCTTGAGCTTGAGGGCCATCGCGATGCCTTTTCCGCGTTCGTCTCGCAGCACGGCGGTCAGCTGCTGGTAGATGACGGTGGGGTCGGCGCCTTCGGTCGCCAGGGCCGACTCGCCGACATAGCGGCCCGCGCGGATGGCGACGAAGTACGCCTCGGGAAGCGCGGACGGCGAGCGCAGCGTGTTCTCCTCGAATCGCTCGTACGGTGACGGCGTCGCTGGGTCGATCGACGGGACGTCGAGGCGTGTCTCCTCGTGCAGCGCATACGCCTTGCGGACCGCGTCGGGGTCGGTCTTCATCAGTTCGGCGAGGGTCGTGATCCGGACACCGGCGGCCACGGCGCGCACCGGGGCGCCGGCGAACGGGCCTGGATCGAAGGCGGCCAGATCGAGCCGCGACTCCCAATCCCGCCTCAGCTCGACGGCGTCGATCTTCTTGGCGAACGCGACGCTGTGTTCGTCGGACTCCTTCTGCCCGTTGCGTATCCAGTGGGCGTTGCGAGCCCGGAGCACGGACGCGGCGTCATCGAAGAGCGTCGTCCCGATGCCGCGGCGCCTTGCTGCCGGCCGGACGACCAGGTCGATGTTGTAGTTGTCCGGCACGAACTGGCCGCGCGCGTGCGACACCTCGCAGTAGCCGACCGGGACACCGGCCTCCTCGGCCATGATCCGGCGGCGGAAGTAGCCATCGGGCGTCCAATCCCGATCGAAGTGGCGGATCTCCGCGACCGTCCAGGCGTAGTCGGGGTACGACTCGTTCGAGAGCCCGACCAGCGCGGCGTAGTCGTCGTCGGTGAAGGGGCGCAGCCTCACCCGCGGTCGTTCGACACTGGTCATGAGCGCTGGACTCTATCGGCACCGACCGGCGGCGTCACCGTCAATTGGGCTGCACTCGCTCACGCCGTCGCGACGTCGAGCTCCAGCTGCTCACCGAGCAGCATGATCTTCACCGTCCCGAAATCCTGACGATGGAACGGCGTGACCCCGAGCGCGCGGAGCGCCGCGCGATGATCGGTGGTCGGATAGCCGCAGTTGTGCTCCCAGCCGTACCCCGGGTACCGGCCGGCGAGCTTCTCCATCAACCGGTCGCGCGTGACCTTGGCGATGATCGATGCCGCCGCGATCGAGAAGCTCTTCCGGTCGCCCTTCACGATCTCGGTGTGCTTGCCGGGGGCGAAGGCCGGATCGGAGATCTTCCGGCCGTCGACGAGCACATGGTCGTAGTCGCCGATCTGGCGGAGCGCCCGCTGCATCGCGAGGTGGCTCGCGTGGTAGATGTTCAGCCGGTGGATCTCCGCCACCGAGGCCGCGCCGATGCCGATGCGGGTGACCCGTGCCCGGATCTCCGGGACGAGCTCCTCGCGCTCCTGACGCGTCAGGAGCTTCGAGTCACGGACCGCACGGATCAGACGCACGTCCGGTGTGACGAGGCAGGCCGCCGCGACGACCGGACCGGCGAGCGTGGCCATGCCGACCTCGTCCACGCCGACGACACGGATGAGGCCCTGGTCCCAGAGGGCTTGCTCGAAACGAAGGCTTGGCACGCGCTCGATTATCGCGGGCGCACGAGCGCCGGGATCGATGCGGTGCTAGCTGCGGCGCTTTTCGCGGAGCGTGGCCGCCTTGCCGACGCGCTCGCGCAGGAAGTAGAGGGTCGCGCGACGGGTGTGCCCGTGGCGGATGACCTCGATCTTCTCAAGGCGCGGAGAGTGGACCAGGAAGGTGCGCTCGACGCCGACGCCACTGGCGATCCGGCGGACCGTGATCTGCGCGTTGAGGCCTCCGCCGCGGACACGAATGACGGTGCCCTCGTACGCCTGCAGCCGTTCCTTGGTGCCTTCGACGACGCGCACGGAGAGACGGACGGTGTCTCCGGGCCGGACCTCGGGGAGGTCGGTCTTCAGCTGTTCGGAGGCAAGCGTCTTCAAGACGTCGTTCATCGGCATAGCGGTCGTGCTCACGGGGTCATCGAATGATAGCTCATTTTCCGGCCTTCTTCAGACGGTCGAGGATCGTGACGTGCGAGACGCCGTAGTGACGCGCGAGCTCGCGCACGGTGAGACCCGTCGCCCGCATCCGCGCGACCTCCGCGGCGGTCGGGCCGCGCTGCGCGCTTCGCGCATCCCGCAGCCGCACGCCCGCGGCACGCAGGCGCGCTCGCACGGTCGCCGGCGAGATGCCGAAACGCGCGGCGATCCGATAGGAGCCGACACCGGACCGATAGGCGGCGATCAGATCCGCGTCGGGCACCGGCGCCTTCGCCGCCGGCCGCGGGAGCCGCGCTCGCTCGGCCGGAGTGAGCTCCGCGCGGTCGAGCAGGTCGGGCCGCCGTTCCGCGGTGCGACGGATCGCCTCCGCGCGACGCCACTTCGCGATCGACGCGTGGTCTCCGGACACCAGGACCGCGGGCACCTTCCGCCCTTCGAACTCGGGCGGTCGCGTGTACTGCGGCCCTTCGAGCAGGCCGCTCGTATGCGACTCCTCGTTCAGCGACGCCGCATCGATGACCCCGGGCAGCAGCCGCGCGACGGCATCGATGACGATCATCGCCGGAAGCTCGCCCCCCGTCACGACATAGTCCCCGATCGACAGCTCCTCATCGACGTCGCTCTCGATCACGCGTTCGTCCACGCCCTCGTAGTGACCGGCGACGAGCACGAGGTGCTCGACCGACGCGAGCCGGCGCGCGCATCCCTCGTCGAACAGCCGCCCCTGCGCGGAGAGCAGCACGACGTGTCCGTCCCGGCCTTTCAGCGCGCGGATCGCCGGTGCGAGCGGCGCGGGAGTGAACACCATGCCCGCCCCTCCGCCGTACGGGACGTCGTCGACGGTCCGGTGGCGGTCGGCCGTCCAGCCGCGCAGGTCATGGAACGCGAGCTCGAGCTGCCCGGCCGCGCGCGCGCGGGCCACGATGCTCTCGGCGAACGGGCTCTCGAACATCTTCGGGAAGAGCGTGAGGACGTCGATCCGCATCACAGCTCCTCCTGCGGGGCGATGACGACTCGGCCGCCCGGCACGTCGACCTCGCGCACGACCGACGCGATCGCGGGCACGAGCAGCTCGCCCCCCAGCGCACGCGTCAGCACGAGCACGTCGGTCTCGCCGGCACGGATGATGTCGGTCACCGCGCCGATCGGCTCGCCGGCCGGCGTCTCGGCGCGAAGGCCGACCAGATCGGCCCAGAGGTACCGACCCTTGGTCGCACGCCGCGCCTCGTCGACGTCCACGCGAAGGAAGCGGCCGCGAAGCGGCTCGGCGTCCGGGCGCGATGCGAATCCGTCGAATCCGACGATCGGCTCCGCCGGCGTGCCCCGGATCGATCGGATCGTCAGCGGGCCGAGGCCATCGCAGCGCAGGACCGCGCCCACGCGGAACCGTCCGGGAACGTCGCTTCGGGGATCGACGGTGACCTCGCCGCGCACGCCGTGCGGGGTCTTGATGACGCCGACGACGAGGCCGTCAGGCTCGCTAGTCGATCTCGAGGTTGACCTTGGTGCCGTCACGTGTGGCCATCACCTTGAGCAGTGCGCGGATCGCCTTCGCGATGCGCCCGCCCCTCCCGATGACCTTCCCGACGTCGGCTTCCGCCACCTGCAGATGCAGCTTCAGGAAATCGCCGTCCTGCTCTTCCTTGACCACGACGCCGCTCGGATCGTCGACCAAGGCCTTCGCGACATGCTCGAGGAGCTCGAGCTCCTTGCTCACCGGGCGACGGGCGGGACTTCGGCGTCCGGGATGCCGCTGCGGACGAGGAGCGCGCGGGCGGTCGCGGTCGGCTTCGCGCCGTTCTTGATCCAGTGACGGACACGCGCATCGTCGAGGACGAGCGCGCCCTCCTCGGTACGGGGGTTGTAGTGACCGAGGATCTCGATGAACTTGCCATCGCGCGGCGAACGGGAGTCCGCGACCACGACGCGGTACGTCGGGGCCTTCGTCTTGCCGGTGCGCCGCAGGCGGATATGTACAGCCAAAGTCAGACGTTCCTCCGTGAAAGTTGTGCGCGGGGAGAACAGAAGTATACCGGACGACGTCCTAGATCGACATCGTGCGCGGCTGGGCGCTCCTGAGCAACGCGTCGATGCGCTCGCGATGACGCTTGGCGAGCGGGTCGCTCCAGAACGCGCGAGCCTTGTCGAGCTGGGCACGCGCTTCGTCCGCGCGGCCATGCCGAAGGAGGAAGCGCCCGTAGTGCTCTCGGGTCTCCGCCAGGCCATCCCCCATCCCGCTCGGCTCCATGGTCGCGACCGCCTCACGGAACAGCGCGTCCGCGGCCGCGAGGTCGCCGTCGGCCTCCCGGACCTCCGCGACCGCGACGGCAGCGATGAACCGGGACTCGAGATCGTTCGGCATCGCGATCGCCCGAGCGGCCTCAGCGTGCGTGCGCGCAGCCGCACCGTCGCCGAGGTGCACGAGCGCCCGCGCAAGGCGCGCCTCCACCTCCGGGATCTGGCCGCGCTGGCCCCTCCGCGTGAAGAGGTCGACTGCTTCGGCGAGGACGTCGCGGGCCCCGGCGTCGTCGCCGAGCGCGATCATCGCCTCGCCCATCTCCCAGGCCGTCAACGCGATGAATCCCGGTTCGCCGAGCTCTCGGAACAGCGCGTTGGCGATCCGCGCCTCGCCGACGCCGGTGGCGTAGTCGCCTTGGTCGTCGGCCTGGCCCGCGCGGGCGTAGTGCTCGATCGCGCGGAAGTGCTTCGACCTGTACGGGAGCGCCGCGATCGCCTCCTCGACGAAGCTGTTCATGGCCGTAAGGTCGCCCTGGTAGAGCGCAGCCTTGCCGAGCCAGTACAGGATCAGCCCGGCCCGCTTCGACCCGGTCCGCTTCACGTGCTCGTGCGCATCCTCGAGCAGGCGGCGCATCTCGTCGATCTCCGCCGCGTAGTACCGGTTGAAGGCATTGGCCCACATGACGTCGGCAATGACATCGGGATCACCGGCCTGCCGCGCGGTCTCGAGGGCCTCATGAAGGATCGGACGGATCCTCTCGGGTCCTACCTCGTCGGCGGCGAGCCTCGCGCGAAGGAGCAGCAGCTCGGGTAGGACCTTGTTCGGCGCGGCCGTCTTCGCGACGTCGATCGCCGCATCCACTTCAGCGACCGCCGGTCGGGAGGTCGCGAGCTGGTCGCGACTGAGCACGATGCGTCCGGCGACCTCGGCGTTCTCGGCCCCCGTCGCGCTGATCACCTCCGCGACCGCGCGGGCGCGCTGGTACAGATTGAGCGCCGCGTGCGTGTCGATGCGTTCGTAGGCGTTCCGCGCGGCCTCGAGCAACAGGTCGAGCGCGCGGCGGCCGAGATCCGCGGCGGCCGACGGGCGCAGCTCGCGCGCGAGGAGGAAGGCCTGCTCGGCGTGGAAGGCGACGATGTCGGCGATCTCATGCCGGCGATCGCCGAGGCTCGTCTCGAGCCAACGGCCGTAGCGGTCGTGCAGCCGCGAGCGCTCGGCCTTCGGCACGGTCGAGTACGCGACGTCGCGAATGAGGACGTGCTTGAAGCGGAACACGCGACCGGATCCGAGCGCGCGCTCGTCGGCCTCGACGAGAAGATCGCGGCGGATCGCATCCCGAAGGAGTCCGGCATCCGGTGCCGCGCCGTCCCCGAGGGCAGCCAACGCATCGGTCGAAAACAACCGCCCGGCGAGCGACGCGCGCTGGAGCAGGGCCTTCACCTCGGGCGCAACGCGGTCGAGGCGGGCGGCGATCAGACCCTGCAGCGTCGGCGGGACCTCGACCGTGGCGATGGACGCGTCGGCGACCCAACGGCCGTCGCGCTTCTCGATGCGCCCGCTCTCCATGAGCATTCGCAGGAACTCCTCGACGTAAAGCGGGTTGCCCTCGGCCCGCGTGATGACGTCGCTTCGCACCTGCTCCGGGAGATCGTCGATCGCCAGCAGCGCAGCGATGAGCCGGCGCGTGTCGTCCGAGCTGAGCGGCGAAAGCGTGATCGCGGTCGCGTTCGCGGCGGTGCTGCCCCACGTCGGCCGCAGCTCGCGGAAGTCGGGCCGGGCCAGGCACAGCAGCAGGAGCGGCGCGCGCGACCACTCAGCCAGATCCTCGATGAGGTCGAGCAGGCCCGGTTCGGCCCAGTGCACGTCCTCGAAGACGAGGACCAGCGGCGACGACGCCGCGCGGCGCTCGAGGTACCGCCGCAGCCCGAACGCGAGCTCCTCGCGCAGCTGATCCGGCCCGACCTCGGGCAGTGCCTCGTCGGCGCGCTCGATCCCGGCGAGCACGCTCACCCGTTTCGCGACGGCGCCCGCGTCTTCAACGTCGTCGCCGAAGGCGTCGCGGGCAGCGCGCTGGATCTTTTCGATCGCGATGTCGCGCGGGTCCGCGATCCCGATCCCGGCGTCGGCGCGGACGATGAGCTGGACCGCGTAATACGTGATGCCCTCTCCGTAGGGGAGGCAGCGGCCCGCGCGAACGTGCTCGCTGCCGATCGCCTCGAAGAACTCGGCCGTGAGCCGTGACTTCCCTGCTCCCGCTGGGCCGTACACCGTGAGGAGATGCGGCCGGCCATCCTTCGCGACGCCGTCGTAGGCCTGCACGAGCGTCCGGAGCTCGTGGTCGCGGCCGATGAGCGGGGCGCGGAGCCCAGGCAGCCCGCGGTGCTGTTCGGGCACATCGCCGACGACGCTCTCGGCGGGCCACGCGGCCATGCGGCCGATGCCCTTCGCGTCGACCTCGCGTGCGACGCCGTACACGATGCCGGCTGACGTGATCCGATGGGTGAGATCGCCGACCACGATCTCGCCGGGCGCCGCGGCCTGCTGGAGGCGCGCGGCGGCATTCACGGCGGGACCGGTCACGAGGAATTGTGCCGTCTCGCCGGAGCCGGCCACGGCCTCGCCCGTGTTGACACCGATCCGGACCCGGAGCGCTGGACGATCGACGTCGTCGGCGCTCGTGATCCTTTCTCGCAGCGCGAACGCGGCACGCACGGCGCGGTCCGGGTCGTCGTCGTGCGCGGCCGGAACGCCGAAGACCGCCATGATCGCGTCGCCGATGAACTTCTCGACCGTGCCGCCGTGCGCCCGCAGGATCCCGCTCGCGGACTCGAACGCCTCACCGAGCGACGCGCGTACGACCTCCGGGTCATGGCTCAAGCCCATCTCGGTCGAGCCGACGATGTCAGCGAACAGGATGGTGACGAGCTTTCGCTCTTCCGGCATGCGCGGAGCCTAGGACCGGGTCTGTCCCAGCGCTAGAGAGTTACATCGGCATCCCGGGAAGCTTCGGCAGCTTGCCGCGCTTCGCCAGCGCCCCGAACTGCTTCATCATGGCCTGCATCTCCTTGAATTGCTTGAGGAGCGCGTTCACCTCGGACACCGTGACCCCGGAGCCGGTCGCGATCCGCTTGCGCCGCGAGCCATTCAGGATCGTGGGGTCCTGCCGCTCCAGCCTCGTCATCGACGAGATGATCGCCTCGATCGTCCGCATCTGACGCTCGGCCTGCTGCGGATCGGGCATCTGCTTCGCGAGGCCACCCAGGCCCGGCATCAGCTTCAGCAGGTCGCCGATCGGCCCCATCTTCTTCACCTGCTGCAGCTGCTTGTAGAAGTCGTCGAAGGTGAAGCGCGCCTCGAAGAGCCGCTTCGCCTGGGCCTCCGCTTCCTTCTCGTCGACGTGCTCCTGCGCGCGCTCGACGAGGGTGA
>DATCOD010000172.1:0-6079 GCA_036564905.1 Candidatus Limnocylindria bacterium
GCCCCGTTGCCTTGATTCCCCTCGCCCCCGCCGATACGGTCCCGCGCGCTTGCGTACCCCCCAGCAAAGACCTGACCCGACCATGGATTCCCTGCCTCCGCACATGCGCCCGGAACGCTCGTTCCAGGGTTTTATTCTTGCCCTGCAGCGGTTCTGGGCGGATCAGGGCTGCGTGATCCTGCAGCCCTACGACATGGAAATGGGCGCGGGCTGCCGCGTGTCGGTCGGGCGGTCGGTCGCGCTCGCGCGTCCGTTCAGGTTGGTCGGTGCCACGGCCGGGGTCGCGGGCGGGTCGCTGCCCGCCGGGGATGTGCGGCTGGGATCCGCCCGATCCGCGTGCTCGTCGGCGAACGTCGCGAGCCGTGCGGTGATCGCGGCGGCCTGATCGGCGATCTGCGTCGCCGGCGAGTTCTGGCTCGGCGCGGAGGTCGCTGCGACGGCGTGGAGCACCTCGGCGGTGGCCGCGGTGCGCGGATCCGCCGCGAGCCTCGCCGCGGTGACCGCGACCCGCTGCAGGCTCGCCGCGAGCGAGGTCCGCACCTGGGTCACGAGGGCCGCGGTGCCCGGGTCCGTCGATTCGACGCTCGCGAGTTCCGCCGCGGCATCGGCGAGCGAGCTGCCGTAGCTGGCCGTCGCGATGATCGCGTCGTCTTCGCGCCCGTTGGCGGCCAACCGCTGCGCCTCGTCGAGGCGGTGCTCGGCGATGGAGAGCTCCACCGCGGCGCGATCCTCGGGGCTGACCGCGACGGCCAGGCGAAGCTGCTCGCCGGCGAGCTTGAGTCCGTACAGCGGGTCGTCGGGCAGCGAGTCGGCGCTCGCGACCGTGGCGCCGCCCAACATGCTCGCGATCACGAAGCCGATGACGAGCGCCCGCACCAGGATCGGGGCGGGCTTGCCGATGACGGCGAATACGCCGTAGAGGCGGTCGGCCAGGGTGGGCTTGGCCGGCGCGAGTGCGGCAAGGACGGTGTTCCGCATCCGGGCCCGGCTGGCCGGGTCGATCCGGATCTCGCGCTCGCGGAGGCGGAGCGCCGCAGCGACCGCTTCGCGCAGGATCGGGTCCTGGATCTGCTCCAGGCGCCGGACCCCCCGGGCGACGGCCTCCAGGTTCTCCGTGAAGTCATTGCGTGGACGCTGACCGCTCACCAGACGTACTAACGGCTCGGTCGACCAGTCCGCTACGCGGCTGGAACGGCCCGAAATAGGCCTAAATCGGCCCGCCGGCCGGGCAAAGAGCGGCCCGGCGGTCCAGGGGAGCAGGAACCGCCGGGCCGAAAGGCGTACTGGCCGACGGGCGGGCCGGCCAGGGCCTGACTCAGGAAGGGGGTGCTAGCTGCACCCCGTGGTCTCGCCACAGTTCTCGCACTTGTGGCAGGTGCCGTTGCGAACGGTCAGCCAGCCGCAGCGCGGGCAGGGCGGTGCGTCGGGAGTCGAATTCATGCGCCGGGCGCCGGGGCCGGATGGCGCGACCGGCTGGGACCATACGGTCTCCGTCGACGCCGCCGGTGCGGCCATCGAGACGGCCTTGCTGAGCAGCTCGAGCTGCGGAGCGGGGTCCACGATCTCGCTCGTGTGCACGAGACCGATCGCGAGCTTGTCCTCGGCCGAGAGGAACCGGTAGCCGAGCCAGCGGAACACGTAGTCGACGATCGACTTCGCGAACCCGAGCTCGGAGTTGCCGGTCCAGCCCGACGGCTCGAACCGCATGTGCGCGAACTTCTCGACGAGGTGCGCGAGCGGAACGCCGTACTGGAGCGAGAGCGAGATGCTCGTCGCGAACGCGTCCATCATCCCGGAGAGCGTCGAGCCCTCCTTCGCCATCGTGACGAAGATCTCGCCGGGGGTGTTGTCCTCGAAGAGGCCGACGGTGATGTAGCCCTCGTGCCCCTCGATCGTGAACTTGTGCGTGAGCGACGCCCGCGTGTCCTTGAGCCGGCGGCGGGGCCGTTCGACCATGATCGTCTCGGTGACGGCGGCGGCCGCCTTCTTCGAGTTGGAGGTCTCCTTGCCCGTGGAGAGCGGCTGGACCTTCTTGCTGCCATCGCGGTAGATCGCGATCGCCTTCACGCCGTGCTTCCACGCCTCGACGTAGGCGTCGGTCACGTCCTCGACGGTCGCGTTCTCGGGGAGATTCACGGTCTTGCTGATCGCGCCGGAGATGAACGGCTGGACCGAGCCCATCATCTTGATGTGGCCAAGGTGCGAGATGGACCGCGTGCCGTTCTGGGGCTTGAACGCGCAGTCGAAGATCGACAGGTGGCGCTCGGCGAGCTCGGGGGCGCCCTCGATCGTGCCGGTGGACTCGATGTGGGCCGTGATCGCGCTCACCTGGGTCTCGGTGTAGCCGAGCTTCGAGAGCGCGGACGGGACGGTCTGGTTGACGAGCTTCAGCATCCCGCCGCCGACGAGCTTCTTGTACTTCACGAGGGCGATGTCCGGCTCCACGCCGGTCGTGTCGCAATCCATCATGAAGCTGATCGTTCCGGTGGGGGCGAGCACGCTCGCCTGCGCATTGCGATAGCCGTGCACCTTGCCGATGGCGACCGCGTCGTCCCACGCCTGGCGCGCCGCGCCGAGCAGATCCGACGGGACGATCTCCTCGCGGATCCGGTAGGCGTGCAGCCGGTGCATCTCCATGACCCGGTCGTGGCCAGCCTGGTTCTTCGGGTAGTTCTCGTAGCTGCCGACCACGCCCGCCATGCGGGCGGACTGGGCGTACGACTCGCCGGTCATGAGCGCGGTGATCGCGGCCGCGTACGCCCGACCCTCGTCGGAGTCGTAGGCGAGGCCACGATCCATGAGCAGCGCGCCCAGGTTCGCGTAGCCGATGCCCAGCTCGCGGTTCGCGTGCGCGTTCACCGTGATCGTGGCGGTCGGATAGTCGCTGGAGCCGACCAGGATCTCCTGCGCCGTGAAGACGACGTCGACCGCCTTCGCGAACCGCTCGACGTCGAACTCACCGTCCGTCCGCCGGAAGCGCAGCAGATTCAGCGACGCGAGATTGCAGGCGGTGTCGTCAAGGCTGAGGAATTCACTGCACGGGTTGGATGCGTTGATGCGACCGCTCACCGGCCGTGTGTGCCAGTCGTTGATCGTGGTGTCGAACTGCATGCCCGGGTCGCCGCAGGCCCACGTGGCCTCGGAGATCTCCCGGAGCAGCTGACGGGCCTTCACGGTCTCGAGCGTCTCGCCGGTGCTCACGGCCCTGAGCTGCCAGTCCTCGTCCGAGAGGGCAGCCCGCATGAAGTCGTCACTTGCTCGCACGGAGTTATTCGCGTTCTGGAACTGGATCGACTGCCAGGCCTCGCCGTTCAGGCCCATGTCGTAGCCCTGCTCGCCGAGCGCCCAGGCCTTCTTCTCTTCCTTGGCCTTGCACCAGATGAACTCGCGGACGTCGGGGTGGTCCGTGTTGAGGACGACCATCTTCGCCGCGCGCCGCGTCGTGCCGCCTGACTTGATCGAGCCGGCGACGGAGTCCGCGCCGCGCATGAACGACACCGGTCCGGAGGCGAGACCGCCACCGGAGAGGTGCTCCTTGCTGGAGCGGATCGTCGAGACGTTGACCCCCGAGCCCGAGCCGCCCTTGAAGATGACGCCCTCGGTCTTGAACCAATCGAGGATCGAGTTCATCGAGTCCTCGACCGAGACGATGAAGCAGGCCGAGGCTTGCTGCGGGATGCCGGGGACGCCGATGTTGAACCACACCGGCGAGTTGAACGACGCGTGCTGGTTGACCATCAGGTACTTGAGCTCGTCGGCGAAGATCGCGGCGTCCTCGACGCCCGCGAAGTAGCCCTTCTCCGTACCCCACCGCGCGATCGTGTCGACGACCCGATCGACCATCTGGCGAACGCTCGTCTCGCGCGCCGGCGTGCCGAGCTTGCCGCGGAAGTACTTCGACGCCACGACGTTCGTCGCCGTCATCGACCAGAACGCCGGGACCTCGACGCCCTGTTGCTCGAAGACGTTGCCGCCCTCGCCGGGGATCACCGCATCGCGCAGCTCCCACTCGATCGCGTCGTACGGATGGACGCCGTCACGCGTGAAATAGCGCTCGAACCGGAGTCCCGGGGACTCGCGGCGGGGGTGGGCGGACTGCGGCGGTAGTTCGGCAATAGCCATTTCTGGGCTCCTAGTGAGTTGTCGGAGTGGACTGGAGGGGCGCGGACGGGCTGAGGAGCAATAGAAGGAGCGGATCCCGGTTCGCGGTGGCATGCGCGGAAGCGTGCGACATGTCCATTCTCCTCCTCGACGCGTCCGCGGCTACTAGATGTCGTTCCGATGCTTGCCGTCGGCACAACATCTAGTGGCCGCAGGGGGGGAACGATGCTCCGGGGGTCAGGTCTTGTCAAGAGCGGAATGGACACGATTTCACGACCCGCGGCGGAACAGGGTGGAGTCGCGGCGAACAGGCCTGGAAAAGGCCGTTGGGGGGACCGGCGCTAGGCGGGCGCTCGGACCGCCTCTGCCTTGGCCGCCTGGACGAACGCCCGCACGCCCCCGCGCAGGTCGTCCTCGGCGATGTTGAGCGGTGGGATGAATCGCACCACCTGATCGTGCGACCCGCAGGTGATGAGCAGCACGTCCCGCTCGAGCGCGCCGTGGATCGCGGCCTTCGAGGCGGTCTTGTCGGCGAACTCGATCGCGGCCATCGCGCCGGTCGTGCGGATCTCGCGCACTCGCGGATCCCGCTTCAGCGGCGCCAGCTCCTCGACGATGATCTTGCCGACGAGGTCGGCGCGCTCGACGAGGCGCTCCTCCTTGAGCACGTTCAACGTCGCCAGGCCGGACGCGCAGGAGATCGGATTCCCACCGAAGGTGGACCCGTGCGTCGACGTCTTCCAGCGCTCGTGGAGCGCCCGCGGCGCGATGACCGCGCCGAGCGGCATGCCGCCGCCAAGGGCCTTCGCGACCGTCATCACATCCGGAGTGACCCCGAACCGCTGGGCCGCGAACCACGCGCCGGTGCGCCCGAAACCGGACTGCACTTCATCGAACACGAGCAGCGCGCCGATGCGCGTCGCGAGGTCGCGGAGCCCCTGGAGGAACGACGTCGGCGCGGCCACGTAGCCGCCCTCGCCGAGGACCGGCTCGATCAGGATCGCCGCGACGTGCTCGGCCGGGACGTCGTGCTCGAGCATCCGCTCGATGATCGCGAGCGAGTGCTGGCCGCAGGTTTCCGCGTCGTGCGCGGGGGTGATCGGGCAGTCGAGCGGGTACGGGTAGGGCGCGACGTGCACCTCCGGGAGGAGCGCGCCGTAGCCCTTGCGGTAGAGCGACTTCGAGGTCGTGACCGACGCCGCGCCGACCGAGCGGCCATGGAAGCCGCCGCGGAAGACGATGATCGCCTCGCGGCCGGTGACCTGCCGGGACAGCTTGATCGAGGCCTCGATCGCCTCGGCCCCCGAGTTCCCGAAGAAGACCATGTCGAGCCCCTGCGGGGTGATGCCGGCCAGGGCCTCGGCGAGCGCGATGTTCGGCTCGTACGCGGCGACGCCGGCGCAGATGTGCGCGAGCTTCGCGGCCTGCGCCTGGATCGCTGCAACCACTTTTGGATGCGAATGGCCGATGGGGGTCACGGCGATGCCGCTGGTGAGGTCCAGGACCCGCCGGCCGTCGCGGGTGATCAGCCAGCTCCCCTCGCCGCGGTCGATCTCGAGCCAGGTGTAATGGCTGAGGACCGGCGAGAGGACCCGCGCGGCGCGCTGCTCGAGGGTCCCGGAAGCCTGGGTCACGCGCTCAGTTTAGCCCGTTCGGCCCCATGCAGGGCGTATGCAGCGGGCGCCACGGGACGTCCTGGGAGGGCCTACGCCCGTGCGACGCGGATCTGGACGGTGGTGCGGTCCTCGCCCAGGATCCCGACCCGGTACCCGGGCACGTTCGCGACGGCGTACGCAAATCGCTCCGCGCCGGACCACTGGAGCCGCAGCTTCAGGATCCCGGCGCGGTAGTACTGGATGCGCAGCGGTCCCACGCCGGGTACCCGGCGCAGGGCCAGCTCGAAGTGGTGCCAGTCGTCGGGCGTCGCGAGCGGCGTCACGACCAGATCCATCTCGCCTGCCGCCGGGGCCTGGCGGAC
>DATCOD010000173.1:0-24083 GCA_036564905.1 Candidatus Limnocylindria bacterium
TCACGCGGGCGTACGTGAGCGCGATCGAGCTTGGGAAGGTCCGGCCGGCGATGAAGTCGCTCGAGTTCATGGCCAACAAGCTCGGCAAGCCAACCTCGTACTTCCTGGAAGACGCGGAGGCAGATCGGCGCCGCAAAGAGCTATCCGCGATGGTCGCACGAGGAAACCAATTGATTTCCGAGGGCAAAGCAGCGGAGGCAATCCCGCTCCTGGACGCCCTAGCGAAGAAGGCGGCGACGCCCAGTGAACGTGCGTTGTTGCAGCGTTCACTGGGGCGCGCTTACACGCAAGCTCGTCGGGCGCCTGAGGCAATCGCGATCTTGAGCGAGGCACTTCGCTACTTCAAGACGACTGAGGATTCGGAGCAGGTAGCGCGGACCCGATCCCAGCTTGGCGCGGCGATGTTGGAAATGCGTACGTACTTGGAAGCGCAGCAGGAACTCGAAAGCGCATTGGCATTCATGTCGAAAGCCGACGTTAAGGACCCACTGCTCAAGGTTCACACCCTCTACAACTTGGGTGTCAGCTTTTACATGCGAGGTGACTATCGAGCGGCGGCGCAGCAATTCGACCGAGCTGCCCGAGAGGGCGCTGATGTTGGAGACCTGCGCTGGCAAGCAGGCCTCTTTGCTGGAATGGGAATGTCGTATTTGAAGCTCAGCGACTTCGAAGCGGCCGTGACCTATCTCCGCAAGAGCGAAGGGCTCTTTGAGGCGATCAACAACAAGTCCCGAGCCATTGAGAGCCGACTGCGTGCGGCCTTATCGCTGGAGGCGCTCGGTCAACGGGTCAAGGCCGATGAACTTCTAACCAGTGCGCTCGAAGATGCGCGGACGTCGGGGGCCGACAGCTTGGCGGTCGAGATCGCGAGCTATCAAGCCGTTCATTGGGCCGAGGATGGACGATCAGATGAAGCCATCGCATTGGCTTCAGAGGCGTTCACCAACGCCGAGCGCATCGGAGATCCGCTTCTGCGACTCATTAGTCAGATGAACCTGGCGAAAGCACTGAGACGGACCGAACCGAAACGCGCCGAGAAGATCCTCCGCGACGCCGCACGAGGGTCTGGCGCATCGCACGGGCTGGGGTATGCGGAGTTGTACAACGAACTCAGTGAACTGTTGTCTGAACTCGGGCTCGCCGAGGAAGCCCTGAAGTACTCACGCAAGGCATACGAGGTTGAGCGGAAGAACTAGAAAGGAGGAAACACCATGTTCCGTCTGGTTGCGCTCGTGTTCTTTACGTCGGCGTCTCGCCTGTTCGCTGACATCGCGCCCGGTTTGATCGGCTAGCTGGTCTGACGCTCCGTCGCGGTGAGTACATTCCGTAGCAGCAACGCCGCGGTCACAGCGCCGAGGCCACCTGGCACGGGACTAAGCGCGCCCGCTACGCTCGCGACGCTTTCGAGCTCGACGTCGCCGGCGAGCCCGTTCGCCGTCAGGTTGATGCCGGCGTCGATCACGGTCGCGCCCGGCTTGACCATCGAACCGGTCAGGAATGCCGGACGGCCGACCCCGACGACGATGATGTCGGCGATCTGGGTCAGCCTCTCGATCGTCTTCGTCCGCTTGTGGGCGATCGACACCGTCGCATTCTCCGCGAGCAACAGGTACGCAGCCGGCCGGCCGATGACGGTGCTCCGGCCGATGATCACAGCGTGTGCACCTTCGAGCGGCACGTCGTAGAACTTTAGGAGCTCCACGACCGCATCGGCGGTCGAGGGTACGAACCGTGGCCGTCCGTCCGCGAGGAAGCCCATGTTGAACGGATGCATCCCCTCGACGTCCTTCGCGATGGCGATGTGGTCGATGACGTGCGCCTCATCGAGTGCGCCCGGTAGTGGCGTGAGCAGGAGGATCCCGTTCACGCTCCGGTCCATCGAGAGCTGCTCGAGCTGCGCGATGAGCTGTTGCTCCGTCGTATCCCGGGGCATGAAGCCGCCGGTCGTCACGATGCCGCACTCAGCGGCGCTTCGCTCGAGCCGCTGGACGTATGAGTGTGCTGCGGGATCGCCGCCGATCCCGACGATCGCGAGCGTCGGCTGGATGTTTCGCGCTCGGAGCGTGTCGGTGCGCGCCTTGAGATCGGTCTTGATCCGCTCCGCGAGGGGCCGCCCATGGAGCAGCCGGGCCATTAGCGCGCGATCCGCGATTCCACGAAGTCGGTGATGCGCTTGCGCTGGGCGTCAGCGCCGTCGACGGCACGATCAAGATCCTCGGAGAGCGCCTTCACCTGTGCGGCATCTTTGATCGACGCGAGGTTGATCATCACGTTGAGTGCCGCGCCGCGGAGCGCGGTCTCGGCGAGGAACGCGCCGACCCCGATGTCGCTGACCGTCGCGGTCGCCGCCCGTTCGACGGCCCGTTCGCACAGGTCCAGGAGGCGGCGGCTGGTCTTCGCGACCTCGAGCGGCACCCGCGATGCGGCGAGCAGGGCTGACTGCAGCCGCTCGGTCCGGACGAGCTTGTCGTCGTCCGTGGCCTTCGGCATCTTCATCGCTTCGCTGACGCGAGCGAACGCCGCACTGTCATCGTCGACGAGTCGGAGGAAGTCGGCCCGCAGGTTGTCGGCCTCGGCGATGAGCGCGGTCGTCGCCTCGCTCGTCTCCCGGCGCTCGGCGATCCGCCCGACCATCGCGGTGAGCCCGGCGCCCATCGCGCCCGCGTACGCCGCGGCGCTGCCGCCGCCCGGGACGGCCGCCGCCGATGCGAGGTCATCGCTGAAGGCGCGCAGGGTCCGCTCGACGAATCGTTCATTCATGGGAATGTCCATAAGTTTAGGTGCTACATTTGGCTCTCGCGCTTTCATCCAGAGAGGCTGAGGGAACGGCCCGTTGACGCCTCGGCAACCGGCGGAGCCCCGCTGCGGTGCCACTTCCGTCCTTGAGGTCAAGGAAAGATGAAAGGGGTCATCGCCTGTGGCATCGCTCGCGTCCCTTCTCCATCAGGGAGAGTTCGTCCTCACCGCTGAGCTCAATCCGCCCAAGAGTGCGGCCGCGTCCGTCGTGCGCCGCCGCGCGGAGGTCCTCAAGGGCGTCGTCGACGCGGTCAATGTGACCGACAGCAACCGCGCGAGGGTGGCGATGGCCGCGATCCCCGCCGCCGTCCTCGTGCGCGAAGCCGGGGTCGAGCCGATCGTCCAGGTCACCGGGCGCGACCGCAATCGCATCGCGATCCAGGCGGATCTGCTCGGGGCCGCGGCGCTCGGCCTGCCGAACTTCCTGTTCATGAGCGGCGACGACCCGAAGCAGGGCGACCACCCCGACGCCGTGCACGTGCGGGACCTGGGCGGCATCGAGCTCGTTCGCGCCGCGGCCGGGCTGCGCGATGGCCGGCTGCTCAACGGCGACGAGGTGAAACAGCCACCGCAATACTTCATCGGCGCCACCGCGACGCCTGCGGCCCCCAGCGATGTCGAGCGCACGCTCGAGAAGATCGCGGCCGGCGCGCAATTCCTGCAGACGCAGCCGATCTTCGATGCCGCGCCGTTCAGCCAATGGCTCATGGAGATCCGTCGCCGCGAGAAGGACGTCGCGATCCTTGCCGGGGTATTCGTGCTGCGGTCGGCGGAGCAGGCCGAGCGGCTCGCGAAGGTCCCCGGCATCACCGTGCCCGATGCGATCCGCGCCCGCATGAAGGCCGCGACGGACGGTGAGGCCGAGGGTATCGCGATCGCGATCGAGACCGTCCAGGCGCTGCGCGCGCTGCCCGGCGTGAATGGCGTTCATCTCTACGCGATCGAGTGGCCGGAAGCGATCCCGCAGGTCGTGCGGGGCGCCGGACTGCTCCCGCGACCGAAAGTGAAAGAGGTAGCGACAGCGTGAAGACGACAGTCATCGGCGCATTCCCGAAGATCAGTGACCAGCCCGGCGGTCAGGAGCTCCGGCAGGCGCTCCACAAGCAGGATCGCGGTGAGATCGCTGACGGCGAGCTTGATGCCGTGTACGACGCCGTCACCAAGGTCGCGATCGGCGAGCTCGAGATGGCCGGCATCGACGTCATCAACGACGGGCAGATCCGGTGGGACGATCTGCTCGCCCCGTTCGCGAGCGCGTGGACCGGTGTGAAGCGCGGCCCGCTCGAGCGCTTCTACGACAACAACACGTACTTCCGGCAGCCGACGATCGACGGCCCGATCAGGAGCGACGGAAAGACCTTGGTCACGGCGTTCAGGTACGCGAAGTCCGTCGCCACTCACGAGCTGAAGGCAGCGGTCGCCGGACCGATCACGTTCGCGACGCTCGCCATCGACAAGCACTACCGCTCGCTCGAGGATCGCGTCCTTGCCGTCGCGGACGCGATCGCGGCGGAGGTGAAAGGGCTCGGTGCCGCCGGCGCGACGCTCGTCGACATCGAGGACCCCGGCCTGGTCCACGACCCGCAGCACATCGAGCTCGCGCGCGAGGCGTACCGGCGCATCGCGGCGGCCGGCGTGCCCATCGCCATCCAGCCGTACTTCTTCCCGGCGGACCGGATCCTCGAGACGCTCGCGTCGTTCCCCCTCGCCCAGATCGGCGTCGATGTCCGGTCGCGTGACACGACGGCGTTGCGCCGGCTCGACGTCTTCAAAGGCAAGACCGTCGTGCTCGGTATCGTCGACGCGCGCAACACCCGCCTCGAGACCGCGAGCGAGCTCGCCGAGCTCGTCGAGGAGGCGCTGAAGCTCGTCCCGAGCGACAGCCTCTGGCTCGCGCCGACCACCGGCCTCGAGTACCTGCCCCACGACGTGGCGAGCAAGAAACTGACGGCGCTCGCGGAAGCGGCGCGCGGAGGGGTGCCCGCATGACGGCTGACAACATCCTGCTCACGACCTCGGTCGGCTCCTTCGGGAAGCCCGATTACCTGCAGAAGGCACGCAACGCACACGCGAAAGGGAAGCTCGGCGCGGACGAGCTGCTTGAACTCGAGCGCAAGGCGACGGCGGAGTGGATCAAGGTGCAGGAGGACATCGGGCTCGACATCCTCGTCGACGGCGAGATGTATCGCGGCGACATGGTCGCGTACTTCGCCGACCTCCTCGATGGGTACAGCGAGGGTGGCCTCGTGCGCTCGTACGGCAACCGCTACTACCACAAGCCCGTCATCTCGGGGAAGCTCGCGCGGCCGAAGCCGATGACCGTCGAGTGGTTCCAGTACGCGCAGTCGCTCACCAAGAAGCCGGTGAAGGGCATGCTCACCGGCCCGTACACGATGCTCGACTGGTCGTACAACGAGGCCTACCCGACGCGGCGTGACGCCGCGCTCGCGCTCGCCGAGGTCGTGCGGCAGGAGGCCGAGGATCTCGACGCCGCCGGCGCGCAGTACATCCAGATCGACGAGCCCGCGATCCACGCGCGGCCCGAGGAGCTCGCGATCGCGATCGAGGCGATGGGCATTGTCACCCAGAACCTGAAGGCGAAGACGATCTCGCACATCTGCTACGGGGACTTCGCCGCGATCTACCCGGGCATCCTCGATCTCCCGGTCGACCAGCTCGACCTCGCGATGGCGAACTACGAGTACCGCTGGCTCGATCTCATGGACCGCCAGCCGTTCACGAAGGAGATGGCGATCGGGATCGTGGACGTGCACACCCACGAGCTGGAGTCCGTCGCGGAGGCTGCCGAAGGGATCCGCAAGGGTCTCAAGTACGTGAGCGCGGACAAGCTCCTCCCGCACCCGGACTGCGGCCTCAAGACGCGGCCGGTCGACGAGTCGATCGCGAAGTGCAAGGTCGTCGTCGAAGCCGCGAAGGTCGTGCGCGCGGAGCTCGCGAAGCAGCGGGTCTCGGCCTGACCTAGGCTCTCGCTCGCATGGCCACACCGCTCGACGAGGCGACCGACCTCCTCCAGACGATGATCCGCAACCAATGCGTGAACGATGGCACGCCTGACTCGGGCGGCGAGGTCAGGAACGCGAAGACCCTCGGCGCGTACCTCGCGGGTCCAGGCCTGGATATCACTCAGTACGAGTCGCATCCGGGGCGGGGGAGCATGGCGCTCCGCGTCGAGGGCACTGACAAGAAGGCGCCGAGCCTACTGCTGATGGGTCACATCGATGTGGTGCCCGCGGATCCGAACGGCTGGAAGCGCGATCCGTTCTGTGGCGATCTCGTCGATGGTGAGATCTGGGGTCGCGGCGCCATCGACATGCTGAGCATCACCGTGACGATGGCGGTCGCGGTGAAGAAGATGCTCCGCGAGGGCTGGAAGCCCAAGGGCACGCTCATCTTCAGCGGCATGGCCGATGAAGAGGCGCTCGGCACCTGGGGCGCGGAATGGCTCGTCGACAACAAGTGGGCCGACGTGAAGGCCGATGCGGTCCTGACCGAGTCGGGCGAGCCGCCGCTCCCGATCCCGACGAGGGGTGGCCCGAAGGCGATCATGGTCGTCGGCGAGAAGGGGTCGCACTGGGTCGGCTTGAAGGTGAAGGGCACGCCCGGACATGGCTCGATGCCGTACAAGACCGACAACGCGCTCGTGAAGGCCGCGGAGGTCGTGAAGCGCATCGCGGCCTATCAGCCCAAGCTCCATCTGGACGGCGCGTGGCGCGAGTTCGTCGAGGCGATGCAGTTCGAGGAGCCGCTCGCGTCAGGCTTGCTCGACGATGCGTCGTTCCAGCAGGTCCTCGCGCAGATGCCGGTGGGCCTCGCTCGGGTCTTCGACGCGTCGGCCCACACGACCTTCTCGCCGAACATCCTGCATAGCGGCCAGAAGACGAACATCGTGCCCGACAGCGCGCTGATGCAGATCGACATCCGCACGGTGCCCGGGGATGAGGGGCCGCAGGTGCGTGCGATGCTCCGCGAGGCGATCGGCGATCTGTGGGACCACGTCGAGATCGTGGACGAGGACAGCAACCCGGCGAGCACCTCGAAGACGGACGCGCCCATCTTCAATGTGATGCGGAACGTCACGCGCAAGGTGCTGAAGGGGGCGGAGATCGTGCCGTCGTTCACCATCGGCGCGACGGACTCGCGCTTCTTCCGCCGCAAGGGCGTGCCCGCCTACGGATACAGCGTGTACAGCGCGAACATCCCGTTCGGTGAATTCATGACGATGTTCCACGGCCGGAACGAGCGGATCGACCAGGAGTCGCTACGGCTGATGCTCGAGCTCTACGAGCAGACCGCGCGGGAGTATCTGGGCTAGGGCGCTCGCCAGCTCCGTCGGCTGCGGGCCGCGTTCGTCCGCGCAACCGGCCACTTGGACCTGGACGCGGGATGCTTCGGGGCGGACTTCACCACGGGGGCCGCGGTCTGCGCGAGTCCGGCTTCGATCTTCAAGCGCTTCGAGCTTCCAGGCCGGCCACCCTGACCGGTGGGACGGGCCGCTCGAGAGATCCTTCAGGTCCCGTAGAGGTCGAGCACCTCGCGCCGGAACGTCACCTTGGCCTTCTTCTTCAAGACCTCGAACTCATCCACGTCCCACGGGCCGACGAAGGTCACCGCGACGCCCTGCTTCCCGGCGCGGCCGGTGCGGCCGACGCGGTGGGTGAACGTGTCGGGATCCTCGGGGAGGTCGTAGTTCACGACGTGGCTGATGTCCTCGATGTGCAATCCGCGCGCGGCGACGTTCGTCGCGACGAGCATCGGGAGCGAGCCATCGCGGAACGCGTCGAGCGTCCGCTCGCGCTCGCGCTGGCTGAGGTCGCCATGCAGCGCCTCGACCTTGTGGCCGCGCCGCTTCAGCGATTCGACGAGCTTGTCCACACCACGCTTCGTGTGGCGGAATAGGAGGACCTGGTCGATGTCGTACTTCTTGAGCAGCTCTTCGAGCGCCTTCACCTTGTCCTCGTCGAGCACCTCGATGTAGATCTGCTCGATCGCGGCCAGGTTCACGCGCTCCGGCTCGATCGCGATCTGGGTCGCGTTGCGCGTGAAGCGCCGCGCGAGATCCTGCACTTCACCCTGGAGCGTCGCGCTGAAGAGCGCGGTCTGCCGGTTCGTCGGGCACTTGCTGAGGAGACGCTTCACCTCGGGGGCGAAGCCCATGTCGAGCAGGCGGTCGGCCTCGTCGAGGATGACGACGCGCAGACCGGACAGGTCCAGCGTGCCGCGCTCGATGTGGTCGAGCAGCCGGCCCGGCGTGCCGACGACGATCGTCGCCCCGCGCTTGAGCGCGCGCTCCTGTGGGACGTACGAGACGCCGCCGTAGATCGCGACCTCGCTCGAGTGCATGTACTTGCCGAGCGTGCCGAACTCGCGCGTCACCTGGACGCACAGCTCGCGCGTCGGGACGACGATGAGCGCCTGCGGCTTCCGCAGGGTCGGCTCGATGAGCTGCAGGATGGGGATGGCGAACGCCGCGGTCTTGCCGGTGCCCGTCTGGGCCTGGGCAAGAACGTCCTTGCCTTCGAGCATCAACGGGATGGCCTTGGCCTGGACGGGGGTCGGGGCCATGAAGCCGAGGTCTTCGATCGCCTTCGCGACTTTGGGATGGATGGTCAGGTCGCCGAATCGTCCCGCTTCCGGCGCGGGGACTGGTTTCTCTGGTGCCAGGGTCAACTTTTCTCCAAACGGGTTATGGCAGAGCCCCTAGGGGCGAACCGATACCTCTTGCGAGCTAAGAAAAAAGGGCTCGACCGACTTCGGTCCAGCCCCCCACGAGTGCCCGATGTCCGTGTATGTACGAGTTGGATTATATCGGGTTCCCGGGTCGAACGCGACTCTTCCGTCAGGTGACAACGCCACGGGGTCAGAAGGCGCCTAAACCTCACCGCGCCGGCGCCGGAGCTCCGCGAGGATCGCGGCGGTCGATGACGTCCCGAGGCGGCTGGCTCCGGCCGCGATCATCGCGAGCGCCTCGTCCAGCGTGCGGATCCCGCCGGAGGCTTTGACCCCGAGCTTGTCACCGACGGTCTCATGGAGGAGCCGCACGTCCTCGACGGTCGCGCCCTCCGGTCCGAATCCCGTCGACGTCTTCACGAAATCGGCGCCCGCCGCCGCCGCGATCTGCGCGGCGATGACCTTCTGCGCATCATCCAGATAGCTCGTCTCGAGGATCACCTTCACGAGCGCCTCGCTCGCATGGGCGAGCCCGACGACCGACGCGACCTCGCGCTCGACGGTCGCGTAGTCCTTGTCGATGAGCGCGCCGATGTTGATCACCATGTCGAGCTCCGTCGCGCCGTCCTTCAGCGCCGTCGACGCGGTGGCCACCTTGACCTCCGGCGCCTGCCCGCCGTGCGGGAAGCCGATGACCGTCGACGTGTCCACGCCGCTGTCCTTGAGCATCCGTGCGGTGACCGGCACGTAGAACGGCTTCACGCACACGGACGCGATGTGCTCCATGCGCGCGATCGCGCAGGCGTCGACGACGTCTCGTTCGGTCTGCGTCGGCTTCAGCACCGCGTAGTCGATCATCGCGGCGAGCTCCGGGACGGTGGGGAGATCCATCGCGACCAGTATCCGCCCCGTATGCTCGACCTGTGCCTGGTTCGTTTCGCGTCGCCCGGCTGTTCGGCATCGAGCTGCGGATCCACATCTCGTGGGTGGTCATTCTCGGGCTCGTGTTCTTCAGCCTCTGGAGCGACGTCTTCCCGTCGCAGTATCCGTTCTGGTCCGACCAGAAGACGCTCCTGGTCTCTGCGGTCACGGCGCTCCTGTTCTTCGGCTCGATCGTCGCGCACGAGCTCTCGCACTCGCTCGTCGCTCGCCGCTTCAAGATGCGGGTCTCGTCGATCACGCTGTTCCTGCTCGGCGGCGTCGCGAATTTGCAGGAGGAGCCACCGAGCGCGAAGGCCGAGTTCTACATGGCCGCGGCCGGCCCGCTCATGAGCGTCTGCATCGGCGTGGTCGGGCTTGGGATCGCGAACCTCATCGACACCCTCGGCATCGTGTCCCTGCAGGCGGTGTCGGCGGTCGCGGGGTACCTCGGGGTGATCAACCTCTACCTCGCGGGCTTCAACATGATCCCGGGTTTTCCGCTCGACGGCGGGCGCGTGCTCCGCTCGACGATCTGGGCGATCCGCCACGACCGCGCGAAAGCGACCACCATCGCGGCGCGCGGTGGCCAGCTCGTCGCCGGCCTCTTCGTCCTCTGGGCGCTCACCCAGCTTGCGATCGATGGTGCCGGTGGCCTGTGGTGGTGGCCGATCCTGATCGCGTACTTCCTGTACAACGCCGCGACGGGGTCGCTCCGCCAGGAACGCATCGGCGGGCTCGTCGCCGGAACGCGGGTCGCGGCGCTCATGAACACGGGCTTCGCGGTGGCCGACCCGCGTGCGACCGTGGCGACGGTCGTGCGCGATCTCATGCTCCCGCGCAGTCTCCGCGCCGTGCCGGTCGTGACTGGACAGAGCTTCCTTGGGCTCTTGACCGCCGAGGACGTGCGAACGGTCGATCACGAGCGCTGGGCGATGACGCCGGTCGAAGAAGCGATGACGCCGGCGGCGAGCCTCGCGACGCTCGCACCTGAGGACGACCTCGGCCACGCCCTGGAGCGCTTCGGTGACACGGCGGTCCTGCCGGTCGTGCGCGACGGAAGGCTCGTCGGGGTCGTCGACCGCGAGGTCGTCCTCAACTACATCCGGATGCGAGACATGGTCGCCCAAAGCGGTCGGTGAACGAGCCCAAGGTCATCCCGATGCTCGCGTACGGTGACGCCGGCCGGGCGGCGGAGTGGATCTGCCGCGTGTTCGGTTTCCGCGAGGTCCAGCGGTTCGCGAACAAGACCGGGACGGTCACCGACGTCGTCCTCGAGCGTCCCGACGGCGCGACCGTGCTCGTCGGTCACCCGAACGATGCGTACGAGGGTCCGCGCACGCATGCCCAGCACTGCGCAACGGCGGCCCGGTGGCTGGATCGCCCCGTCATCGTCGACGGTCTTGTCGTCTACGTCGACGACGTGGAGAGCCATTGCGCGAACGCGGTCGGAGCCGGCGCGCGCGTCATCTCGGGACTCGAGACGAACCCGATCCAGCGGCAGTACCGGGTCGAGGATCTCGAAGGACATCGCTGGATGTTCGCGACGCGGGTGAAGACCTAGCGGCCCGCCAGCCGCTCCACCTGGCCGGAAGGGACGCGTCTTCAGGCGTCGCGCTCGAGCCAACCGCGGAGGGCGGCGCGCGCGGCCTCCTCCCGGTCGGGCCGCTCGCACTCGCGGAAGTGCGCGATCGCGGCGAGCGGTACGTACAGGTCGTACAGCTCGTCACGCGCACGGAGGTCCGGTCCGTACGGCTCGAGCGTCCCGTAGGCCGCGTTGAACGGAGCGGCCATCGCCGGCCACGCGGCGAAGGTCGTGGCCCGGAGCCTCGCGAGATCCAGCAGCGGGTCGCGGCCGCGGGCCCGCTCGAAATCGACGAGACCAACGAACTGCCAGCCATCGGCACCCCGCTCCACGATGATGTTCTCTCCCGAGGGGTCGTCGTGGCTCATGCGCCGCGGGACGTCTTCGAGCGCGCCGCGCCGCGTGTCGTAGTACGCGACGATCCGGCTCACCGCGGCCTTGTCGATGGCGTCCAGCACCACGCACTCGGCCACGCGCGTGCGGAAGCGGTCGTCGAACTCCGTCGCCCAGGCGGTCGGCGTGTCGACGTAATCGATCTGATGGAGGGCCCGGAACGCGGCGGCGAGCTTCGTGCCGACGCGATGCTGGTCGGTGAACGACAGCTCCGCGCCGACCGAGCCGAGGTCCTGGCCGCGCAGGAAGTCCTGGATCAGGTACGGCACGTCGAGCGTGTCCTTCTCCATGTCGTGCCACCGGAGCGTCGGGTGTGGCACGTCGTGCTCGTTGAGCATCGCGGCCACGTGCACGTAGCGGCGCATCCGCCCGGGATGGCGCATCCGCGCGGCCTTGAACAGATATTCGCAGCCGTCGCGCGCGGTCAGCAGGTACGCGTGGTGGTTGTGCGCGCGGGGCCAGCGGGCGACGGTCGCGTCACCGAGTGCGCCGTCCGAGATGCGTGCCGCGGCGCGAGCGACCTCGTTCTCCGCGGGAGGTACCGTGAGCGCGCCGAGCATCGCCGGGACCATACGCCGCCGGGACGCGGCGCGCTTTTCAGATGGTCGCGAGCGAAATTGCGATGGCGGCGGCGATCCGCGCGTTGTTGCGCAGGAGCGCGACATTCGCGTCGAGGGTGCGTCCGGACGAGGCGTCGCCGAGGTGCGCGAGCAGGAACGGCGTCACGGCGCTGCCCCGGACACCGGCGTTGTCCGCGGCCGCGAGCGCGTCGTCGATCTCGCGCTCCATCTCGGCGCGCGGCAGGGCGCTCGATGCGGGGATCGGCACGCAGACGAGCATCCCGGCGCCGCGCTCGAGCTGGATCCGCGCGATCCGGGCCACCGCGTCGGCGTCGTCGGCGCGATGCGGGATCCGCAGGCCGCTCGACCGCACGTAGAACGCCGGCAGCTCGTCGGTCTGGTAGCCGATCACGGGGATCCCGAGCGTTTCGAGCTGCTCGAGGGTCTGCGCGAGGTCGAGGACGAGCTTGGCGCCCGCGCATACGACGACGACCGGGTGCGCCGCCAGCGCCCGAAGGTCGGCCGAGACATCCATCGTCCGCTCGGCGCCGCGATGGACCCCGCCGATCCCACCGGTCGCGAAGACCTCGATGCCGGCGCGAGCCGCGATCTCGGCGGTCGTCGCGACGGTCGTCGCGCCGATCCCATTCGATGGCACGCGCGCGAGAAAGGGCGCCAAATCGCGGGTCGAGATCTTGGCGACGCCATCCTCGTTCGCGAGCCGAGCGATGAGCACCTCGTTCGCGCCGACGACGAGCGCGCCGTCGGCGAGACAGATCGTCGCCGGGACCGCGCCCGCCTCGCGGATATCGCGCTCGAGGAGCCGCGCGGTCTCCAGGTTCCGTGGGCGCGGGAGGCCATGCGCGATGACCGTCGATTCGAGTGCGACGACGCCGCGGCGCGCGTCGATCGCTTCTTTGATGCCCCTGCCGTACGCGAGCCTCATGCCGGGTTGCGGTGGCCGCCTTCGCCCGATTCGCCCGCGAGCAGCTCCACGGCGTGCGACAGGACGGGGATGAGGACCTCGAGCGATTCCTGCGCCGCCTTGGGTGATCCAGGGAGGTTCACGATGAGCGCCGCGCCGAGGGTCCCGGCGACGCCGCGTGACAGCATCCCGTGCGGGGTCTTGGTGAGCGAGTGCGCGCGCAGCGCCTCGGCGATGCCCGGCGCCTCGCGGTCGATCACGCGCCGGGTCGCCTCCGGGGTCATGTCATTCGGCGAGAGGCCGGTGCCGCCGGACGTCACGACGATGTTCGCCTTCTGTGATGCCTCGCGGATGGCGTTGCCGACCGGGGTCACGCCGTCCGCCACGAGCTTCGTGTGCACGACCTTGATCCCGGCCGCTTCGAGGGCCGCGCGGATCGCCGGGCCGCTCTCGTCGACGCGCTTGCCCGCCGCGCCCTTGGTGCTGATCGTGATGATCGCGGCCTTGAGCGGGATCACTCCGCGGTGTACGTCCCGGTCTTGCCGCCGCTCTTCTCGACCAGGCGGATGTCCGTGAGCCGCGCGCCGCGCTCGACGCTCTTCAGCATGTCGTAGAGCGTGAGGCCGGCGACCGCGACGGCGGTGAGCGCCTCCATCTCCACGCCCGTCGGGCCCGTGGTCGCGGCGATCGCCTGGATCGCGAGGCCGTCGTCGGTGAGCTCGACGTCCACCGCGAGGTGAGTGAGCGGCAGCGGGTGGGTCAACGGGATGAGCTCGCTCGTCTTCTTCGCGGCCATGATCCCGGCGATCCGCGCGGCCGCGATCACGTCGCCTTTCTTCGTCTTGCCGTCGCGCACCAGTGCGACGGTCTCCGGCGAGACGCGCAGCAGACCGCGGGCGACCGCGCGGCGATCGGTATCGGGCTTGTCGCCGACGTCGACCATGCGCGCGGCGCCTTTGTCGTCGAGATGGGTGAGCTTCTTCACGAGTGATCCTCCGGGAGATCGGTGCGGATGACCGTCACCGCCGCGCCACGATCGAGATGCCGCACGGTCTCGGGCACGTCGATGAAGCAGTTCGCGAGGGCCATCGAGCGCAGGATGCCCGATCCCTGCGGTCCGGTCGTGCGCACGGTGTTCGCCATCGGGTCGTAGATGCCGCGGGCGAAGAACCGGAGGCCCGGCGGCGTGTCGAGCGTGTCATCGAGCGTCGCGGTCACGCGGGGCCGGTGCAGGAGCCGCCGGCCGGCCATCTTCAGGAGCGCGGGCCGCACGAACAGCTCGAACCCGAGCAGCGCCGACACCGGGTTGCCCGGGAGGCCGAAGATCGGCTTCCCGCCGATCTCACCGAAGGCCAGCGGCCGGCCGGGCCGGATCGCGATGGACCAGAAGTCCATCGAGCCGAGCTCGTCGACCACCGGCTTCAGGTGATCGTGGTCGCCGACCGACACGCCCCCGCTCGTGACGATGACGTCGGCCGTGCTCGATGCGGCGCGCAGCGCGTGCCGGAGGTCGTCTACCGTGTCGGGCACGATGCCCAGCGGGACGGGCGTCGCGCCGACCGCGCGCGCGGCGCTCACGAGCGAGTAGCGGTTCGCATCGCGGATCTGCCCCGGTCGCAAGGGCGCGTCGAGCTCGACGAGCTCGTCGCCGGTCGAGATCACCGCGACGCGCGGCGGCCGCGTCACGCGGACGGTCTTGTGACCGAGCGTCGCGAGCACGCCGATCTCGGCAGGTCGCAGCACCGTGCCGCGGGTGAGGACGGTCTCGCCCGCGCGAAGATCTTCGCCGGCCGCGCGGACCGACGTCCCCGGTCGCGTCACCGCGTGGATCTGAACGGCGGTCGAGCCGTTATCGGTGTCCTCGACCCGCACGACGGTGTCGGCACCGTCCGGCATCGGCGCGCCGGTCATGATGCGCATCGCCTCGCCGCGGACGATGGGTCGCGACGGGAAGTCGCCCGCCGCGATGTCGCCGACCACGCGCAGGACCACCGGGATCTCCGCGACGTCCGCGCCGACAACGGCGTAGCCATCCATCGCCGAGTTGCGGAACGGGGGTACGTCGCGGTCGGCGACGATGTCCTCGGCCAGCGCCGTGCCGAGCGCGTCGAGCAGGTCCATCGACGTCGGGTCGAGCTGCGTCACGCGCGCGAGGATGCGTTGGAGCGCCTCGTCGACGGACAGGGACCGCGCGGCCGTTCGTGCGGAAGACGCGCTGACCGGCATGCCGCGAGTCTAGTGACGTTGCTAGTGGCGGATGCGCGGCAGCAGGTGCGGCACGGTCGCCTTGAACGACGCGATGACCTGATCGCCCGGCGCAAGCTCCATCTCGCGCGCGGACTGGCGGGTGACATGGGCGATGAGCGGGAAGCCGCAGTCGAGCATGAGGCGGGTGCGCCGGCCGATCGGCTCGATCCGGACGATCCGGGCGGGGAAGCTGTTGCGCGCGCTCGTGCTCGCCGCCTGTCGCGCGATGACCACGTCGTCCGGGCGCACGCACATCAGCGGGAAGTCGTCGCCCGGCGGCGGCGGCTCGGTGATCTCGACGTGCTGGTCGGCGATGAGCAGGAAGGTCAGCTCGTCGGTCGCGCGCTCGACCCGCGCCGGGAGGACGTTCTCCACGCCCACGAACGCGGCGATCTCCGGGTCGCTCGGCATCCCGAAGACCACGTCGACGGTGTCGAGCTGTCGCAGCTCGCCATTGATGACCACGCCGACACGGTCGGCGAGGGAGAGCGCTTCGTCTCGGTCGTGGGTCACCATGACCGTCGTGACACCGCGCTCCCGGAGGACCCGCGCGAGATCGGCGATGAGCGTCTCGCGGGTCGGCGCGTCGAGCGCGCTGAACGGCTCGTCCAGGAACAGGATCTCGGGATCGATCGCCAGCGCACGGGCGATGCTCACGCGCTGCGCCTCGCCGCCGGAGAGGCCGAGCGCCGAGCGATCGGCCAGCTGACCGACGCCGAGGCGCGCGAGCTCGTGGTCCGCGCGCGCATCGCGCTCGCGCCTGCCCACCCCGCGGAGCGCGAGCCCGATGGCGACGTTGTCGCGCACCGAACGATCGAGCAGCAGCGGCCGTTGGAAGACGACGGCGATCCGCCGGCGGTACGCGCGGGCATCCCGAACCGGCGTGCCGCGATACCGGAGCTCACCCTCGGTTCGGATGAGCGTCGCGAGCCCGAGGACGAGCGAGCTCTTCCCGGCACCGTTGGGACCGAGCAGGGCGAGGTGCTCGCCCTCGGCGAGATCGATGCGCGTCGCGTGGGCGACCCTGCGGTCGCCGCGGTACGCGACGAAGTCGCGGGCGTCGAGCATCACCCGAGCCGCGGCCGGCGCTGCTGCGTGAAGGTGAAGAACGCCGTGATCCCGAAGATGATCGCCAGGAGGATGAACGCGAGCGCGAACGCGCTGCCGAATTCGCCCTTGCTCGTCTCGAGCGTGATCGCAGTGGTGAGGATCCGGGTGTCACCCTTCACGTTGCAGCCGACCATGAGCGACGCACCGATCTCGCTGATGACCGCGCCGAAGCCCGCGATGGCCGCCCCGTACACGAGCAGCCGCGATTCACGGATGAGCAGCCACGCCGCTTGCCAGCGGCTCGCGCCGAGGGACAGGAGCTGGGCGCGGAGCAGCGGATCGACGCTCTGGAGCGCGATCGCGGTGAGGCCGACGATCGTCGGCGCGGCGAGGATGTACTGCGCGCCGACCATCGCCTGCCGCGTGCAGTACCAGTCGAGGTCCCCGAGCGGTCCACTGCGCCACACGAGGACCGCCACGAAGAGCCCGACGACGACCGGGGGGAGGCCCATCCCGGTGTTCACGAGCGACAGGAGCAGGCTCCGGCCGCGGAATCGGGTCAGGCCGATGAGCGTCCCGAGCGGCACGCCGGTGACGATGGCGAGCGCGGTCGCGATCCCGCTGACCGTGAGCGATGCCGTCGCGGCATCGACGAGGTCCGGGTCAGCGGCGACGATCCGATGGAATGCGTCGCCGAGACCCTGGACGATGAGCTCCACCTACATCATTGTGCCGTCGGGTCGGGCTTGCCCGCGTCGGGGAAGAACAGCGGCGCCCCGAACTTGGCCACCCCGAAGCTTCCGATGAGCTTCTGGGTGTCGGCGGACACCAGGTAGTCCGCGAAGGCGTTCGCCCCGGCGATGTTGATCTTGGGGAACTTGGTCGGGTTCACCGTGATGACGTGGTAGTAGTTGAGGAGCGGCGGATCGCCCTGGTTGAGGATGTCGAGCGTGAGGTGTGACTGCTGCGAGAGGTAGGTGGCCCGGTCGGTGATCGTGTACGCGTTCTTCTCGGATGCGATCGTGAGCGTCTGGCCCATCCCGGTCGCGGCCTCGATGTACCAGGGCTTCACCGGTGTGATGCCGATCTGCTTCCAGAGCGCCTTCTCGAGCACGTCGGTCCCCGAGTTGTCGCCGCGCGAGATGAACGTCGCTGTGGCGGCGGCGATCGCCTTCAAGGCGTCGAGCGCGCTCTTCCCTTTGATGCCCGCCGGATCCGCGGGCGGGCCGACGACGATGAAGTCGTTGTGCATCACGAAGAGCCGCCGCTCCCCGTTCCCGTCCTTCATGAATTGCACCTCGAGCGACGCGGCATGCACGAGCACGACGTCGGCGTCACCGCGCGCGCCGATCGCGAGGGCCGCGCCGGTCCCGACCGCGTTGGTCTTCACCTTGTAGCCGGTCTTCTTCTCGAAGTCGGGGATGAGGACGTCGAGCAATCCGGAGTCCTGCGTCGACGTCGTGGTCGAGAGCAGCAGGTCTGGTCGCGCCGGGGACGGCAGTGGTGTTGCTGTCGCTGGGGCCGGCGACGGCGACGCGACCGAGGTCGTGCTCGCCGCGCAGGCCGCCAGCATGACCGCGCTCAGTGCGACCGCCAGAGCTCTTCTCACGAGGGAACCTCCACGATGACATTTGTCGCTTTGACCACGCAGATGACCTGATCGCCAGGCTTCAGCCCGAGCTCCCGCACGGCCTCGGCGGTGAGGAGGCTGAGCAGCCGGTGCGGCCCGGCCTGCACCTCGACCGTTGCCGCGACCCGGTCGGCCACCACCCTCGTGACCACGCCAGGAAAGCGATTCCGGGCAGACTGGGCGACGATGGGCGTCTCGTGCGAGGACTTGCGGCGGGCGCCGAGCATGCGGCGTACCTCGGCGGCGGAGACGAGGCGCTGCCCGCCGCCGGAGCGCGCCGTCTTCAAGGTGCCGTCCTCGGCCCAGCGGCGGATCGTGTCGACCGACACGCCGAGGATCTCGGCCGCCTGTCCGATCCGGAGCGGTGGTGGGACATCCCTAGCTTTCGTCGTCGGCATACCTAGGTAGATGATACGTCTGGCGTCCGGATCCCCACGTAGGCGCGAGCTCCTCGCGCTCCTGGGCGCGCCGTTCGTGGTCGTGCCCGCGGACGTGGATGAGCGCGCGGCGCCCCGCCCCGCCCTCGCGAAGGCCGAGACCGTCGCGCGGAAGGGCGACGTCACGCTTGCCGCCGACACCGTGATCGAGCTTGATGGCGAGCGCATCGGGAAACCCGCCGGCGTCGACGCCGCCGTGTCGCTGCTCCACCGGCTCGCGGGGCGCGAGCACGTCGTGCGGACCGAGGTGGCGGTCATCGGGGCGGCCGGGCGGCGTCTGGTGTTCGGCGTGCGCTCGACGGTGGCGATGCGGCCGGCCGACGACGCGGCCATCCGCGCGTACGTGGCGACAGGCGAGCCGCTGGACAAGGCCGGCGCCTACGCGCTGCAGGGCAATGGCGCCGCGCTCGTTCGGTCGTACGGCGGCTGCTACTCGAACATCGTCGGGCTCCCGCTCTGCCACGCGTTCTTCGCGTTGCGCAAGGCCGGCGTCGCGCTGCCCGAGCGGCCCGAGCCCGCCTTCGCCCGCGCATTCGGCTTCGTCTGTCCCGCGTGGCGGACCGCGTACGCGCAGGGCCGGCACCTGCGCGACGGCACGGAGTACGACTCGCGCGCCTAGGGCTTGTCCGCGACGCCGATGTAGAAGCGCGAGAACGTCGTCGCTTCGCCGAGCCGCAGGCCGGCGTTCGCGCAGAGCGTCGCGAGCTCGGGCCGCGTGTTGAGGCGATTGCCCCAGGTGAGCTCGAACCACTGGGCGAGTGCCGCGAACCGCGCCGGCATCGTGCGCAGCTCCGCATCCGTCTCGGGGTATGTCTCGTCGAAGATCACGAACTGCCCACCCGGCTTGAGCGCCCGCGCGACGGCGGCGAACGCCGCGGCTTTCTCCTCCGGGTCGATCTCGTGGATGACGAGAAAGCTCGTCGCGATGTCGTACGCGCCGTCCTCGGCCAGCCGTTGCGCCTCCATGAGTCGGGCCTCGCACCGGTCCGTCAGGCCGCGCTCCGCGATGAGCCGGTTCGCGAGCTCGATCGAGTACGGCTCGTTGTCGACGCCGACACACGTGACCGTGGGGAACCGCTCGGCGAGCTGGACGAGCGCCCAGCCGCCGCCGCACCCGACGTCGAGCACGCGCGCGCCCGCTTCGAAACGCGCCTGGAGTTTCGGCAGCTTCGGCAGGACGAAGTCGGTGAAGATCCGCGGCAGCGACTGGAGCCCCGCGGCGACCGCCTCCATGAATGCCTTGTTGTGCTGCTGGTACGGGACGCGGCTGCCCTCGCGGAAGCGCTGGACGTAGCTCGCGTAGTCCTCGGCGACCACTTGATGGGTCCGCGCGGCGGTTCCGAGGTAGAAGGTTGCGCTCGGCGTGCCGAGGATCTGGTCGAAGTGCGGTCCCATCCGCCAGCCGGCGCCGTCCCGCTGGACGATGTCGAAGGCGAACGCGGTGCGCACGAGCACGTCGGTATAGAAGGGGTCGGCTCGTACCCGGGTCGCCAGCGCATCCGACGTGATGCCCGGCTGCGCGGTGATCGCCTCCCACACGCCGAGCTCGCGCGCGATCTCCAGCAGATGCGTCGCGTGGTAGCCGGCGATCAGGTCGTAAAGCTTCGTGACCTGTTCGGGGAGCGTCGGATCGGCCATCGGGGCGAGGCTAGACCCGTAGCCACATTCGCGGTTTCGGAGTCTGCTGATGGGTATGGAACAGCCTGACGAAGCGGACCGCGTCCGCTCGCCGGTCGAGGCGATACCAGATGAGGTAGGGAACCTGACCGAGCAATAGCAGTCGGAGCGAATGGTCTTCATCGGCGAGCAGCTCGCGGCCGAGCTCGGGAAACGTGGCCAGGCGGCGTCGCGCGATCAGCAGGTCTTCAGCGAGCCGCACGATCCGCGTCCACTCGCCGTTCTCGGCGAGGATCGAAAGTTGCCGGCGCGCGTCGTCGCGGAATAGCTGAGTGAGCTCGGTGCGCGGCATGGATCAGCGCGACTTCCGCTTCGCCAGCGCCTCCGCGAACACGCGGTCGAGTTCCTCCCACGGAACGGTCTTCACCTGGCCGGCGATGTCGTCACGGAACGACTTGGTGGCTTGCTTGAGCTGCCAGCGCTCGGCCGCGGCGAGCTCGGCCTCGTCATCGACCTCCGTCAAGTGATCGGAAACGATCAGACGCAACGCTTCGGACTCGCCAAGGTGTCGAGCGTCGGCGAACTTCCGAAGCCGCGCGCGTAAGCCCACGGGCATCCGGAAGTTGAGCGGCT
The DNA here is from genome assembly GCA_036564905.1 of Candidatus Limnocylindria bacterium. Classification (GTDB taxonomy): domain Bacteria; phylum Chloroflexota; class Limnocylindria; order P2-11E; family P2-11E; genus UBA4735. The sequence continues at coordinate 20,480 of DATCOD010000173.1, forward strand.
CCGTCGGCGTGGCACGGCGCTTCGCAGGCATCGGTTCATTGTAGTCATTTGGACTACGCAGCGGTCGTCGCCTCGCCGTCGTCGCGGAGCGCGTCCTCAGCTGCGCGCAGCAGCGCACCGGTCGTGCCGATCTCGTTCGTCCAGGTCGCGCCGCCCGCATGGACGTGCCAGCGCGCGCCACCGAACGCCCGCACGCTCGAGGTCATCGAGCGCGCGATCTCGTCGATCCGCGCCCGGGCGAGCGTCGCGAGATGCACGTGCTCGCCGCGCGGCGCCACGAGCGCGATGCCCTCGTCGCCGTAGCGGAACGCGGTCACGTCGCCGCCGAACAGCGTGGTCGCGCCGCCGAGCGACGCGCGGATCGCACGGTGGACCATCGCGCGCCGGGTCGCCTCGTTCGGATGCTCGATGCCGATCGCGACGAGCACGACGCAGAACGGCCGGCCGCCCTCGCGCGCCGACGCGACACGATCCCGAACGTACGCGACGAGCACCCGCTCGGCGTATGCGTCTGCGACCTTCGCGCGGTACGCGGGGAGCGCCTCCGCGATGACCGGCGCGGGCCGCGGCGCGACGTCGCCCAGCAGTCGCATCACGCTCGGCATGACCGCCGTCCACCGCTCGCGCTCCGCCACGCGCTCCGCTGCCCCGAGCGCGGTCAGCGCGACCATCCCGTCGCGCGCGGGCGTCAGGTGCCCGCCTTCGAGGAGCGACTGGAGCGCGCGGCCGAACGCCCCGGTCGCGAACGGCAGCTTCTCGGCCGCGACGCGCGCAAGGAGCGACGCCGGGCGCGCCGGCGCGCTGCTCAGCGTGTCGAGCAGGTAGAGCCGGAAGAACGCGGTCGCCAGTCCGGTGGTGGCAGGTCGCACATCTCCGTGTGCGGCACCGGCTTGCTCACCACGCGACGAGCTTCCAGACCTCGGGCTCGGTCGTGCCCGCCTCGCCGATCTCCGAGAAGAGCCGGACGGCGCGCTTCAGGTGGCGCATCGACTCGTCCTTGCGTCCCTGGGCCCGCAGAAGGTCGGCGAGGTTGTTGTGCAGCGCCGCCGTCCGGTGCCGGTCGCCGAGCGCCTCGCATTCCGCGAGCGCCCGCTCGGTGAGCTCGCGCGCGCGATCGAGATCGCCCGCGTCCTTGAGCGCGAGCGCAAGGTTGTTGAGCGCGGCCACGTGCGCTTCCTTGTCGCCGAGCTCGCGCGCGAGCGCGATGCTCGTCTCGAGGTGCGCGCGCCTCCCGGCCGCGCCGAGCACGCCGAGGATGTTGTGGGCCTGGGCGAGCGCGCGTTGGTCCTTGGATCGCTCGGCCAGTCCGAGAGCCTCCGCCGCAAGCCGCCTCGCGCGCATGCCGTCCCCGGATCGATGCGCGGCGAGGCTCCAGTCCGCGAGGATGCGAGCCTGCTCGCCGAGCGTCGCGCTCGCCTTGCGTGCCGCGCCGTAGTGCCGCTCGGCGTTCGCCCAGTCGCCGCGCCGGTGGTGGACCTGCGCGAGCTTGTGCTCGATGCCCGCCCGCGCCGACGCGGGCGCCTTCGCCGCGGCGGCCTCGAAGCTCTCGATCGCCCGGCGGTAGTCGCCGTGGAGGACGTGCAGGTCGCCGACGGCCGCGGCGGTCCGCACCTCGGCGACCGGCTCCTCGGGCAGGGTGCCGGCCTCGATGGCCTCGTGCAGGGCGCGGGTCTCGTCGGCCGGCGCCACGCCGAGCTCCTGATCGAGGAGCCGCGCCGCCTCGCGGTACTGGCGCAGCGCGGCAGATCGGTCTCCGGCGCGCGCGAGCAGCCGCATGAGGTCGCGATGCGCCGGCTCGTGCAGCGGATCGAGCGCGAGTCTCCGCCTGGCGTGGCCGATGGCCGCGCCGAGGTCACCGGCCTGCTCGGCGTTGGAGGCGACGACCGCCAGTGCGCCGGCGTAGTCCGCGCGCAGCGCGTCGGCCTCGGCTGCCTGCCAGTCGTCGAACGGCGCGCTGTCACGGAGCGAGAACCCCTGCAGGAAATCGCCGCGGTACAGGGCCACCGCGTCCTCGAACCGGCCCGCGCGCTGCGCGCTCCGGAAGTCGAGGACATCCACCCGCATGGCGGCGCGATCAAGGTCGATCGTCTCGCCATCGGCCTCGAGCCAGCGATCGCCGAGCGCGGACCGGAGGACCGACAGCGTCCGCCGGAGGGCGCCGCGCGCTTTTGCCGCCTCCTGCTCGGGCCAGAGGAGGGCGGCGAGGGTCGCCCGCCGCTGCGCCTGGCCGGACACCGCGAGGTAGGCGAGGAGCGCGGTCGCCTTCCGGGTGTCCGTCTCGATGGGAGTGCGGCCGACCGCGACGCGCGGTGCGCCGAGCAGGGACAGGCGCAGCTCGGGCAATCGCACCTCCTCTGATCCCGTAACGCTTGCCGGACGCCGATGCGGCAGAGTCCTTCGAATGAGTATGAGCCGGGGCGTCGCCGCGGTGGTCATCGCGTTGACGCTGGTACTGCTGATCGTCGATCTCGTGCTGTTCGAGTTCTTCGGTCAGTTCATCGTGATCCCGTTCGCCCTGTCGCTCCTTGCGTTCGTCGGCGCGCTGCTCGTCGCGCGCATCCCGCGAAACCCGGTGGGCTGGCTGCTCTGCGCCTCGGGCATGTGCCTCGAGCTGACGCTCGCCGGCGGCGCGTACGCCTGGGCGGCGCTCATCCGCGACCCCGGCGCGCTTCCCGGCGCCCACATCGCGGCCGCGCTCGGCAACGCGCTGTTCGCGCCGGGGCTCGGCATGGCCGTGCTCATGCTCCTGTTCTTTCCCTCCGGCCGCGGACTCGGCGGTCGATGGACGTGGCTCGAGCGCGTGCTCATCGCGTTCGTCGTTCTGCTCGGCGGGTTGAGCTTCCTTAAGGACACGCCGATCAGCGTCGCCGTGCCGCTCAACAGCGACTCGGGCCAGCCGGTCTTCGTCACGAATCCGTTCGCGCTGCACGGCGCGCCCGGCGCCCTCGTCGCGGCGCTGGCGGCGCTCACCGACTCGAGCACGCTCCCGCTCGTCCTGGTGGGACCGCTGTCGCTCTTCATCCGCTATCGCCGCTCGTCGCACATCGAGCGCGAGCAGATCAAGTGGCTCGCGTACTCCGGCACGCTGGCGCTCACGCTCCTCGTCGCCAGCAACTTCAGCTCCGGCGACCTGAGCAATTGGCTGTGGGCCGCCGGCGCCGTCGTGCTCGGGACACTGCCGATCGCGATCGCCATCGCGATCTTCCGCTACCGCCTGTACGACATCGACGTCCTCATCCGCCGCACCCTCATCTACGCCGCGCTCTCAGCCGTGCTCATCGGCGCCTACGTCGGCGCGGTGGCGTTGACCGAGACCCTGCTCGCGTCGTTCACCGGCGGCAGCGGCGTGGCGGTGGCGGTCTCGACCCTCGCGGTCGTCGCGCTGTTCCAACCGGTGCGCAAGCGGGTGCAGGGCGCCGTCGACCGGCGCTTCTACCGCGCGAAGTACGACGCCGCGCGCACGCTCGACGTCTTCGCCGCCCGGCTGCGTGACCAGATCGACCTGGCCTCGCTCCAGCGAGAGCTGCTCGGCGCGGTCAGCGAGACCGTCCAGCCGGCCCAGGCCGGCGTGTGGCTGCGGCGATGAGTCAGCGCAGGACCGCCA
>DATCOD010000174.1:0-4571 GCA_036564905.1 Candidatus Limnocylindria bacterium
GCGATCGGGCGGGCAAGACCGATCGCGGCGAGCCGTTCGTTCACATCAGGGAGAACGTGTGGTGGCCCCCGGTGTCACGCGCGCGAACCGGAGGTACTCCCCCGGCGCCGCCTGGGCGACGATCCCGAGGTCGGCGTGGACGACGGTCGCGATGATCGGGTAGCCACCGGTCGTTTGGTGATCGGCGAGGAGGACGATCGGAGCGCCGCCACGTGGCACCTGCACCGCGCCCGCGACGATGCCGCAGCTCAGGAGGTCGTCGTTCGGCGACGAAAGCGCCGGGCCCGCGAGGCGCACCCCCATCCGATCGCTATCGGGTAACACCGTGAAGCTGGCGGAGAAGAAGGACCGGACGCTCTCACCGAGAAAGCGCGTGTCGTGCGGGCCGGCGACGGCGCGGACCGAGCCTCCATACGCGGGCGGGGCGATCTGGCGCCCCGCTGCCTCGACACCGCCGGCCGATGCGCCGAGCGGCAGCTGGTCCCCTACGACCAGTGGACGCCCGATGGGTCCGAGCGCGGCGGGAAGGTACGTCGCGCGTGACCCGAGGACACGGGGGAGCGCGATCCCGCCGCTCACCGCAAGGTAGGCGAACCGCGTCAACGCGGAGCCTTCGACGACGACCTCCTCGCCTGGGCGCACCAGAGCGCTCGTCCAACCGGGAACTCGACCGCGCGTACGCAGTCGAACGTCTCTGCCGGTCGCCGAGACGATGCGTCGATCGTCACAGCGGAACGCGAACGGGAGCCCGACGACCTCGATCGCGGCGTCGTCGGCGTCGCAGCCGGCGAGTTCGAGAGCCGCCTCGAACGCGAGCGGATCCGCCGGACCAGATGGCGGGATCCCTTCCCTGACATGTCCGGCACGGCCGCGATCTTGGATCGTGGCACGCAGCCCGGGCGACGTGATCCGCATCACCGCGGCACGAACCGCAGCCGGTCGCCAGGACGGATGAGCGCGGCGGGCTCACGCAGGGGGTCGAACATCGCGACCTCCGTCCGCCCGATGAGCCGCCACCCGCCGGGTGAATCGCCGGGGTAGACGATCGTCTGCCCGTTCGCGACCGCGACCGCGCCGGCCGGGACTCGCGGCCGCGGCGATGCGAGCCGGGGCGCAACGATGCGCGGATCGACCAGCCCGCAGTAGGCAAGGCCGGGCATGAACCCGAGGAAGAACGCGCTGTACTCGCGACCGCTGTGCAGAGCCACGAGCGCATCGGGCGCGAGCCCCGATCGGGCCGCGGTGTCCGCGAGATCCGGACCGTCGTAGACGGTCGGGATCTCGATCAGCCGTCCCGGCGACGGAGCTTCGGAGCGAGGCGGCGCGGTCGCAAGCTCGTTCGCCGCCGCGGCGGCATCCGGCCACGAGGTGCGTGCCGGATCGAACGTGACGACGACGGACGCGTACGCCGGGATCGCCTCGCCCAGACCGCGGCGCTCCCAGGCGTCGGCGATCGCCCGGGCACGGTCGATGATGGCTGGTTCGATCCGCTGCTCGAGCTCGATCAGGAACGCCCGATCGCCGAACGGCTGGATGGTCATCCCGCGCGGTGGACGCCGATGCCAGCCGAGACGAGGGCCGCGCGTGCCGCGCGCAGGAGCGCTGGCGCCCCGGGTGTATCTCCGTGCACGCACAACGTGTCGATCGTCAGCTCGAGGAACGTCCCGTCGCGCGTCCGGACTCGACCCTCGCGCGCGAACGAGAGCACCTGCGCGGCCGCCCGTTGCGGATCGGTGATCAGCGCGTCGGCATGCGCGCGTGAGCGGAGCGTGCCGTCCGGCTCGTAGGCGCGATCGATGAAACCCTCGCGGGCGACGCGCAATCCCGCGGCAAGCGCGGCCCGCTCGACCACCGATCCGGGGAACACGAAGAGCAGGAGGTCGGGCGCGATCCGCCGCACCGCCCCGACGATCGCGGCGGCGACACCTTCGTCGTGCTGCGCCGTGTTGTACAGGGCGCCATGAGCCTTCACGTGCGTGAGCTCGGTCCCCTCGGATCGCGCGATGGTCCGCAGCGCGTCGATCTGGCCGGCCAGATCGGCGGTCAGCGCGTCGGCCGGGATATCGAGCGCGGTCCGGCCGAAGTTGGCCGGGTCGCGGTACCCGGGGTGCGCGCCCGGAGCGACGCCGTTGGCGATGGCCAGCCGGATCGTCTCGCGCATCGACCGTTCGTCGCCAGCATGGGCCCCGCACGCGATGTTGGCCGACGTGATGAACGGCATGATCTCGCGCTCGGTGCCCGCGCCCTCGCCGAGATCCGAGTTGAGGTCAACGCTCCTGGTCGCCATTTCGCCTTAGACGCTACTCGTCCGCTCCAGCGCGTCCGGCCGGGCCCGGCTACGCCGGCCCCGGCCGAGCCCTAAACGAACAGCGGCGCGAGGACCAGGGTGATGGTGGCGAGGAGCTTGATGAGCACGTGCAGGCTCGGGCCGGCGGTGTCCTTGAACGGGTCGCCGACCGTGTCGCCGACCACGGCCGCGGCGTGCGCCGGCGTTCCCTTGCCGAGCACGTTGCCCGCGGCGTCCTTCAGCATCCCGGACTCGATGTACTTCTTGGCGTTGTCCCACGCGCCGCCGCCGTTGTTCAGGACGGTGGCGAGGATGACGCCGGCCATGGTGCCGACCATCAGCAGGGCCGCCTCGGCCTCCGCCTTGAGCAGCACGCCGACGATGATCGGCGTGGCGATCGCGATCACCCCTGGCGGGATCATGTTCTTGAGGGCCGACTGCGTGGTGAGGTCGACGACGCGCGCATAGTCGGGACGGGTGGTGCCGGCCATGATGCCGGGGTCCTCGCGGAACTGCCGGCGGACCTCTTCGATGATCGCGCTCGCCGACTTGCCGACCGCGCGGATCGCGAGCGACGAGAAGAAGTAGACGAGCATCGCGCCGATGAGCCCGCCGATGAAGACGTCGACCTTCGCGAGGTTCACGGTGTCGAACGGCTTGCCCGTGATCTGCGCGACCTTGTCGAGGTAGGCGGAGAACAGGAGGAAGGCCGCGAGGGCCGCTGACGCAACGGCGTAGCCCTTGGTCAGGGCCTTCGTCGTGTTGCCCACCGCGTCGAGGCGGTCGGTGCGCTCGCGGGTCTCAAGGGACGCGCCGGACATCGAGGCAACGCCGCCGGCGTTGTCGGTGATCGGGCCGAAGGTGTCCATCGCGAGGATGAATGCCGCGCTCATGAGCATGCCCATGGTCGCGACGGCCGTGCCGTAGATACCGCCGTGCGGCAGGCCGGTCTCGTCGCCCCAGCGCTGGCCGAAGTAGTGCGACAGGAACAGCGCGATCGCGATGGTGATGACCGAGGAGAACGTCGTCTCGAAGCCGACCGCGAGGCCGGAGATGATGGTCGTGGCGGGACCGGTCTTCGACGCTTCCGCGATCTCCTTCACCGGACGCCACGCGCCGGACGTGTAGTACTGCGTGATGAACACGAACGCGACGCTCGTGAGGATGCCGACGAGGCCCGCGCCGAAGAACCAGTACCAGCCACCCCTCTCGTTGAGCATCAGATACGTCACCAGGGCCATCCCGAGCGCCGAGAGCGTGGCGGTGATGTAGTAGCCGATGTTGAGCGAGCCCATGGGGTCGCGCGTCTCGCTGCCGCGCACGGTGAAGATGCCGATGACGCTGGCCACGAGGCCGAAGCCGCGCACGACGAGCGGGAACAGGATCCACGCGACGTTGTGGGTCACCGCGAAGATCGCGACACCGAGGATCATCGCGCCGATGTTCTCGGCCGCCGTCGACTCGAACAGGTCCGCGCCACGGCCGGCGCAGTCGCCGACGTTGTCGCCGACGAGATCGGCGATGACGCCCGCGTTGCGCGGGTCGTCCTCCGGGATGCCCGCCTCGATCTTGCCGACGAGGTCGGAGCCGACATCGGCGGCCTTCGTGTAGATACCGCCTCCGAGCTGCGCGAACAGCGCGACGAATGACGCGCCGAATCCGAAGCCGACGATGGTGAACGGCGCCTGTTCCGGATGGGCGAAGCCGCCGTAGGCGACGAACATGACGAACACGCCGATGAGCGACAGGCCGACCACGAGGATGCCGGATACGGCGCCGCCGCGAAGCGAGATGCGGAGGGCGTCGGCCACGCTGTGCTGCGCGGCCGCCGCGGTGCGGAGGTTCGACTTCACGGCGACGAACATGCCGACGATCCCGGAGGCCATCGAGCACGCGGCGCCCACGAGGAACGCGACTCCGGTCTTGATCGCCAGCTCGGTCGGGGTGACGCCCGGGGCGGTCTCGAAGAGGTAGATGACGGCGGCGATGACGACCGTGCCGCCAAGGGCCAGGAGCGCGATCGTGCGGTACTGGCGTTTGATGAACGCCACCGCGCCTTCGTAGATCGCGCCGGCGACGTTCTGCATCTCGGGCGTCCCGATGTCGGACCCGAGGACGTCGTACGCGAAGTACGCGGCCGTGGCGACGGCGATGAGGCCGGAGATCGGGACGATCCAGAGCAGCGGGTTGTTGGCGAAGGCGTCCAACGGCGCGCGTCCTCCCATGCAGAGCTATTGACCACAAAAAGAGAGCGCCCGCCCCGAACGGAGGGGGCCGCAGCGCT
>DATCOD010000175.1:0-11973 GCA_036564905.1 Candidatus Limnocylindria bacterium
GACTCGAGGAGCTGCGGCCGGGCGATGCACAGCAAGAACAGCGGGGCGTCCTCGGCGCGCTCGGCCAGGCCTTCGACGATCTCGAGCACCGCCGGCTCCGCCCACTGGAGGTCGTCGACGACGATCACCGTGGGCTCGCGCGCGATCGCCGCGAGGTAGTGACGGATACCCCAGGCGATCTCTCGCCCGACCTCCGCCGCAGGCACCTCCGCGAGCGCCTGGTCGATCGGTTGAAGACCGAGCATCACCGAGAGCCGCGCACGCACCGCGACCGCGTCGCCGCCGAGCAGCTCACCGGTCCGACGCTCGAGCTTCGCGAGGGCTTGATCTCGGCCGTCGTCCGAGCTGATCTCCGCGTCGTTCCGGACGATCTCCATGAGCGGCCAGTAGGTGATGCCGGCGCCGTACGGCAGGCACCGTCCCCGGAGCACGCGCGCGCTCCCACTGCCCGCGACGCGCGCGAGCACCTCGCCGACCAGGCGCGACTTGCCGATGCCGGCGTTGCCCACGAGCGTGAACACGTGCGCTCGCCGTTCGTCGCGCACGCGCTCGAAGGTCTCGAGCAATAAGTGAAGCTCGCGCTGGCGGCCGACCAGCTGCGCGCGCATCGCGGGGAGCCCGCGAGCCTGCTCCGGGACCGCGCTGCGGGGCCGGACCGCTCGGAACGCCCTGATCGGCTCGGGCTTGCCCTTCGCGCTCACCGGCGGGCGGGCCGCGTACTCGATGGCCGAGCGGGTCAATGACTCGGTGAGCGGGCCGACGACCACCTCACCGCCGTCGGCGCCCTGCTGGAGGCGCGCGGCGATGTTCACCGCATCGCCGGTGACGAGGAACTGGCGGTCCGTGCCGCCGCCCGCGACGGCCTCTCCACTGTTCACCCCGACGCGGGCCGCGAGCGATACGCCGAGCTCGGCGTTGAGGTCGGTCATCGCGTCGCGCATCGCGAGCGCGGCGCGGACGGCGCGCTCGGCGTCGTCGTCGTGCAGCAGCGGTACGCCGAAGACGACCATCACGGCATCGCCGATGAACTTCTCGACCGTGCCGCCATGGGTCTCGGCGATCGCCTTCATCCGCTCGAAGTACGACCCCATCACCGAACGCACCGCCTCCGGATCGTTGTCGGACCCGAACGCGGTCGAGCCCACGACATCGGCGAAGACGACGCTCACGAGCTTGCGTTGCTCGGTCGCCATCACCGGCCCCCGGCGCGGGAAGCGACCTGGGAGGTCATATTCCGGACAATGTACGAATGACCCAGCCCGGGCGCGAGCCTACCGACGGAACGTGGCTCAGCTGGATCTCGCCTGACGGCAGGCGGCTCCTGCTCGCACGGGTGCTGCGAACGTTCGCCTACGGGTACCTCGCCGTCGTCCTCGGCGTGTATCTGGACCGCCTGGGCCTCGATCCCACGCGGATCGGCCTCGTGCTGACCTCGGCGATCGCGGGCTCGGCGGTCATGACCGTCGGCTGGTCGCTCTTCGCGGACCGCTACGGCCGGCGCCGCACGATCTCGACGATGGCGCTCCTCATGGTGGCCGGCGGACTCCTGTTCGCCCTCACCGACAGCTTCGCGGTCCTCGTCCTCGCCGGATTCACCGGCACGATCAGCGCCACGAGCTCGGAGGTCGGCGTGTTCCAGACCATCGACCAGGCGATGCTCCCCCAGACCGCGCCGGACGCGCGGCGGACCTGGCTGTTCGCGGTCTACAACACGCTCGCCACGTTCGGCGGCGCGCTCGGCGCGCTCTTCGCCGCGTCGGTCGGGCTGTTCGAACGGCTCGGGCTCTCCGGCGCGGACGCGTACCGGCCGCTGTTCGTCCTGTACGGGCTCATCGGCCTGGCGAATCTCGCGTTGTTCGCGGGCCTCAGCGACAAGCTCGAGCTCGCGCACGTCGATGGCCGGCGACGCTTCATCGGGATCCACCGTTCGCGGCGGACGGTGGCGAAGCTGGCGGCCCTGTTCGGGCTCGACGCGTTCGCGGGTGCGCTCGTCGTGCAGTCGCTCGTCGCGTACTGGTTCTACCTCCGTTGGGGCCTCGATCCCACGCAGCTCGCGGTCCTGTTCTTCGCGGTCAACGTGCTCTCAGGGGTCTCGCTGCTCGCGGCGGGCTGGCTCGCCGCGCGGTTCGGGCTGCTCAACACGATGGTCTTCAGCCACCTGCCGTCGAACGTGCTGCTGATGCTCGTGCCGATCATGCCGACCGCGGCGCTCGCCGTCGGGGTGTTCCTGATGCGGATGAGCATCTCGCAGATGGATGTGCCGACGCGCCAGTCGTACACGATGGCCGTCGTCGATCCCGACGAGCGCACCGCGACCGCCGGACTGACGAACGTGGCGCGGACGGCCTCGAGCGCGTTCTCGCCGCTCATCACCGGTCTCGCGTTCGCCGCCGGGTCGTTCGCGCTCCCGTTCGTCCTGGCCGGCGCGCTGAAGATCGCCTATGACGGCCTGGTCTACGTCACCTTCCGCGACGTGCGGCCACCGGAGGAGGAGCGCTCGCGGCAGTAGGCGTACAACGCATCGAGCACCGGATAGGACGCGAGTCGCTGGGCCTGGTCGTCGGGGTGGTGCAGCGCGCGGACCCCATCGAGCAGTGCCTCGACGCCGACGGACTCCGGCGTGATGGTCTTGTCGGCGGTGTCGGCGCCGCGGATGACTTTGGCCAAATACACCATCGCCGGATCCGAGCCGAGCGCGTACTTCTTCACGAACGCGTCGAAGCTGCACTCCGCGCCGTGATGGCCGAGCTCGACGTCCTTGATGTCGTACGGCGTTGCGCCTTGCTTCTTCGCTTCCGCGACTACCTGGTCGGCCGGCACGTAGACGAACTCGGCCTGCGGGTCGATGAACCGCTCGATGAGCCAGGGACAAGCGACGCGGTCCACGTGCGGATGCTCGCGGGTGATCCACTTCATCGTCTTTCCCTCCGCGCTACCAGCGACCCCGGTGCACGACCTCGGACGCGGGCTTTTTGCCGACGATCTTCAACGAGGGCGACGGTCGATCGGCCGGCGCCTTGTGTCCGACCGCGATGGTACCGACAGCGGTGTATTCGTCCGGGATCCCGAACCCGGCGCGGAAGCGGGCCTGATCGAAGATGCCGAAGAACACGGCGCCCAGCCCGGCGTCCACCGCGGTCTGCAGGATGAGGAGGGCCGCCATCCCGGCGTCGATGTCCCAATACGGGACCGGCCAGCGCTTCTCATCCATGTCAGCCCAGCCCTTGTCCGCGAGTGCGTATCGTCGCAAGTACTGCTGCTTGTTCGACAGGCACACGATGAGCGCGGCCGCGTCGAACATCCCTTTCCAGCCGAACGCGGCGCGCCGCTCGGGCGACATCGTGGTGTTCCAGTACCGCTCGGTCTCCTCCTTGCCGTTGAGGACAAGGAACGCCCAGCCCTGGCTGAAACCGGCCGATGGGGCGCGCTGCGCGTTCGCGATGATGCGCTCGAGATCCTCGGGATCGATCGGACGGTCCACGAAGGTGCGGACCATCCTCCGCTTGCGGACAACGTCCTGGAACTCCATTACCCCGACAATGTACGAATGAGCGCACGACGCGTGCAGATCGTCGAAGTCAGCCCGCGCGACGGTCTCCAGGCCGAAGAGCGGACGCTGCCCACCGAAGTGAAGCTCGAGCTCATCGAGCGCCTGGCCGACGCGGGCCACACCGCGATCGAGGCGACCTCGTTCGTGAGCCCGAGCGCCGTCCCGCAGCTCGCGGACGCCGACCTGCTCATGCGCCGGCTCCCCCGCCGGCCGGGGGTGCGGTACCCGGTGCTCGTGCCGAACGCGAAAGGCCTCGAACGCGCGACCGCCGCCGGCGCCACGGAGGTCGCGGTCTTCGTCTCGGCGAGCGAAAGCTACTCGAGGAAGAACCTGCGCCACGGTCGCGACGAGGCCCTGTCGACCGCGCTCGCGGTCCTGAAGGATGCGAAGGCAACAGGCCTCCGCGTTCGGGCGTACATCTCGATGGTCATCGCGGATCCCGACGACGGACCGACCGACCCATCCGCCGTCGCGACGATCGGCGCGCGCTTCATCGCGGCCGGCGCGGACGAGCTCTCGCTGGGCGACACGATCGGCGCCGGCACCGCGACGCAGGTGCGCGCGCTCCTCGCGGCGCACCGGGACGCGAAGATCCCCATCGAGCGGATCGCCGTCCATTTCCATGACACCTATGGCCAGGGTCTCGCGAACGTCCTGACCGCGATCGAGCTCGGGGTCACCGTGGTGGACGCCAGCATCGGCGGCATCGGAGGCTCGCCGTTCGCGAAGCACGCGAGCGGCAACCTCGCGACCGAGGACGTCGTCTGGATGCTCGACGGCATGGGCATCGCGACCGGTCTCGACATTCGGAAGCTCGCCGCCACGACCAGGTGGATGTCAGCTCAGCTCGGGCGCGAGCTTTCGGGTCGCGCCGCGCGGGCCCTCCTGGCATGAACCAGATCCTGCGGCTCTTCCGCGACAGCATTGCCGCGGTCCTCGCGATCGTCGCGCAGCACGAGTACGTCGTGCTCTTCGGCATCGTGGCGATCGAGGAGGCCGGCGTGCCGCTGCCGGCACCGAGCGACCTGGTGATCATGTTCTACGGCGACCGGGCGCGCCATGACTTCGTGAGCCTCGCGCTGGTCGTCCTCACCTGCGCGGCCGCCTCGACGTTCGGCACGCTCATCCCCTATGCGCTCACGCGGAAATACGGCGACGCGGCGGCGCACCGGCTCGCGCGGCTCATCGACGTCGAGCCGGAGCAGGTCGACCGGTGGGAAAAGCGCATCGCGAACCGGGGCTTCGTCGCGATCTTCCTCGGCAGGCTCATCCCCGGGCTGCGCGTCGCGATGTCCCTCATCGGGGGCACCGCGAAGGTGCCGCTTCATGAGTTCTCCGCCGGTGTGTTCAGCGCGGGGATCCTCTATTGGAGCTTCTGGACCGGCCTCGGGGCACTGTTCGGACCGACGGTCCGGCGGTTGGTCCCGCGCGCGTACATCGAGTACATCGTCATCGGGATACCGGTCGTCATCGTCGCCTTCTTCATCTTCCGCTACGTGCGCGGACGGCGCCGCCGCGCACGGGCGAGCAGCGCCGGGTAAAGTCCGGCGAACGCAATGCCGGAGGTATGGCCGTGGCCTACGAGAAGTTCGACACGCTCGTCGCGGATCGCACGAAGCAGTGGACCGCGGAGCTCAGCGACTACTGCCGCATCCCGTGCGAGACCGCGCAGCTTCCGGAGCTCCGGCGCGGCGCGACCTGGACCGCCGATCGCCTGCGCAAGGCCGGCGCGACGGTCGAGATCATCGAGAAGCCCGGCGTCGCGCCGCTCGTCGTGGGCGAGATGGGCAGTGGGAAGCGCACGCTGATCTGCGTCCAGCATTACGACGTGCAGCCGGCGGCGCCGCTCGACCTCTGGACGACCCCGCCGTACGAGCCGACGATCCGCGACAACAAGCTCTTCGCGCGCGGCGTCTCGGATAACAAAGGACAGTTCCTCATCCGCGTCCAGGCCGCGGAGGCCTATCAGGACGCGATCGGCCCGCTGCCGATCAAGATCCGGTTCCTCGTCGAGGGCGAGGAAGAGTCGTCGAGCCGGCATTTCAACTCGATGCTCCAGGCGCGCCCGGACCTCACGGCGGGCGATGGCTCGCTCCAGGAGGGTGGCGGCCTGGACGCGCAGGACCGTCCGACCCTCATCTGCGGCGTACGCGGGATCCTCTACGTAGAGCTCTCGGTCCGCACGCTCGGATACGACGCGCACTCCGGTGGCGCGTCGCTGTACGAGAACGCCGCGTGGCGGCTGGTCGAGGCGCTCGGCACGATGCGCAAGCCCGACGGCACGGTGACGATCGACGGGTTCTACGACGACGTGCGCAAGCCCTCGGCAGAGCAGCTGGCGCATCTCGCGACCATCCCGTTCGAGGAGGCGAAGCTCAAGGCGATCTACGGCGCGACGCGCTTCGTCGGTGGCAAGACCGGCCCGGAGGCGCAGGTCGCCCAGCTGTTCGCGCCGACCTGCAACATCGCCGGGATCTGGTCGGGCTGGACCGGCGACGACGCGAAGACGATCACGCCGGCCGAGGCCCATGTGAAGATCGACATGCGCCTCGTGCCCGACCAGGATCCGGACAAGATCGAGCGGCAGCTGCGCGCGCACCTCGACGCGCGCGGCTTCACCGATGTCCAGATCAAGAACTGGGGCAGCGAGCATCCGTACTGGGGCCCCGTGGACGCGCCGATCGTCGATGCCGCGGAGCGCGCGTCGCTGGCTGTCTATGGGTCGAAGCCGCTGCGGCTCTTCTCGAGCCCCGGCACCGCGCCGCAGTACCAGGTCTGCAACCCGCACAAGCTCCCGATGGTCGCGATCGGGTACAGCCATCCCGACGCGCGCGTCCACGCTCCGGATGAGAACGTGCGGCTGGACCTCATGCCGAAGGCCGCGATGACGCTCGGCCGGTTCTTCGATGAGTTCGCGAAGACCTAATGACGCGATCGTCATCGGCCTCGGCGCCGATGGCGGCGCGGCGGCGGCCCACCTCGCGATGCGCGGCGCGCGCGTGCTTGGGCTGGAGGCGTTCGCGCGCGGGCATACGAATGGGTCATCTGGCGGGCTCACGCGCGTCATCCGGCTCGCGTATTACGAGCACCCGGACTACGTCCCGCTGCTCAAGCGCGCGTGGACGCTCTGGCGCGAGCTCGAGGCCGCGACCGGCGAGGAGCTGCTCCGTCAGACCGGCGGCGTGTACGTCGGTCCGCGGGACGGCGAGCTCGTCGGCGGATCGCTGCGGAGCGCGCGGGAGCATGGCCTCGAGCACGAGCTCCTCGACCCCGCGGCGCTGCGCGCGCGGCTGCCGCTGTTTCGATTCGACCCGGACTGGTGGGGCCTCGCCGAAGCGAGCGCCGGCTATCTCCTGCCCGAGCAGGCGATCGCGGCGCATCTGGCGCTCGCGGAACGGCATGGCGCCGATCTCCGCTTCGAGGAGCGTGCCACCGCGTGGACCCGCGATGGCGACGGCGTTCGCGTCACGACCGACCGCGGGACGTACCGCGCGGCGACGCTCGTGATCGCCGCCGGTGCCTGGAACCCGCGGCTCCTGCCACAGATCGCGCCGCTGCTCCAGGTCAAGCGCGTCCCGCTGTTCTGGTTCGAGCCCGTCGCCGAGCGCGAGGCGCTCGCGGCGCTGCCGGTGTACATCGTCGACTCCGGCCTGGGTCACGGCTGCTACGGATTCCCTTACCTGGCCGACCAGGGATTGAAGATCGCGACCCACGGTGCCGGCACGCCGGCCGATCCGGACACGGTCGATCGCGACGCGCACCCGGCCGACGAGGCTCCGATCCGCGAGTTCATCAGGCGGCGCCTTCCGGCCGCGAACGGCCCGGTGCGGATGACCAAGATCTGCATGTACACCGTCACGCCGGACGAGCACTTCATCGTCGACCTGGACGGACCGGTGGCCTACGTCTCGGCCTGCTCCGGCCATGGATTCAAGTTCGCGAGCGTGATGGGCGAGATCCTGGCGGATCTCGCGTTGGAGGGCCTGACGAGGCACCCGATCGCATTTCTGTCGGCATCGCGCTTCGCGGCGGCACCCGCATGAGGATGGGCCGCACCGAGATGATCATCCGCGTCGTCCTCATCGCAGGGCTGCTGTTCTTCATCTACTGGAACCTGCTCAACGGGAGCGGACCCGGGCACTAGCCCCTAGCGTCGCTGCGGCCGCCTCCCACCGCGCCGGCCGATCGCCGCGTCGAGCCGTTTCTCGAGCTTCGTGAGCTCCGCCTCGAGCTGTGTCGCGAGCTCGACGGCCTGGCGCGTCGGCACCGTGTCGGCCGAGCCGACCACGCCGATGAGGGCGCCGATCCGGTGATTCAGCCGGACCCCGAAGTTCAGGGTGTCCTGGCGGCTCTTCGCCTTGGGTTGCATGAGCTGGCTCTCGATCGCGTCCAGCGTCCGTTTCGTCGGGGCCGTCGTCCGCGGATCCATGCGCGCCTCGCGCAGCCGGTTCACCGCCTTGTGATCGCGATCGAGCAGGTCGCGCAGCTTGGTGCGGAGCGCGAACTGCGCGTCGAGGTCCGCTTGCGTCGCCCGGATGCGCGGGTCCGTGCGGATCTCGAACCGCGCGTCGCTCTTCTCGCCGTCGGCGTCGAGCCGCACGGTGTACGAGCCGGGTGCCGCGACGGCGCCCTTCAGCGCGCCCTCGAGCTGGTCCATGACCTGCGGCTCGTTGTCGATCTTCCCTGCGTCCGGGTAGCGCAGGTCCCAGACGAACCGGTTCATCCCGGGCTCGACGGGCACGCGCGGCTCCTTATCCTTCGGGTCCGCGTCCGCCGGCCGCTGCGTGTACGAGCGGATCGCGCGACCACGCGCGTCGAGGAACGTGAGCGTGATGTGCTTCGGCGTGGCGCGGAGGAAGTACGTGACGATCACGCCGTCCGGCGGGTTCTTGCCGGCATCGAGGTTCGTCTCGACCTTGTCGCCGTTCGCCCGTTCCTCGACGATCGAGGTGAACATGCTGCCGCCCGGAAAGCGGTAGTTCTTCATCGGCGCGAGCTCGGTCTTGGACCCGAACCCTCCGTAGGTCCTGTAGCGGATGGTCGGACGCGGCGTGAACAGGCGGGTCGGGCCGGTCGCGCGCTTGCGCGCGAGCTCGCGAAGCGGCGAGAGGTCGTCGAACACCCAGAACGAGCGACCATGCGTCGCGAGCGCGAGATCCCCGTCCTTGACGATGAGGTCATGGATCGGCACGACCGGCAGGAACTCGCCCTGCCACCGCTTCCAGTGCGCGCCGCCGTCGAGCGAGACATACAGGCCGACCTCGGTGCCCGCGTAGAGCAGCCCGGGGACCTCGGGGTCCTCGCGGACGGCGCGCACGAACGCGTCGGCGGCGATGCCGGCCGTGATCTTCGACCACGTGCGTCCGTAATCCGTTGTCTTGTAGAGGTACGGCTTGAAGTCGTCGTGCTTGTACCGGTTCGCGGCCACATACGCGGTCCCGGCGGCATGCTGACCGGGCTCGATGATGCTGACGAGCGTCTGCGCCGCGATGAGCCGCGGCGTGACGTTCGTCCACTTCTTTCCACCGTTGCGCGACACATGAACGAGCCCGTCGTCGCTCCCGGCCCAGAGCACACCCGGCTCGAGCGGCGATTCCGCGAAGGCGAACACGGTCGCGTGGTACTCCGCGCCGGTCTGGTCGAGGGTGATCGGCCCGCCCGAGTCACCGGTCGTGGTCGGGTCGTTGCGGGTCAGGTCGGGGCTGATCCGGTCCCAGCTCGTGCCTTCGTCCCGCGAGCGGTGCACGTACTGCGACGTCGTGTACAGGACGTTGGGGTCGTGCGGCGACAGGGCGACCGGGGCGGTCCAGTTGAAGCGGTACTTGATGTCCTTCGCCGCGATGCCGCTGGTCGCTTCCGGCCACACGTTGATCACGCGGACCTGCCCGCTCCGGTGGTCGTAGCGCGTGAGCAGGCCGGCGTGGTCGGCCGCGAACACGATGTTCGGATCGTCGGGCCGCACCGCGATGTGCCCCGCCTCTCCGCCACCGACCTCGTAACAGTGCTGCCACATGATCCCGCTGAGCGCCGCCCGGGTCGGGGACGAGATCGACGAGTTGTCCTGCTGCGCCGCGTACAGCCGGTACGGGGTCTGCGAGTCGGCGGTGATGTGGTAGTACTCCGCCGTCGGCTGGTTGTAGAGCGAGGACCACGACCCACCGCCGTTGAACGAGATCACCGCACCGCCGTCGTTGCCTTCGATGATCCGCTGGGGGTCCTTTGGATCGATCCACATGTCGTGGTTGTCGCCGTGCGGGATCGTCTGGCGGGTGAAGGTCTTCCCCGCGTCGCTCGATCGCCAGGCGTCCACGTTCAGCACCCAGGCGGTCTCGGCGTCCTGCGGGTCGGCGTAGATGTGCGTGTAGTACCAGGCGCGCTGCCGCAGCTCGCGGTCCTCGGAGCCCTTCGACCAGCTCGCCCCTCCATCGTCCGAGCGGAACACGCCGCCATCGGTCGCCTCGACGAGTGCGAAGACGCGATCGGAGCGGGCCGGCGACACGGCGATGCCGATCTTCCCGAGCACGCCCTTCGGCAGCCCGCGGTTGCGAGAGAGCTCGACCCAGGTGTCGCCGCCGTCGGTCGACTTGAAGATGCCGCTGCCGTCGCCGCCGCTGATCATCTGATGCGGTCGGCGAATGGCCTCCCAGAGCGTCGCGTACACGATGCGCGGATTCGTCGGATCGATGGACAGGTCGATGCCCCCCGCCTTCGGGCCCCGCGACAGGACCTTCTTCCAGGTCTTGCCGCCATCGCGCGTACGGAAGATGCCGCGCTCGGGATTCGGTCCGTGCGCGTGGCCAAGCGCGGCGACGAACGCGGTGTCGGGGTCGTTCGGATGCACCCGGACCTGGCCGATGTTGCGCGTGTTCTCGAGGCCGAGGTGCGACCACGTCTTGCCGCCGTCGGTCGAGCGGTAGACGCCGTCACCGTGCGAGACGTTGCCACGGATGCAGGCCTCGCCCATTCCCGCGTAGACGACGTTCGGGTCGGATGCGGCGACCGCGATCGCGCCGACCGAGGCGCGCTTGAAGAAGCCGTCGCTCACGTTGCGCCAGTAGACGCCGCCGTCGGTGGTCTTCCACACGCCGCCGCCGCAGGAGCCCATGTAGAAGGTGTTGCGCTCGCGCGGATCGCCGGCCACGGCCTCGACCCGCCCGCCACGGAATGGCCCGAGCTGTCGCCACTCCAGTCCATCGAGTGAGATGCCGGTCGGCGCGGTGGAGCGTGGCGGCATGGTCGTTCCTCCCCAGCTAGGCTGCGTGGCGACCATAGCGAAACGGACGGCGGGAGGCTTTTAAGTGAATTGGTTCGAGCAGCTGACCGGTCTGGACCCCGACGCGAACAGCGGCACCTTCGAGGCGATGCTCGCGGCCTTCGTTGGCCTGATGATCATCGCGGCAGCCTGGTACATCCTGTCGCGCCGTAAGGCCCGCACCGCGCGTTAGCGGCGACCGCGAAGAACGATCAGGCGTAGTGGCGCGAGCAGCGCACGACGATCTTCTGGCCAGCCGGGCCACGCAGGAAGAGGAGCCGGAGCTCATCGGAAGCGCTCGCCGACCAGAAGCCGGTCAGACCTCCGGTGAGCTGATGCACGCGAAGCGACGGGTCGCGTTCATTCGTATCGAGCAGCTCGAGCGCCTTGGTGAACCGCTTTCGGTCAGGCTTGCCGAAGGAGGCGAACGACTGCAGGAACTCCGAGGTGAACCGGAGGGTCGGTAGGTCCGCGATGGCTCAGCGCTTGCGGGCGGGCCGACGCCGGCCGCGCTCCAGATCGTCGGTCGTCATCGCGAAGACCCGACCGGCTGCGATGTCGGTCAGGGACCGTTTGATCGACGCGAGCGACTCCGGCGTGTAGGCCCAGGCGTCCTCCGCGATCACCAGCCGAGCGGGGCGAAGCCGGATCTCGTTGTCTTCGAGCCGGACATCGAGCTGCGCGCCCTCGGTCAAGCCGAGGCTGCGACGCGCGGCAGCGGGCAGGGTGATGCGGCCTTGCGCATTCACGGCGACCGTGGTCCGTCCCATGGACGCACGCTACTGGCACAGTGCTCAAGTGTCAAATAGACACGAACAGGACCTGCGGCCGAGTGCCTCGTTCTAGGAGCGCCGCACCCCGATCATTCGCTGGAACGCGAGCGCCGCGGTGAGCAGGACGAGGCAGAGCCCGGCGACGTAGGGCCACGCGGTGTCCAGGGTGAGCGCGTTCGCCGCGAAGAGCGCGGCCGCGAAGAGCGCGAGGAGCAGCGACATCAGATTCGACCGGCTCCGAAAGGCCCCGACGGTCAACCACTGGCGCTGCAGCTGGACGACTGTGAGCAGCATCCAGACCGCCGACGACCCGCTCGCCGCGCCGATGGCCGCCTGCGCATTCCCGAATGCGGCGAAGAAGACCAGCGGCAGGAGGGCCATGAACATCACGCCCAGAC